>CAZPYU010000001.1:0-11265 GCA_964590905.1 uncultured Thermoanaerobaculia bacterium
GAGCTCGGCGCTCGCGGGAGCCAGCAGCGCGACCCGGTCGCCGCGCCCGACGCCGCGCTCGGCGAACGCCACCGCCAGCCGGCGCGCCGCCGACCAGAGCCGTTCGTAGCTCCAGACGGCCTCGCCGCCCGGCTCGCGCACCACGAGCGCCGCGCGCTCCGGCGCCCGATCCGCGGCACGCGCGAAGAGTGAGCAGAGATTGGACTCGGCCGGTTTCGGCATGACTCGATGCCCAGTCTAACGGCCAGGCCATCGGCGGAGCTGGACAACCGTCGCTGCTACGCCGGTCCTCAGAGATAGCCGAGCGCTCTGAGCTCGGACTCGGTCTCCGAGTCGACCCTCTCGTGGCCCGGGGCGAAGTCGAGCGCAGAGCGCTGCCATCGCCGGCGATGGGTACTGATCTCCTCGAGCATCGCGCGCGCCCGCTCCGGCTCCACTCCCATCAGGTTGGAGCGCTCGCCCGGATCGCGTGCGAGGTCGAAGAGACGCCAAACTCCGCCTTCGGTTCGAATGAGCTTCCAGCCACCATCCCAGATCGCGACTCGGTCCTCCCTCTCGGCAAAAACGGGGCGCCGCGCAAGCGCTCCCCCGTCGAGAAGCGGTGCGAGGCTCTCTCCCGAGAGCACGCTCGGGCGCTCGTCGATCGCCAGCAGATCGAGCAGCGTGGGCAGCAGATCGACGCCCGACACGGGAGCCGCGATCTCCAGGCCGGATCCGCGCCCATCGGGAACCAGAATCAGGAGCGGCACGCGCACCTCCTCCTCCCAAAGCTCGTTGCCGTGGGTCCGTTGACCGTGCTCGAAGAAAGCCTCGCCGTGATCCGCGGTCAGGACAATCAGGGTATTCGCGAGCCGACCGCGTGCTTCGAGCTTCTGCAGCAGCTCCGCGAGGCGGTCGTCGGTGTAGCGAATCTCGGCGTCGTAGCTAGCCACAGTGAACTCCACCTCCTCGGAATCGAGATGGTGTCGCTCGAATCTCGCTCTTCGCCGCTGGTTCCCCGCAGTGACCCTCCGCTCGCCCGGTTCGCGAGATGGCGGGTCCTTGCTCCAGAAGAGCCGATCGTAGGGCGGCGGCGGCGAGTAGGGCGCGTGCACGTCGCGATAGTGGAGGTAGAGGAAGAAAGGGCGACCCGGCCGCTCGTCGAGAAAGTGCAGGGCGCGCGCTTCGATCCGCCGCGCGGTCTCGTAGAGCTCGTGGTTTGGAAGCGATGGATCGTCCGGAAAGACCTGGTCGTCGTAGAGCTCGAACCCTTGCCCGAAGTTGAACTTTCGCCGGAGATTCGGATTGGGCATGAAGGCAGCTGTGGCGAGACCGCGATCGTGGAGAATCTCGGCCAGGGTGCGGAAGTTGCTGCTCATTCGGTGCTCGATCTTAAATACGCCGTGCACCGACGGATAGACGCCGGTGAAGAGCGACGGCACCGAGCTGCGCGTCAGGTTGGCAGCGCTGCGAGCGTTTGTGAAGTTTGCGCCGCGGCGCGCGAGCGCGTCGATGGTGGGTGAGGTGTCGCGGTGGTAGCCGAAAACCCCGAGATGATCGGGCCGCAGCGCATCGATGACGATGAACAGCAAGTTGTGCCGCGGAGCTTTGCTGGGCGCTCGGCAAGCCAGATGCAGCAGCGTCGAACCCATGGCGATGAACAGAAGTACGGTACGCATCGAACGAAATCGGGAGTGTTGCGAGAGTAACACTCTCTCTTGGCGCGCTCGTGCGGCGACAAGGCAGAACCCTCCGCCACCGGCGACCGCGTGCCCCGAAGAGGCGCTCAACGACTCACAGAGACGGCATCGTCCCCGAGGCGAGCGAGATCTAGAACGAAGAACGGGTCCGCAGAGAAGACCTCGAGCTTGTCGCGCGAGCTCTCCACCACGAAGCCGGCCGTTCGACCGCGCGTCCAAGTCTCGACGATCTCGGCGACGAACGGTTGAAAGTAACGCGGCGGCGCTTGCAGATGCCGACGATCGACGATCAGGTAGCGCACCTCGTAGCGATCCCGCAGCTCCTGAAGCGCCGTCACCTCAGAACCGAAAAGTGCAGTCGTCAAGAGTCGGGTCCGCTCTCGCAGCTCGAGCGCATAGCGCCGATGGTAGATGTTGTGCAGCTCGAAGCTCGAGTAGACGAGCCGCCGCGAAAGGATGCCGACGCGCTGCACCGGCCCAGTCGGGAATCCCGCGAAGCGGGCAGTCAATTCGGAACCGGCAGCGAATGCATGAATCGCGGTCTCGGCCCCCGAGGCGCCGCGTTCACGACCCGGGGGATGAGCCCAGCCGGTGAATCCGATCCAGCCGGCGACGAACAGTAGGCCGAGGCCCCAGCTGCCCCGGAGTCGGACCTTTTTCCCCAGGAGCGTCGGCACAGTTGCCCAGACGATCGCGACGACGATGGGCACCGTGAACGTGAGGTAGCGGGGCGGCAGGTAGAGCAGTGGCGACACCGGGACCGCCGCGACGAAACCGGCGGCCGCGGCGCCGGGAAGGGCGAGGAACCGCAGCATCTCCGGCGAGCGCCAGGCGACGAAGAGAGCGCCGAGCGCCAGGGCAAATAGGAGCAAAGAGAGCGCCTTCCTCATCTTCGTGACGATCCATCTCGGTGTCGAGCGATCCAGCCCCCCCGATCGCTGTTCGACGACCAAATCACGAGCCTCGAGTTTCGAGCGCAGCATCAGACTCTCGAACGGGGCACGGTTCTTGTCGGTGTAGCGACCTTGCGCTCCCAGCTCGGGAAACTCCGCCACGGCGTTCGACCGGACGGTCGGACCCCAGCGCCGGAGTGTCGGAAGTTGCGGGGCCATGCAGGCGATCGAAACGATTGCGGTCGATCCGAGGACCGCCCAGCGCTTCCGCGCGCTCCATTCGCGCGCCGCCCCGCGACTCGAGGCCGGGAGCACCACGAGCGTCAGGCTCAGGGCGACACCCACGACGACGCCTGCCACTGGATAGAACAACGCCCCAGCGATCGTCAGGGCCACGAGAACGGAAACGGATCCGCGGACCAGGGCTGCTGCTGCCAGCGCCACGATCGGAAGCGCGAAGACGCGGGGAATGCCGACCGAGACGGACTGGATCAACTTGCTGTACGCGGTGAGTGGCAGCAGAACAGCGGCAATCGCCGCCGGCAGACCGGCGAGCCCCAACGCCGCGCGAAAGATCCCGAGCAGCGTCAACGGATAGAGCAGGTACGGCAACAGTGGAGCGAGCTGCGTGGCATCGAGCCAGGGCGAGAGGAGGCCGAAGAGCAGTCGATAGCCCGCTGGGGTGATGCCGCGGTTGTAGTCCACGATCGCATCGGTGCCAGCCGGATCGGCTGCCGACCAATCGAGCAGCGCTGGGATCGTGACCAGCGCATCGCCCACCGGATACGGCCCCATCGCCGCCAGGTAGTGCGCGATTTGTACAGTGGCCGCCGCGAGACAGCCGACAGAGGCGAGCGTCTGCACCCTCTCGGAGTCGAGGAGAGTGGAGCCGCTAGTTTTCGGAGGAGGAGAGCTCGTGCCGGCCCTCTCCTGCGTCTCGGGCTCTCGTAAAGAGGGAGGAGGCTGGGTCATCTGGCCGCAGGCGATTCTGTCAGGCCCCAGGCCGCCCTGAATCTCGCGCTTGCGCCGCTTCCGGTCTCGAAAACGCCTGGCGCAGGTAGCAGGCGATCTCTCGCCTCGCCGAGCGGAAAGAAAAAGGCCGGCGAAGTTGCCTCCGCCGGCCCGACTATCGAGAACGGAGCGGGTGAACCCGCTCCGGATCAGTACATTCCGCCCATGCCGCCGCCACCGCCCGGCATCATTGGGGCCTTGTCCTTCTCCTTGATCTCGGTGACCATCGCTTCGGTGGTGAGCATCAGACCGGCGATCGAGGCGGCATTCACGAGCGCGGTCTTGACCAGCTTGGCCGGGTCGATGACGCCCGCCTTGACCAAGTCCTCCATCTTGTTGCTGCTGGCGTTGAAGCCAATGTTGCCCTTCTCGGCGAGGATCTGGCGAACGATCACCGAACCCTCCTCGCCGGCGTTGGCCGCGATCTGGCGCGCCGGCTCCTCGAGCGAGCGGCGGACGATCTTGACGCCGACCGCCACGTCGCCCTCCGCCTGGATGCCGTCGACAGCCGCGATGGCACGCAGGAGAGCCACGCCGCCGCCGGCGACGATCCCCTCTTCCACCGCCGCCTTGGTGGCGTGCATCGCGTCCTCGACCCGCGCCTTCTTCTCCTTCATCTCGGTCTCGGTCGCGGCGCCGACTTTGATCACCGCCACGCCACCGACCAGCTTCGCCAACCTCTCCTGCAGCTTCTCGCGGTCGTAGTCGGAGGTCGTCTCCTCGATCTGGGTGCGGAGCTGTTTGACGCGGCCGGAGATCGCCTCACGGCGTTTCTTGTCGTCGGTGTCGGTGACGATCGTCGTGTCGTCCTTGTTGATGACGATCTTCTTCGCCTCGCCGAGATCCTCCCACTTGACGTTCTCGAGCTTGATGCCGAGATCCTCGGTGATCATCTTGCCACCGGTCAGGATCGCGATGTCCTCGAGCATCGCCTTGCGGCGATCGCCGAATCCGGGCGCCTTGACGCCGCAGATCTGCAGCGTGCCGCGCAGCTTGTTGACCACCAGAGTAGCGAGCGCCTCGCCCTCGACGTCCTCGGCGACGATCAGCAGCGGCTTACCCTGCCGCGCCACCTGTTCGAGGATCGGCAGCAGGTCCTTCATCGACGAGATCTTCTTCTCGTAGATCAGGATCTTGGCGTTCTCCATCACCGCCTCCATCCGCTCGGCGTCGGTGACGAAGTAGGGCGACAGGTAGCCGCGGTCGAACTGCATGCCCTCGACCACCTCGAGATTGGTCTCGAGACCCTTCGCCTCCTCGACAGTGATCACGCCGTCCTTGCCGACCTTCTCCATCGCCTCGGCGATGATCTTGCCGATCTCCGGGTCGTTGTTCGCCGAGATCGTCCCCACGTGGGCGATCTCCTTGCCCTCGACCGGCTTCGACATCTTGTCGATCGAGTTGACCACCGCCTTGACCGCCAGCTCGATGCCGCGCTTGAGCTCCATCGGGTTGGCGCCGGAGGTGACGTTCTTCGAACCCTCGCGGAAGATCGCCTGGGCCAGAACCGTCGCCGTGGTCGTGCCGTCACCGGCCACGTCGGAGGTCTTGGAAGCGACTTCGCGCACCATCTGGGCGCCCATGTTCTCGAGCGGGTCGGCGAGCTCGATCTCCTTGGCGACGGTGACGCCGTCCTTGGTGATCGTGGGCGAGCCAAACTTCTTCTCGATGACCACGTTCCGACCCTTCGGGCCGAGGGTCACTTTGACTGCCTCAGCCAGCTTGTTGACGCCGCGGAGAATGGCGCTACGCGCGTCCTCCGAGTAAGTGATCTGCTTTGCGGACATTGCGAATATTCCTCCGGGAATCGTTGCGGTTCGCTTACTTCTCGAGGACGGCGAGGATCTCGTCCTCGCGCAGGATGGTGTACTCCTTGTCGTCGAGCTTGATCTCGCTCCCGGAGTACTTGCCGATGAGAATGCGGTCGCCCTTCTTGACGTCCATCGGGGCGCGCTTGCCTTCGTCGTTGAGCTTGCCGGGGCCGACGGCGATCACTTCGGCCTCTTGCGGCTTCTCCTTGGCGGTGTCGGGAATGATGATCCCGCCGCGAACCTGCTCTTTCTGCTCGAGGCGCTCGACCACGACGCGGTCGTGCAGGGGACGGATGGTCACGATGCGTTCCTCCTAGCTGGGTGAGGGATGAGACTGACGACGAGAGCGGCGATCTTCCCTCGTTAGCACTCGCCGCGACTGAGTGCTAACAAGGTAGCGCGGAAGCCAAAGGGTGTCAAGTGGGCTCGAAGATCTTAGTCTTCTTAACTAAGCTTTACGCGCGCGGCCGCTTCCCGCGGTCCAGATCTCGCCCAATCGCTGTCTTTCCGAGAAGGTTGAGCCCCTGCTCGCTACCTCCAGGAAGATGCGGTGCGATCTCCCGTCTCCACTCCTGAAGCGATCACGAACCCAGAGATTTGGGCTCCCCGGGTCGCGACAGGAGCATCAGTCATGAAAAGAGCCCTAGGAATTGCCGCCGCCGGATTGCTTGTCGCTAGCTCCGGTTTCGCCGCCAACTCGCTGTCGGTGACCGGTGGCGCGGCCCTCGCCGGCTCGTTCGGGCTCCAGGTCAACTGCGACGGCTCGACCAACAACGTCTACGTCGAGAGTCAGCACCCCAACGCCGAGAAGCACTACAAGGCGAGTTTCCTCATGCGCCCCGCCGCGCTGAAGCTGCCCTCGAACGGCCAGGTGCGCATCCTCAATGTCTACGCACCCAGCGGAAAGACGATCGTGCAGCTCTCGCTGCGCCGCAACACCGGCGACAACAACTGGCAACTGCGGACCAAGTACATGAACGACAACCTCAAGTACACCAACCTCGGCAACCTCGTCTTGGTCTCGCAGACCTCGCCCAATTCGATCCGCAAGGTGACCCTCGAGTGGCAAACCGACACCGCCAACGGGGCCACCAACGGTTTCGTCAAGCTGACCCAGTGCAACGCCGACGGCACCACCAGCTGCGTTACGAAAACTGCGCAGTCGGGCGTCGACAACGACACCTTCTCGGTCGACAAGGTGCGGATCGGACTGCAGAACGCGACCGGCGATATCTGCACCGGCGTCGGCGGCTACAACTTCGACGAGTTCAGCTCGGAGCGCTGAGCCGCGAATCGGGCACGGGCCGAAGGCTGGTCGATTCAAATTCCTGCACTTCGGGTCGACCCGGAGGCTGTCCCCAGTCAAACCAGCTTCAGCAAGTGGCCGAGCTTCTCGCGCTTGACGCGCAGATAGGCGCGCGTCGTTTCGGTGGGAGGGACCTCCAGCGGCAAGCGCTCAACGATCTCGAGCCCGAATCCGGAGAGCGCCACGTACTTGCCTGGATTGTTGGTCATCAGGCGCATCTTGCGCACTCCTAGATCGCGCAGGATCTGCGCCCCGACTCCGTAGTCGCGCTGGTCGGCGCGGAAACCGAGCCGCTCGTTTGCTTCGACGGTGTCGTGGCCGCGGTCCTGGAGTTCGTAAGCGCGCAGCTTGTTGACCAGTCCGATACCGCGCCCCTCCTGCAGCAGATAGAGGAGCACGCCCCGCCCTTCCGCCTCGATCCGCTCCAGCGCCAGTTCGAGCTGTGCGCCGCAGTCGCAGCGCGAGGAGCCGAAGACGTCGCCGGTCAGGCACTGGCTGTGGACGCGCACCAGGATCGCTGCTTCGGGGTCGATCTCGCCCATCACCAGCGCCAGGTGCTCCTCGCGGGTCGCCTCGGCGCGGTAGGCATAGAGCGTGAACTCGCCTCGAGTGGTCGGAAGGCGGGGGGACGCGAGCCGCTCGACGATCGTTTCGTGGCGCAGCCGGTGCCGGATCAACTCGGCAACGGTCAGGATCGGCAGCTCGTGGTGGCGCGCGAAGGCCACTAGGTCCGCAACGCGGGCCATGGTGCCATCGTCGTTCATGATTTCGCAGATCGCCGCCGCCGGCGCGAGGCCCGAGAGTCGCGCCAGATCGACCGAAGCTTCGGTCTGCCCAGCGCGCTTCAACACCCCGCCGCGCCGCGCACGCAGCGGGAAGACGTGGCCGGGCCGGAGCAGATCCGTCGGGCGGGTCGAGGCCTCGACGGCGGTGCGGATGGTCGCGGCGCGATCGGCGGCCGAGATCCCGGTCGTGATCTTGCCGCGCGCCTCGATCGAGACAGTGAAAGCGGTTCCGAACGGCGAGCTGTTGTCGCGCACCATGAGCGGCAAGTCGAGCTTGTCGCAGCGCTCCTCGGTGAGCGCCAGGCAGATCAGGCCGCGGCCGAAGCGGGCCATGAAGTTGATCGCCTCCGGTGTAACCCGCTCGGCGGCGATCGCCAAATCGCCCTCGTTCTCGCGATCCTCGTCGTCGACCAGGATCACGAAGCCGCCGCGCCGGAACTGCTCGCTCGCCTGAGCGACGTCGACGAAGGGAGGTATGACCGGTGCGGGATCGTTCATGCTTCGGAGACTCGGACTCTAACAGTCAGCGTGTAACGCCCTTGCGCTCCCTAGAACGCGTTGCCGAGGCTCACGAACGCCTGGTACGCCCCTTCGAACGGTTGGCGGTCGAGCTTCCAGCCGATCTCGAGCCGCAAGGGTCCGATCGGCGAGGCGTAACGCAGGCCGACGCCCGCGCCCCAGCGAACGTCCGCGCTATCGAAGTCGGCAAACTCGCGCCAGACGTTGCCGCCGTCGACGAAGAGCTCGCCGCCCAAGGCTCCGACCAGCGGGAAGCGCCACTCGAGGTTCAGCAGCGCCAGCGCTCCGCCACCACGGGCAAGCGGATCGCCGAGCTCGTCGAGGAAGAGGGTTTCGCCGAGGATGCCGAGCTCGTCGCGGCCGAAAGCGCGGTGCGTCGTGCGTCCGCCGGCGTAGAACAGCTCCGCGGCGGGCACCGCATCGATCGGTCGTAGATTCAGAACTGCGCTCGCGGCGCGGGGCTCGAGCAGCCCGCTACGCAGCGCAACTGCGACAGTGCCGAAGCCGATCGGGCGAAACGCCGTCCACTGGGCGAAGAGTTTGACGTAGTCCGCGTCGGCGGAGGCGATCGGCAGGGCGCGCTCGAGCTGAAGCGTGGCGCTCCAGCCGCGCGTCGGATCGACCGGGTCGTCGCGGCGGTCCCAAAGAAGCGTCGGCGCGAGGCTCGCGACACGTGCATTGCGGCTCTCTCGCGGCACTACCTCTTCGGACGCCGCGGTCAGAAGCTCGACGATGCGGTAGTCGGCGAACAGGCCGATTCGGAGACGACCGAAGCTGCGCTCGACGCCGAGCTGACCGCCGCGGCGGTTGACGTCGAAGTCGGGGCGGTCCTCGGCCTGGCGATAGGCGGAGAGCCGCGTCTCGATCGGCCACCGCCCGAGGTAGGGTTGGCGCAGCACGCCGCGGAAGAGCTGATCGCGTTGGGCCACCAGCGCGTCGAACTGGAATGCGGCCGCGCGGCCGCCGAGGTTGGCGTGCGCGAAACGCAAGAGGCCGCGGACGCCGCTCTCCGAGTCGTAGCCGGCGCCGTAGGCCACCGACCGCGGCCGACCCTCGTCCACCTCGACGATTACTTCGCGGGCCGCGAAGTCGGAGTCGTTGACGGCGGAGCGCACCTCGACCCGCGAGAAGATCCCGAGCCCGTAGAGCGCCCGCTGCACTTCGAGCCGCCGCGCGGTGGAGATCGGCTCGCCCGGCTCGAGCGCCACGAAACGGCGCACGACGTCGGTGGCCGTTCGAGTCGTGCCACGAATCACGATCGATTCGACGATCGAGCGCTCCCCTTCGAGGATCCGAAACGTCACGTTGGCCGAAGTACCGCTGGCGTCCCAGGCCAGCTCGGGCTCCACGATGGCGGCGCCGTAGCCCTCGGCTTCGAGGCGACCGCGTAGCGTCTCGACGCTGGCGTCGAGGAGCAGCTGGTGGAACGGTCCGTTTGCGCTGAGCGGTAGGCCGACCGCGAGCGATTCGGCGGCAACCGTCGCCAGGCCCTCGATCGCGACCGTCGCGGTCGTACGCCGGAGGCCCTCCACGATCGGAACAACGACGGCGAGCTCACGACCCGGCAGCTCTTCGACGCGCGCCGGGCCGATGCGCACCCGGTCGAACCCCTCGAGCGCGTAGAACGAGCGCAGGTTGGCGAGATCCTCCTCGAGCTCGACGTCGACGAGCCGGCCGCGCTCGAGCTGGATCACCCGACGGGGAGAGGTGGCGATCAGTCGCTGCAACCGCTCGGCGGAGAACGAGTCGTTCCCGGTGAAACGGACCTCCGCAAGCTCCCAGCGTGGGCCCGGCTCGACGTCGAGCCGCAGCCGAATCTCCGCCGGGCTCTCGCTGCGGCTCTCCTTCACGATGACTTTGTAATGGCCGCGCTCCTGGAAATAGGTGCGCAAATCGGCAATGGCCTGGGTTAGGAGGGCGTCGTCGAAGCCCGCATCGCCGAGGAAGGGGAGGAGACCCCGCTTCTCGAGCGTCTTGCGCTCCGCACCCGAGATCTCGAACTGGAATCGCGGACCGAGAACGACGCGCCAAAGCAAGTCGACGCGGTGGGGCTCGGCACCGGGAGACTCGATCGCCGGCTCGACCACCGCGGAGCGATGGTCGCGGCGAATCAAGAAATGCGCTAGCCGTTCGGCATCCTCGCGCACTGCGGCCGGTCGCAGCGGCTCGCCGGGTCGCGCCTTGAGCGCAGCGACCGCCTCGGCGGCAGCGACGCCGGAAAGGCCGTCGAATCGAACCTCCCCGACTCGCGTCCGTTCGCCCGTGGCGACGCGGTAGGTCACCTCGACGGCGCCCGCTTGGGCGGCCGGCACGACTTCGAGCTGAACCGACGCGTCGCGCCACCCCTCTTCGGCGTAGAGCTCCTCGATCCGATAAAGGCCACGCAGCACGCGATCCTCGCGCAGCGGCTGGCCGCGCCGCTGGGGCAGCTCGCTCGACAGTTTGCGCGGCGAGATCTCGGTCGCGCCCACGACGAAGACCGCGTCGACGCGCACGTCGGGATGGAGCACCAGGTCGACCGCGACGCCGTCTGCCATCGGCTCTTCGAGCAGCTCGACCTCCGACGCCAGTCCGGCGAGTCGGAGGCTGCGCAAAGTACGTCGCACGCGATCGGCGGTAAGCGGCTCGCCGGGCCGGATCGCCAACAGGGGCAGGAGCTCTCCCTCTTCGACGCTCGCTGACGAGCGCACGACAAGACGCCGCACGATCGGCTGGTCGACCGCGGCCGACAGCGCGGGAAAGTGAGCCACCAGGCAGGCGGCCAGGCAGAGAGCTCGCCGCATTAGAAACGCGACTCCCAGCGCGCGTCGACCGAGTACGCCTCGTTCCCGGTCTGGGTCAAGACCAGAACGAGTCCCTCGGTGGCTTGCCACTCGACCTGGAAGAGCTGCTGCGCCGTCGAGGAGGAGTCGGTCGAGTAGGTCACGAAGAGACGACGGGAGAGCCGCTTACCGACAGTCACCCGGGCCGCCGAAACCGCGTCGCCCGACGTGAGCGGCTCGACGCGCACCTGATCGAAGCCGAACAGCTTTCCGACCCGAGCGCCGACCAACGACGCCGCCTGTCCGTAGAGGAGCGCCTCGGCAGCGGTGCTCCGCGCGCCGGCAGCGCCGAGCACCGATTCGGAGCCGAGGACCGCCGAGGAGTCGAGCGGCGACCCGGTGGTCAGCAGGCCAACGATCTCGAGATCGGGAAGCGGCGGGTCGGAGGCGAAGCTGGTCAGCGGACGCGACAGGGTTCCCCCGATGTTGAGCGTCACGT
>CAZPYU010000002.1:0-12204 GCA_964590905.1 uncultured Thermoanaerobaculia bacterium
GCCGCCGAACTGCGGCGCGTACTTGGCGGGCTCGGCGTCGAAGAGCGCCTTGTGCTCGGCCGAGGCGAACCAGTAGGTGGCGGCGTCGTAGCGGCTCGAGAACTGGCTGCTCCCCTGCGCCGGCTTGTTGTCGGTGAAGTAGGCGACGACGTCGTAGCCGTCGACCAGGATGCCGTCTCCGTTCAGATTATTCAGCTGCTTGCCGCCGTGATCGGCGAGCGCCGGCGTGAGTCCGGCCGCGACGACGGCGACGGTGGCAGTAGTGCGAGCGAGCCAGTGGAACATCTCGGTCCTCCTCGGTAGATGCGGAAATCGGCGACAGGCCGCTCCGGGTCGAGGATTGGATGTCGATCGTCCGCTGGCGTTTCCTCTCGGCGGCGAGGAAGCCCGAGGAAACCCGCTACGCACCACAGCATCCAACCGCCAACCGCAGGCAGAAACCAGGAGAGGTCGAGATGAAGAAGCTACTCGCAGGACAGCGCGCGATCGTCACCGGCGCCAGCTCCGGCATCGGCGCCGCGATCGCCAAGAGCTTCGGCGCCGCCGGCGCCGCCGTCGCCGTCAACTACGTCACAGGTCCCGACGCCGCGGCGGCGGTGGTGGCCGAGATCGAACAGGGGGGCGGCACCGCGATCGCCGTGCGCGCCGACGTTTCGAACGAGGGCGAGGTCGTCGCCATGTTCGACGCGGCGCGCCGGGCGTTCGGCGGCATCGACATCCTGGTCAACAACGCCGGCCTACAGAAGGACGCGCCGTTCCACCAGATGACCTTGGCGCAGTGGCAGAAGGTGATCGACGTCAACCTGACCGGTCAGTTCCTCTGCGCTCGCGAGGCCGCGAAGGAGTTCGTCGCTCGAGGCGTCGATCCGGCGCGCTCGGCAGCGGCGGGGAAGATCGTCTGCATCTCCTCGGTCCACGACGTGATCCCGTGGGCCGGGCACGCCAACTACGCGGCGTCGAAGGGGGGCGTCTCGATGCTGATGAAGACGATGGCCCAGGAGCTGGCGCCGTATCGCGTCCGCTGCAACTCGGTCTCGCCCGGAGCGATCAAGACCGCGATCAACCGCGACGCCTGGGCGACTCCGGAGAAGGAGCACCAGCTCCTGAAGTTCATCCCCTACGGCCGCGTCGGTCTGCCGGAAGACATCGCCAAGGTCGTGGTCTGGATCGCATCCGACGAAGCCGACTACGTCAACGGCGCGACGCTCTACGTCGACGGCGGCATGGTCCTCTACCCCGAGTTCGCCCACGGCGGCTGAGGGCGAGCCGTCGCGATTTCCTCGACTGTCTGGCCCTCAGCCGCGAGCGCGGACGATGGCGTCGACCAGATGCTGCGGCAGCGCCGGGATCTCGACCTCCGCGAGCTGCCCGCTCGACCGCACCAAGAGCAGCGTCTCGCGGTAGGAATCGAGGTAGTTGCGACACGAAGGGCAGACCGCCAGGTGGCGATCGAATTCGTACTTGCGCGCTTCCTCTACCTCGTCCGCAAGATACTCGAACAGGAAGGTGATCACTTCGCCGCACGCCAAGTACCAGGTGCCGTCTTCGGTGCGGATCTTTTCGAACTGAGGCAGGCTCTCCTCGGTCGGAGTGCCGCGCGATCGCTCTTCCCTGCTCATCGATTCCCCTCCTTGCTGCTCTCGCCTGCCCTCTCCCGAGAAGGCGTCACGTGAGCTCCGTCCGAAAGTGCGGATCCAGCAGGTGACGTAGCGCCTGACGGGCGCGGTGAAGCCGGATCTTGACTGCGTTGGGCGTAATCCCGAGTAGCTCGGCGACCTCCGCCGTGTCCAGCTCTTCGATGTCGCGCAGCAACAGGATGTTTCGGTAGGTGTCGGGCAGTCGATCGATCGCCCGCCGCACCAGACTGCAGGTCTCCTGGCGCTCGAGCAGTTTTTCCGCTCCGCCTTCCCACGCGGTGAAGTCGACCGTCGAGTGCCCATCCTCCTGGAAGGTCGGCAGGAACGGTTCGATCGGCTCTTCCGGGCGCGACTTCCGCGCCCGGATCTTCATCAGCGCGGCGTTGACCACGATCCGGTGCAGCCAGGTCGAGATCCGGGAGTGGCCCTCGAAACGAGGCAAGGCGCGAAAGGCGAGGAGAAAGCCCTCTTGTACGGCGTCGCGGGCGTCCTCTTCGTTGCGCATCAGACGCCGCGCCACGGCGAGGAGCCGGCCGCCGTACTCGACCACCAGGCGCTCGTAAGCGCGCTCGTCGCCGGCGCGGAGCGCCGCCAGGAGCGCGGCCTCGGAACTCGCGCCGGCGAAACCGCCCGCGGCGTCCATCGTCTCCGGTTGCACAGAACAGAGTGTAACCGACTCGATCGAACGCGGACGCTGGCGCGACGCTATTTTTCAGCCAGCAGCTTGGGCCAGTTCTCCTCGGCGTGGGCCACCCAGCCGGGGATGTCTTGGCTCCACTTCGCCTGCACCTCTTGGTCGAAGTTCAGGTAGAGCTTCCCTTCCGAGATCCGCCAGACCTCGGGGTCGGCGTCGTAGACGTAGCCGTGCGCTACGGCCCAGGCGCAGTAGCCGCCGAATTGGGGGGCGTACTTCGTCGGCTCGGCGACAAATCGGTCGCGGTTCTCCGCCGAAACGAATCGCCAGATGGCGCCGTTCCAGTCCAAAGAGAGCTCCGGGTTCCCTTCGACAGGCTTCTGTTCGGTGAAGTAGGCCACCGGGTCGTAGCCGCGAATCGCGACTCCGTTCAGCCGCGAAGCGTTGACCGGCGACACCGCCTCGGCGACACAGGCCGTGAGCAGCATGATGACTCCCGAAAACAGGGCGGTTCGCTTCATGACTCTTCGCTACTCCTCTCGTCAGGCAAGTTGGGTTGAGACGTTCCAGCGCCCGAACGCGTAGCCCGCGGTGGCGGGCAGGGCGGCGCGCACCTCGATTCGGCTGTTCCTCATCTCGATGCAGCGCGCCAGCCGCTCGGGCGTGCCGAGGTCGGTCCAGCCGCAGGGCGGCACCGGAAGAAGCGCCAAGCTCGACTCCGATCCGGCGAGCAGGTCGCTGGAGAAGTCGCGCGGCTCGAGCCGACGGTAGAGCTCCTCCAGCGCCCGCTCGCGATCGGCGTGCGGCCGACGCGGCAGGACCAGCTCGGTCAGCTGGTGCAGCAGCTCCGGCTCGCGGGCGACGTAGAGCGCGAAGAGCGCCTCGATCCGCGATACCAGGACGAAGCTGTTCCAGAGCGCACCCCTCGCCTTCAGGTTGGCGGCCTCGAACGCAACCGGCTTCTCGACGAAGCGTTCGACAGCGAGCGGCGTACCGATCGCGCTCTGGTGAGGAACGATCCAGCCATATCCCGTCGCGCTGCCGTCCCCACCGTCGGGCTCGATCCCTAGGAGCACGACCCGTTCGAGCGGACGTTCGACGATCGAGAGCGCGTCGGCGATGCTGGCCAGGAAGCGGCGCTCGTCGGCGACGTGGTGATCCGACGGCGCCACGACGACGCGGGCCTCCGGATCGCGCCCGGCGATGGTCAGCAGGGGGAGGAGGAGACCGGCAGCCGTGCCGCGGTTCTCGGGCTGCACGACCACGTTCTCCGCTGGCCAGTCGGCCAGCTCGCGTTGCCAGAGCTTGCGGTGCGCCGCGGCGACCACGACCACGATCCGGCGGCGCGGCAGCAGCCGAGTCATCCGGTCGAGTGTCGAGCGCAGGAGAGTGCGCTCGTCGACCAGCGCGCAGAACTGCTTCGGCCGATGGCCTCCGTCCTCTCCTACCGTCACGGCGTGGAGGCGCGTTCCGTCTCCCGCCGCCAGAACCAGGCCCCAGATTTCGCCCCGTTCGCTCATTGCCGTGCCTCCTTGTCGTTCGGATGCGTTCACCGGCCGCAAGTTTCTCTCCCAGCGCACGAAACCGTCGTCGCGGTCGCGAATCTCAAACGGAGGACAGAGGAGGTGTACGCCGATGACCAGCGTGGCGAAGATCGTGGTGCGTTATCCGCTCGAGCGCGGGCAGATCCTGCTCCGGCACGACGGCGACTGGGAGCAGAGCGTCGAGCCGACGAAGGAGGACCGCGGCGCGGGCGCGTTCGAATTCCGCCTCCGTTTCGAGGGCGAGTTCGCCTACTGCAAGCCGGTCCTGGTGGACGACACCGGCACGCACTGGGCGCAGGGCGACAATTTCCTGGCGCTGCCCGACGGCCGCAAGTCGACCGAGATCTTTCCGCACTTCTTCGGCGACGCCGCGTGCAGCGTCTGCAACGTGCACGAGGTGGAGTCGAGCGCCGAGGGGCTTTCGCACTCGGTGCGGGTCTTCTACCCGCCCGGCTACTCCGAAAACAGCCTCGAGAGCTATCCGGTCCTCTACATGCAAGACGGGCAAAACCTCTTCTTCCCCGACGAGGCGTTCGGTGGCCAGCACTGGAAGATAGAGGAGACGCTCGGCGTGCTGGGCGCGATGAACCTGATCCGCAAGGCGATCGTCGTCGGCGTCTATCCGAACGATCGGATGAAGCAGTACACCCATCCCGGCTACGAAGCGTTCGGGCGCTTCTTCGCCCACGAGCTCAAGCCGTGGGTCGACGAGCGCTACCGGACACGCCGCGGTGCTTCCGACACCGCGGTGCTCGGCTCGTCACTCGGCGGCGTGGTCTCGTTCTATCTGGGCTGGGAGTACCCCGAGATCTTCGGCATGGCGGGTGCCATGTCGGCCACCTTCAGCTACAACGACGATCTGCTCGCACGGGTCGCCAAGGAATCGAAGCGACCGCTGCGCATCTACCTCGACACCGGCTGGCCGCGCGACAACTACGAGGTCAACCGGCGCATGCGGCATCTGCTGCTCCGCCGCGGCTGGAACGAGGGCCGCGACCTGCTCTACCTGGCCTTCCCCGAGGCAAAGCACAACGAGACCGCCTGGGCGATGCGCACCCACGTGCCGTTCCAGTACTTCTTCGGCAGAGACGCGGCGAGTCGCGCCGCAGCCGAGAAGAACGGGGACAAGGCCGCCTGAGCGAGCGCGTCAGATCGCCTCGAGGCTACTCCTCGACACTTCCGAAGACTTGGCGCCAGTGCGCCAGCTCGGCGGCGGTGCCGGCCGGTTTCTCGCCGCCCGAAAGCAGTCGCTCGCGCGACGCGGCCGACGCCGCCCGCGACGCTCCGGCGAGCAGGAACGCCGCCGGCTCGACCCGCGCGCCGAGCTCGCGGCAGCGGCTCCCCAGCTCACCGTCGTCGGTCACCACGATCCAGTCGTGGGGCCGCGCTGCGGCTCGGCGCGCGATCTCGTCGTCCGCCGAGTGCGCGCCGCTCCAGACGACCTCGAGCAAGCCGTAGCGCGACGCGATGCCTGGCTGTTCGGGTCCGTCGAAGAGCGCCACGACCCGGCCGCGGCGGCGGCGCCCCCAGTCGAGCAGCAAGGCGACGACCGTGGCCGCGTGCCGAGCGCCCGAGGCGCCGCCGAGCGCGCCACCCAGGTTCGACCCGTCGATCAGATAGGGCAGCGGCGTTCTACTTCGCGGCCGCTACCGGAACTCGCACCTCGGTGCGGATCCACTGCAGGACCATGTCGGCGCCGCTCGCGTTCTGCTCGAACGAGAAGGTCAGCTGATCGACCTCCTTGTCCGCGGCCAAGGTCGACGGCTTCGCCTCCACCACCAGGACGTCGTGCGGCGGCAGGTCGGCCGGAGTGAACTTCTCGGCCACGGGATCGAAGTGGCCGACGCCGTCGAGGCCGAGGAGCGAGTTGAAGTGGAGCTTCCAGCTCTCGGCGCCGGGGGTGGAGAAGAGCGAATAGGTGCCGGCCGCGAGCTTCTTGCCAGCGATCATCACGTCCCGGGTGACAGTAATCTCGGTCGCCTCGTTGGCGCCGGTTCTCCAGATCTCTCCGAACGGCACCAGGGCGCTGCTCTCCTTTGTGCCGAAGATGTTCTCGCGTCCACGCTTGTAAGGACGGCTGTAGACGACGCGCACGTAGGCGTCGTCCAGAGTAATTCGCGCCATCCCCATCGGGCTGGGCCGGCGCGAAGGGTGCAGATCCTGCGCCGAGAGGGCGAGGGGCGCCAGGCTGGCGCTTGCGACGAGAGCGACGAGCGCAGTACGTGGGACGTTCATCTGGATCTCCTTGATGTATTCGAGTGAAATCGAGCGCGCCTCACGAGCCCGCCCGCGACGCGCAACTCTACCAGCGTGCGCCCCATGGCCCCTGCGGTGCTACTCTTGCAACCGCTTCGCTCCCTGCAATCTGAAGAGGAGATTAGCCATGATCTCGATCCTGTCTCTCTGGGCGCCGATCGCCGTTGCCGCGGTCCTGGTCTTCGCACTCAGCTCGCTGATTCACATGGTCTTCAACTGGCACAAGAGCGACTACCGCCAACTCCCCAAGGAGTCGGAGGCGCTCGACGCGCTGCGCGCCCTAGCCCCGACGCCCGGGGTCTACCCCCTGCCTTATTGCGCGAGCGCCAAGGAGATGGGCTCGCCCGAGATGCTGGCGAAGTACACCAAAGGCCCGGTCGGCATGCTCGTCGTCATGCCCTCCGGCCCCCCCGCCATGGGGAAGTTCCTCGGGCTCTGGTTCGGCTACTGCGTTCTGGTGGGCGTCTTCGTCGCCTACCTCGCCGGCCGCACGCTGCCGTTCGGCGCCGACTACCTCGCCGTTTTCCGGGTTGCCGGCACGGTCAGCTTCCTCGCCTACGGCGTCGCCAACGTCGTCGACACGATCTGGAAGGGTTTCCCCTGGTCGGCGACGATCAAGCACGTGGTCGACGGCCTGCTCTACTCGCTCGTCACCGCCGGCGCCTTCGGCTGGCTCTGGCCGCGCTGAGGGAGACGCAGCCGCTCTGTGAGACTTGCCGCACAGACGCAGCTCGGTCCGTACGAGATCGTGGCGCCGCTCGGCGCCGGCGGCATGGGTGAGGTCTATCGCGCCCGCGACCCGCGGCTCGGCCGCGAGGTGGCGATCAAGGTGTTGCCCGAAGAGGTCGCCGGCGACCCCGAGCGGCTGCGTCGCTTCGAGTCCGAGGCGCGCGCGACGGGCGCGCTCCACCATCCCAACGTGCTGACCGTCTTCGACGTCGGGTCGGACGGCGGTCGCGCCTACCTGGTGACCGAGCTGCTGCGCGGCGAGTCGCTGCGCGAGAAGCTCCGCGGCGGCCCGCTGCCGGCGAAGCGAGCGCTCGAGATCGCGATTCAGATTGCCCGCGGGCTGATCGCGGCCCACGAAGCGGGAATCGTGCATCGCGACTTGAAGCCGGAAAATCTATTCGTCACCAATGAGGGTCCCGTCAAGATCCTCGACTTCGGCCTGGCGCGCATCGAACGCGCCGAGCTCTCGGCCGCGAGCTTGGCAGAGGCCGCGACCCTGATCGAGACCCAGGCCGGCATGCTGCTCGGCACGATCGGCTACATGGCCCCCGAGCAGGTGCTCGGGCAGCCCGCCGATGCGCGCTCGGACCTGTTCGCTTTCGGCGTCGTCCTCTTCGAGCTGGTCAGCGGCACGAATCCGTTCCGGCGCGCTTCGTCGGTCGAGACGCTGAACGCGATTCTCAAGGAGGAGCCGCCCAGCCTGACCGCTCCGCTCTCGACCTTCGACTCCTCGCTCGCGCACGTGCTCGCCCACTGCCTCGAAAAGCGCCGCCAGGAGCGCTTTCAATCGGCGCGCGATCTGCTCTTCGCGCTCGAGACGCTGTCGAGAGCGCCGGCGGCGGCGACAGCGGTGGCGCCGCGTTCGACTCGACCTCTCTGGTGGGCCGGAGCGGCGATCGTGCTGGTCGCGCTCGCTGTCGCGATTCTCCGCATGCCGGGCGCGACGGACTCGACTGCGAGGAGCGAGCTGCCGTCGTGGTCGGGAGATCTGTTGGTACAAGGACCGACGATCGCCTACGGCCCACGAATCTCGCCTGACGGCACGACGGTCGCCTTTCAGATGCTCGTCGACGGCATCACTCAGGTCGCCATCGTGCGCCCGGGCTCACCCGCAACCAGCGTCCTCACCCACGCTAGCGACCGCGGGCCGGTGCTCTATCTCTGCTGGGCGGCCGATGGCAGTCGGATCTACTTCTCGCGGGGCAGCGAGCCGATGGTTGCCTATAGCGTGCCCGCGCTGGGCGGCGAGGAGCGCGTGGTGCTCGAGGACGCGGGTCACCTCGACTCGTTTCCAGACGGCTCTCTGTTGGTGGAGCACCAGGAGGGCGACGGCTCGATCCGCCACATTCGCTTCTCGCCCACCGAAGGCCGCCGCGAGCTTTTCGGGCCGAAGTTCGAGTCGCTGCATGGCTTCACCCTCGGAGGCGGCTCCCCCGTCTTTCCCGACGGCCGCGAGATCGTGCATCTCGGTGTGCTCTCCGAGGAGGCGAGCGCGGGAGCTCAACTGGCGCTGTACGTAGTCGACGTCGCGAGCGGCCGCACTCGCCACCTGGCTTCCGATCTCTACTTCGGCTCCCTCAACGACACCGTGCCGCCGGTCCTGGCGCTGTCGCCGAGCGGCGCCGAGATCCTCTCGGTCGTCGTCCGCGGCGATCTGCGCTGGATCGTCGGCATCCCGCGCGACGGCGGCGAGCCGCGTTTCATCCTGCCGCTGACGCAGTCCCCTTGGTTTCTCGATCAAGGCAGTGACGGCAGCCTCTATCTCAACCTCATAGAGGTCACGGGACAGGTTCTGCGCTTCCCGGCGGCGGGCGGCATCCCCGAACGGCTGGCGCGCACCGTCGGCCGGCAGGGTGGAGTCGACACGACCGTCCTCGAGCTGCCCGACGGGCGGGTTCTCTTCCCCAGCTCGACCCCCGCCAAGAGCACGCTGCTCGTCGCGGCCCCTGGCCAGCCGTCGCGCCCGTTCGTCGAGTCCGGGGAGTCGACCTGGGCGCCGACGAGCTTGCTCGGCGCAGACCGGGTCGCATTTCTGATCGGGCCGGCGACGGCGCAGGCGATCGCTACCGCGACGATCGACGGCCGGATCGTGAGCCACTTTCCGCTCGGCGAAGCGGGCCGAGGCGGGGGAGTCACCGGGCTGGTTGGGTCGCCCGACGGCAAGCTCCTCTACCTCGCCGCGGGAGACGCACTCTGGTCTCTCTCCGCCACCGACGGCGCGCTCCGCCGCATCGGCGCCGGCAGCACGCTGGCGATCGAAGCCGAGAGCGGCGACTTGCTCTTCCAGGTGTCCGACAAGGAGTCGGGTCCGAGACTGATGCGGCTCCCTGTACAGGGTGGGGCGCCTCAGCCGCTGCTCGTGCGCTGGAAAGACCCCTGGATCCCCACCCTGCTCGGCAGCCGCGCCGCGCGTCGCGACGCCGGTGTGCTGGTCACCGTCGGTCCACTGAACTCCTGGTTCTTCGCGCCCGCCCTGGCGAACTTGCGGAGCGGCGAAGTGAAACGGATTCCGTTGCTCTTCGAGGGTGACGTCTGGGCGCCGAATTGGGGCCGCGGCGAGTCGATCTTCGCGGTCGGACACGAGTATCAGACCGAGATCTGGCGCTTCCGGCCCGAGACGCCGTAGATACCCCGCAGTTGAGCTCGGGCATGATGCAGCCGCGGGCGGCAACGGGATCGGTTGTAACCTACGGGGACCTTCCGACTCTGTCGCCTACGAAATGGAGGATCTCCGATGAACAGCTCGGAACGAGGACTGAACAGTGCCTGGTGGGCGCTCCGGCTCGGGCTCGGCGCGGTCGCCTTCCTCGCCGGTCTCGATAAGTACTTCAATCTCCTCACCGACTGGTCGATGTACTTGGCGCCCTGGGCCGCAGGCCTGCTGCCCATCTCGAGCTCGCTCTTCTTCGCCGTCGTCGGCGCCGTCGAGATGCTGGCCGGCCTCCTGGTGCTCTCCAAGTGGACCCGGCTGGGCGCCTACGTCGTGGCCGCCTGGCTGGTGGCAATCGCCCTGCAGCTCGTCTCCACCGGGATGTTCTACGATCTGGCGGTGCGCGACGTCGTCATGGCGCTCGCGGCCTTCGCGCTGGCCAAGCTCACCGAGTGGCGGGAGGCGCGCCTGGTGGGCAGCGCGATCTGAAGCAGACGGCACCGGCGCAATGCTGCGCCGGTGCGACTCGATCCGAAATGGAAACCGTCATGAATCGAACTGGAATGCAGAAATTTCTCGTAGCGGCGTGCACGCTCGCCGCGCTCGCCCTGTCGTCACCGCTCCTCGCCGAGAGCGCAACCTGGACCAACGTGCCGCTGGTCGACTCCAACTGCTCGAACAAGGTCAAGGACAACCCCGACGCGCACACTCGCGAATGCGCGCTGATGTGCGCCAAGAGCGGCTACGGTATCTGGACGGTGGAGGGCAAGTACCTGAAGTTCGACGCCGCGGGCTCGGAGAAGGCGCTCGCGCTGCTGAAGGGCAGCGAACAGAAGGATCACCTGCGCGTCGACCTGACCGGAGTGCTCGACGGGGAGACGCTCCAAGTGGAGTCGATCGCGCTGACGGAGCCAGCTTCCTAGCCCGCATCAAATGTACTGCTTGCCGCGGCGCCAGGCCTCGTCGAGCGGCAGCTTGATGCCGCGACAGAGGAGCAGCGGCAGGCTCGTCTCGTACGGCATCGCGTAGGGCGCCACGATCCGCCCCGCCTCCTCGACCTGCTCGAAGGTGTCGGCGACGTCTTCGGCGTCGATCCCGACCAGGAGCACGATCGAAACGCTCTCGCGCCCCGGTCCCCAGAGGTAGAAGTTGTTGTGCTGGCTGACCGCTCGTGGCAGGCCAAGCTCGCGGCCGTAGTAGTTGATCGCTCCCGCTTCGCCGTAGTTCGAGGTCACGATCAGGAGCTCGCGCTGCTCCTCGGGGGAGAGCGATCGGTAGGCGCTCGCCACCGCCGCTGTCATCTCGCGCCAACCGAAGCGGTCGGCGAAGTGCTGCGCCAGCGGACCGACGGCGCTGTTCTCCTGCTGCGGCGCTCGCACTCCGAGCGCACTCTGGTAGGCGATCAGACTTTCGACCGGAAGGAGAGCGACAGCGAGGGGCGCGGTGAGCGCCCCGCCGACTGCGAGCAGCAGCGGTGCCCCGGTCCGAACGGCGAGCGCCCACCTCCGGCCGCGCCCCTCGCACCAGCTCGCCAGCCCGACCGCGCCGGCGGCGAGCAGCATCGGGAACGCCGGGCCGAGGTAGTACGGCTTGCTCCGGCTGAGCAACATCACCGCGAGCACCGTGACGAACACCCAGCCGAGAGCGCGAAAGCGACGCAGGTCGCGGCCGAAGAGAAGGAGCGCCAGCCCGCCGACCCAGAGCGGGGCGTTGAACGGATGGATCTCGAGCAGCTGCGCGCCGAGGAAGCCGTGCGGCGAGAAGGCGGCGTTCTTGTAGCGGGTCGCGTTCGACATGAACTCGAGCGTCGCCCAGTCGTGGCGCGTCTGCCAGAGAACGTAGGGTGAGACCAGCGCCAGCGCGAGGGTAGCGCCGGCCCAGAGCTGCCAGCGCGCGAGATGGCGACGCAGCGGCGTCGCCACGACCGCGAGGGCGATTCCAGCGCCCAAGAAGAGCACGCTGATCTTGTTCTGGAGGCCGACGCCGAGCAGTAGACCGAGCGGCAGCCAGAGCGCCGGCCGGTCGTCGCGCACCAGACGCGCGAAGACCAGCAGCGCCGCCGACCAGAAGCAGAGGTCGAAGACGTTCATCGAGTAGAAGCTCGCGATACCTTGGTACTGCGGCACGATTCCGACCGCGAGCGCGGCGAGGCCCTGAGCGTGGCGTCCGCCGCCCAACTCGCGCGCCAGCCGTGCGCCGAGGATAACGAGCAGGCCGCCCAGGAGCGCCGGCACGACGCGGATCGCGAGCAGGCCGTCGCCGAAGAGGGATCGCACGGCGGCGAGCACGACGATCGACAGCGGCGGCTGATCGACGTAGCCCCAGTCGAGATGGTCGGCGCAGGCGAGGTAGTAAAACTCGTCGCGGAAGAGGCCGTAACGCGGCCCAGTCAGAAGCTCGAGCGCGACGAAGAGCAGAGCGACGAGGAGCACCGTCCACGGCATTTGCCCTCGTGCGGAGGCTGCGGTCGCGCTGCCGGCGGCGTTCGCCTGCCGCGACTCAGTCATCCGGCCGCGGCGCGGATCGGGCCGAAGATCGCGCTCTCGGCCAGCGCGTGCAGCGCTTTCACCCGCTCCCAGGCGCTGTCGGCGCGCTGCAAGATTTCCGCGCGGTGAGTCGCGTCCGCGAGCGCCGGGAGGTTGACGCAGACGTTCTGGTAGGCGCCGGCGGCGCTGGCGCGCGCCAGCTCGGCGCCGGTACCGGCGTCCGAGAGCGAAGCCTGCAACCCGATTGCTCCCACCTCGAGGCAGAGCT
>CAZPYU010000003.1:0-7313 GCA_964590905.1 uncultured Thermoanaerobaculia bacterium
AGAGGCGCGAGAGCCCTTCGAGGACGCGCTCACCGCCTACGCCTTCGTTGACGACCCGTACGTTCTTTCCGGCGAGGAGGAGGAGCGATTCGAGTCGACCCGGATAGCCCCCCTTGCCGTCGTCGTCGCCATCGCCGTCGGTGATGCTGTCGCCGAAGGCGACGATCTTCTGCGCCCACGCTTCCGTTCGCCAGCCGACTCCGATCAACAGGAGCGCCAGCGCTAGGTGGCCCCTCAGGGCCATGCGGCGACGACCCTTCGATCGCCGAACCGCCAGAGGATCGTCGAAGCTGTCAGTTCGACGAGCGGCCGCTCCGACTCGGCGGCATCGATGCGAGCTGGCCTCCGCAGGCTTCCGTCGACTTCGATCTCGGCCACCGCCCAGCCGCGCTGCCGGGCGTCGCGAAAGAGCAACACCGGCGCATCGAGACCGTGCTCGAAGCTGGGGTAGAGACTTCCTTCAGGTCCGGCGACCCGAGCGGGCTGAAAGGAGCTGCCTACGAGGCGGGTCAGCACGACCCGATAGTCGCCGTCGACCAGGCGGCTCCAGGCGACGAGCGCGCCCTCCCGAGTCACGACCAGCGCGGGCGTAATGTCGGGAACGTGGTTGTCGGGGGCGATCCGCACGGCGCTCGACCAGTCGCCCTCCACGCCACGCACGCTGGCCCAGATCTCGTCGTCGTCGCCGTCGTATCCGGCCCAGACCAGCAGGAGACGGCCGTCGTCGAGTCGGGCTCCCGAGAGCGCCAACTGGCTTCCAGGCCCCTGCGGCGCGATCGTGAGCGGCTCATCGAACGCTCCGTTGTGCAGGCTGGCAAAGCGGACGGCGTAGCTGCGTCGATTCTCCCCTTCGAGCCAGGCGACGCCGATCGGCTCGCCCGCTGCCACGAAGATGACCGGGCGCTCGCGAAGCGCCGCGGTGCGGCCGGAAGGCGGTGCGATCTCGCGCACCGTCTGGCTGTCGCCGACGAGGAAGAGAAGCTCGAGCTCCTCGCCGTGGGGTCGGGTACCCGCAACTAGCCAGCCCGCAGCGCTCTCGGTCACGGCGACGAGCTCAGCGCCGGCGGGGAGCGTGAGCTGCTGTTCACGACTCCCGACGGCGAGCAAGTAGCTCTCGCCGCGACGGAGAACGATCGGCCCGGCGGCGCCCGCAACGGTCCGCGCCGCGATCGTCGGCGTTGGGTCGGTCGCGTCGAGCTGAGCCGCGAGGGGGACTGCCGCCCCCAATACAACTGCCGGCACAGCGACGAGCAATAGCGCTCTGGCGGCGGAGGCGACGAGCATCATACGGGCCCAATCGTACGGAGGCGTCCGCGCGAGTGTCAAACCGGAAGCGGCGACCGAGAGCGTTGCTATTGTCGCCCGCGATGCGCGCCGCAGTCTTAGCCGTGGGTAGCGAGCTGCTGTCGGTCGACCGGCTCGACACCAACTCTCTCCGCTTGGCCGCCGCGCTCGAGCGGTTCGGAGTCGAGTTGGTCAGGAAGAGCGTCGTCGGCGACGACGAGGCGGCGATCGCCGCCGAGATTCGGCGCCTGCTGGCCGACGTCGAGCTGGTCGTGGCGACCGGCGGTCTGGGCCCCACCGCCGACGACGTCACGCGCGAGGGCTGTGCGCAGGCGCTCGGTCGACCGCTGGTCGAGGATCTGGAGATCGTGGCGGCGATCGAGAGCCGGTTCTCGGCGCTGGGTAGAGTCGCAGCGCCGAACAACCGAAGACAGGCGCTCCTGATCGAGGGCGCGATCCGGCTCGAGAATCCGCGCGGAACTGCGCCGGGGCAGCGGATCGAAGTCGACGGCAAGAGCCTCTTCCTCTTTCCGGGGGTGCCGTACGAGCTCGAGCATCAGGTCGAGGCGCACCTCGAGCCGTGGCTCCGCGAGCTGGGGGTCGACCGCGGGCGCGAGCGGCGAACGCTCAAGGTCGCGCTGGTGCCGGAGTCCGAGATCGATCAGCGCCTGACGCCGCTCTACGAAGAGCTCGGACGCGAAGCTGTGACGCTCCTCGCTGCGGCTGGCGAGGTCAAGATCGTGCTGACGGCGGATGGAGCAGACATCGAGCGCCGGGACCGTCTGGATCGGCTGGCGCAGCGGACGCGCGAGCTCCTCGGCACCGCCGTATACGCCGAACGAGCTGAGGCGACCCTCGAATCGGTGGTGGGAGAGCTCCTCGTCGAGCGTGGTCTCTCGATCGCCACCGCGGAATCGTGCACAGGCGGGCTGCTCGCGCAGCGCATCACGGCCGTCGCCGGCGCCACTCGATACTTTCCCGGCGGCGTCGTGAGCTATGCGGATGCCGAAAAGATACGGCTGCTGGATGTCGAGAGCGCCCTGCTCGAGGAGCACGGGGCGGTTTCCGAGCCGGTCGCTCGCCAGATGGCGACTGGAGCACGTCGCCGCTTTGGGACCGACCTCGGGGTCGGCATCACCGGCATCGCCGGACCTGAGGGGGGCAGCGCGGACAAGCCGGTGGGAACGGTGCACTTGGCCATCGCCGGCCCGGGCGAGTCGATGATGGCGCGGCGCTTCCGCTTTCCCGGCGATCGCGAGCGGATCCGCTGGCAGGCGAGCCAGGCCGCACTCGAATGGGTCCGCCGCTACCTTTTCGCGGTGGGCGGTGAGAGCTCGCGATGAAGCCGCTCCTCGAGTCAACGGGGGGCGGCTTGAGCGGCTGGATCGCGCTTCTCGCGGGCTCTTACCTTCTGGGCTCGATCTCGTGGAGTCTCGTGGTCGTCTGGGCCCTCCGCCGCGTCGACGTGCGAACGGTCGGAAGCGGCAATCCGGGTGCGACGAATGTGCTGCGCACGAGCGGGCGCTGGCCCGCACTCCTCGTCCTCGCGCTCGACATCGGCAAGGGCCTGGGGCCGGTCGAGGTAGCGCGGCGGCTCGGTGCCCCCAGCGAGGTCCAGGCCGGCGCGGCGGTGGCCGCCGTTGTAGGCCACCTCTTTCCCCTCTTCTTCGGCTTTCGCGGGGGCAAGGGTGTGGCGACGGGCTTCGGCGCCTTCGTCGCGCTCTTCCCGTGGGCGGGGTTGATGGGCCTGCTCCTCTTCGTCGCTCTGGTCCTGATCACTCGTTTCGTCTCGCTCGGCTCGATCGTCGCGGCGTCGGCGATCCCGTTCCTGGCTTGGGTAAACGGGCGGGTCGGGCTATCGCCGCCACCCACGGCAGTAGCGCTCGTGTTCGCTGCGTTGGCCGCCGCGCTGGTCGTTCTCCGGCATCGCTCGAACCTGCGGCGGCTGCTGGAGGGAACCGAGCGACGCCTGGGAGAGCGGAGTCGCCAATGAAGCCACTCGGCATCGTAGGAGCCGGCTCGTTCGGGACGGCGCTGGCCGTGCACGCCGCACGAAGCGGCCACGCGGTGCTGCTCTGGGCGCGGCGCAGCGAGGCCGCACGGGCGATGGCCGAGGAACGCGAGAACCGGACCTACCTTCCCGGCACGCGCTTTCCCGACCGCCTCGAGGTCACCCACGACCTGACGCTCCTCGCCGACTGCGAGCCGCTGATCGTCGCAGCACCCTCGCACGGCTATCGGGCGGTCCTCCGTGAGCTGCTCGCCGCGCGGAGCGACCGGCGACCGATCCACGTGGTCTCGGCGACCAAGGGGATCGAGGCCGAGACGTTGGCGCGCATGAGCGCCGTCTCGGTGGAGGAGTGCGCTCGAGTCGGCGTCGATCTTCGCTTCGCGGTCCTCTCGGGACCGACGTTCGCCGCCGAGTTGGCGCGCGGCGTGCCCTCCGCGGCGGTGGTGGCGGCAGAAGAGGAGGCGATGGCGGCAGAGCTCCGTGAAGCTCTCGCATCACCGGCCTTCCGGCTCTATTCGAATTCGGACGTGGTCGGCGTAGAGGTCGCCGGCGCGGCCAAGAACGTCATCGCGATCGCCGCCGGCGTCGTCACCGGTCTCGAGCTCGGGCACAGCACCCTCGCCGCGCTGATCACCCGCGGACTGCACGAGATCACTCGCCTGGGAGTCGCCTGTGGCGGCGACGTGCAGACTTTCTCGGGTCTCGCGGGACTAGGCGATCTGGTGTTGACGTGCACCGGCGCGCTGTCGCGTAACCGGCGGACCGGGCTGGCGCTGGCGCGCGGCAAGAGTCTCGACGAGATCCAGAGCGAGACCACCGAGGTGGCCGAAGGGGTGCGCAATTCGCTCGTCGTACAGCGACTCGCTCTCGAGCACCAGGTCGAGATGCCGATCGTCGATCAGATGGTCGCGGTGCTCTACGAACGGAAAAGCCCGCTGCAGGCGCTGCGCGATCTGATGACCCGCGAGCTGAAGGAGGAGGCGCGACTCTGATGGGACGGATTTTCGAAACCCGCAAGCACACCATGTTCGCCCGTTGGGACCGCATGGCGAAGCAGTTTGCGCGCATCGGCAAGGAGATCACCATCGCCGTCAAGGGTGGCGGTCCGAACCCCGAGGGGAATCCGGCGCTACGGCGAGCGATTCAAAACGGGCGAGCCGTGAACATGCCCAAAGACAAAGTCGAGTCCGCAATCCGCCGCGCTTCTGGCAAGGAAGCCGCGAGCTACGAAGAGATCGTCTACGAAGGCTACGCGCCGCACGGCGTGGCCCTGCTGGTCGATACCGCGACAGACAATCCAACCCGTACCGTTTCGAACCTCCGTACCCATCTCAACCGCGGTGGCGGCAACCTCGCGACGAGTGGCAGCGTCGCCTACCTCTTCAGCAAGATGGGAGCCTTCCGACTCGACCCAAAGGGAATCGCGCAGGACGAGCTGGAGCTCGAGCTGATCGACTTCGGGCTCGAAGAGATGGGCGAGTCGACCGGCGAGAAGGGGGAGCCGCAGCTCGTGTTGCGGTGCGGGTTCGGCGACTTCGGTCAGCTGCAGCGAGCGCTCGAAGTGCGCGGCATCACGCCGATTACGGCCGAATCCGAGTACCTGCCGCTCTCGCCCGTCGCGCTGCCCGAGGAGCAGGCCACCGACGTCTTGAAACTGGTCGACGCGCTCGAACAGGACGACGACGTCCAGAGCGTCTTCCACACCCTGCGGTGAACGGCGCGGCGAGCGCTGAAGTCAGCTCGTCGGTGCGTTGGGCGCTTTGGGCGGCAAGCGCCAGGCGGCGAGGACTAGGTCGCGGAACCGGCCGGGGAGGTCGGCGGGGATCTGCTCGGGACGCACGCGCCAGCTCCAGTTGCCCGACTGCCGCCCCGGAGTGTTGAGCCGCGCCTCGGAACCGAGGCCGAGAAGATCCTGGAGCGGCACGATGGCGAGCTCGGCGGCCGAGGTCATCGCCGCGCGCACCATCGCCCAGGGGAGGCTCTCCTCGGTCGCGCCCAGGTAGCGCAGGACGCGCTCCTTCTTCTCGGGTTCGAGCTGGCCAAACCAACCGCGCGAGGAGTCGTTGTCGTGAGTGCCGGAGAAGACGACGGCGTCGGGCGCGTGCCGGTGGGGCGTGTGCAGCCCCTCTTCGTCAAAGCCGAACTGCAAGACGCGCATGCCGGGGAGCTCGAGCTTGCGCCGTAGCGCGTGCACGCGCTCGTCGACCTCGCCTAGATCCTCCGCGAGCAGCGGCAGCGCGCCCAGCTCCCTGCGCAGCGCGGTGAAGGGAGCTGCGCCGGGTCCGTCGACCCAACGCCCCTTCTCGGCCGTCGCCGCCGCGGCCGGAATCCGCCAGTAGGCGACGAAGCCGCGGAAGTGATCGAGGCGCAGGAGGTGAGTCAGCTCGAGCTGATGCCGGACGCGCGCGATCCAGCCGTCGAACCCGCGCGCCGCGAGGCGCTCCCAGCGATGGAGCGGATTGCCCCACAGTTGGCCGGTCCCGGCGAAGTAGTCGGGCGGCACGCCGGCCACCGCGCGCGGCGAGCCGTCGCGGCGGAGCTCGAAGAGCTCGCGGTGCGCCCAGACATCGGCGGAGTCCAGGGCGGGATAGAACGGGAGATCGCCGACGAGCCGGATCCCACGCCCCTCGGCCGCCGCGCGCAGCTCGCGCCACTGACGAAAGAAGAGGAACTGCTCGAAGGCTCGAAACTCGATCTCCGCAGCCAGCTCGCGGCGTGCGCCAAGCAGGTCGACCTTGCGACGATCGCGAAGGTTGGGCTCCCAGTCGAGCCAGGAGCGCCCACCGTGACGCGCCTTGAGCGCTGCGTAAAGGCACCAATCGCCGAGCCAGATCGCCTGCGCCGAGCCGTCGCGGAATGCCTCCCAAAGCGGCACCAACGCCGCCGGCCGCTCCGCTCGAAAGCGCGTCCAAGCCGCGCGGTGCAGGCTCTCCTTGAGCTCAGCAGCAGCAGCAAAATCAGTCGCCCACGGATCCGTCTGAGCCTCTTTTCCCTCTATGGAGTCTTTGCTTTGGTAGTTGTTTTTCCCTTCTATGAAGCCTTTGCCTTTGCTGTTGCTCTTAGCAGAATCGACTTCGCCTTTCGCTAGAAGTCCGTCTTCCACCAGCCGCTCCGGCGAGACGAGGAGCGGGTTGCCGGCGAAGCCGGAGAGGGCGAAGTAGGGGGAGTCGCCGTAACCGGTCGGCCCCAGGGGCAGCAGTTGCCAGTGCGAGAGCCCCGCCGCGACCAGCCAGTCGAGCAGCGAGTGCGCGCCCGGCCCGAGGTCGCCGATCGGAAACGGACCCGGCAGGCAGGTCGGGTGGAGAAGGAGACCCGCGGCGCGCTGGCGCGGCGCGGCGGCAGCACGGCGTGCCGCAGCCCTCTTCCTCATTCGCGCTCGAGGTAGGTGTAACCGGCGAGCCCCTGCTCGTAGGCACGCAGCAGGTTGCGCGATTCGTCGAAGGTGATTCGATTGGCGCGCAGTGCGCGCTCGGCGGCTTGGCGCACGCGCGCCACCAGGTCGTCGCGATCGTAGCTGACGTACTTCAAGACGTCGGTGACGGTATCGCCGGTGAGCACGTGGTCGATGTGGTAGCCGCCGCCTTCGGCCAGGGTCACGTGCAGCGTGTTGGTGTCACCGAACAGGTTGTGCAGATCGCCGAGGATCTCCTGATATGCACCAACGAGGAAAATTCCCAAGTAGTAGTCGTCGGCACCCAGGGGATGAAGCTCGAGGACGGGCTTGACGTCGCGCCGATCGATGAAGTGGTCGATCTTGCCGTCCGAGTCGCAGGTGATGTCGGCCAGGACTCCGCGTCGCGACGGCTCCTCGGCCAGGCGGTGGATCGGCACGATCGGAAAGAGCTGATCGATCGCCCACGAGTCGGGCAGCGACTGGAAGACCGAGAAGTTGCAGAAGTAGGTGTCCGCCAGCTGGCGCTCGAGCCCTTCCAACTCTTCGGGAACCTCGTTGGACTCGCGCACTAGGCGGAGGATCTTCTGCGTCAGCGCCCAGTAGAGGTCCTCGGCCAGGACGCGC
>CAZPYU010000004.1:0-3560 GCA_964590905.1 uncultured Thermoanaerobaculia bacterium
AGCGTGGCGCGGCCTAACTCCTCGCTCGAGCCGACCCTCTACGGCAGGCGCTGGCTCGCCGCTCCAGGCCAGGTGGCGTTCGACCGACTTGAATATGCAGGCTTGACGCTATACGTCACTGGCGCATAGTTAGATATGCGTTTTGTCGAGACTCCGGTCTTTACCAAGCGGGTGAAGGAGTTGCTCCCCGACGAAGACTACCGGGCTCTTCAGATCGCCCTGCTGCTTCGGCCGGAGCAGGGACCGCTCATCAAAGGCGGGGCGGGGCTCCGCAAAGTGCGCTGGGCGCCTCGCGGCTTAGGAAAGCGAGGCGGCCTTCGAGTGATCTACTTCTGGCAACCTGTTGACCAGGCGTTCTACATGCTGTTCGCGTATGCAAAGACCGAACAAGAGGATCTGACGCCGGACCAGCTTCGCGTTCTGGCTCGCGTCGTGCGAGAGGAGCTCAAGTGAAGAAGAACGACTTTGACGACCTCATCAAGAGCGTCCGACAAGCCGGAAAGATCCGGCGGAAAACAATGCGCCCGAGTCGCACGACGACGTTCAAGCCGGCGGCGATAAAGCGGATTCGCTCTCTTCTCGGAAAGTCACAGTCCGAGTTCGCCATGATGATAGGTGTCAGCGTTGGGACGCTTCGCAACTGGGAGCAAGGACGACGAATCCCCGATGGTCCCGCACAAGCGCTTCTCCGCGTGGCAGCACAGAACCCGAGCGCTGTAGCCCACGCATTAAGCGCATGATCGTCGACGCGCTGTCGAACTACGCGGTCAACGCGACGGTCCTCGCGTCACGGCGCTTGCAGGGCAAGCGCCGCGCCGCAAGGCCCGCGCGTTACCGCGGGCGTTGGGCGTTCCGGAACGGCAACCGAGTGAGAAGCTTCGGCCGCTGAGAATGTCAGGTTCAGGGATAGCATCCGCTCGTGGACGCCCGTTACTACATCGACCCCCGCACCGACGAACCACATATTTTCGGGCACGCGGTCAGCGAGCGCGAAGTCGAAGATGTGCTTGGCCGTCCGATTGAAGATCGTCCCGGTCGCGAGGGATCGCGGGTCGCGATCGGCCAGACGCGCGGGGGCCGGTTCTTGCGAGTCATTTACGTACCGGATGGCCAGCCTGGCTCGGTTTTTGTCGTCACGGCGTATGAACTGGGTCCGAAGGCCTTGCGTGCTTTGCGTCGGAGGCGTAAGAAGAAGGCATGAGCGATCAGAAGCTACCGCAGGGTTGGGACGAAACCCGTGTCCGCCGGGTCCTGGAGCACTACGAGTCGCAGACCGACGAGTCGGCCGCGAAAGAGGATCAGGAGACGTTCGAATCGACAACCCACACGGCGATGGAAGTTCCCGTCGAGCTCGTTCCCGAGGTTCGGAATCTCATTGCGAAACGGCGCGCCGGCTGACGGAGCGCGGAGGCCGGACGCCCAACAACCCGATCAACCCGACGGTCGTGCCGTTCACGCGCCTTGCTGGGCAAGGCGCGCGCCCGCCCCGCCCGCGGGTTATCGCGAGCGTTGGGCGGAAGCTACGAGGACCACGGGCGATGTTTGAAGCCGAACTATCAGAACTAGGCGACCTGTCGGCGTCCAGCGGGGCAACGGAGGAAGCGCGAGCCGCGATTCATGCCCGGATGCGTGCCGAGGCAAGGAAGGATCAGGCTGGTCTGATCGCATGGGCTCATGCAATCGACCCGTGTACCTCCGATGGGGCAACCCTTCTTGCTGACGTGTACGAAGCGCTATCGCCGGATGCCGCTGCACTCGAGACGTTCTTCGCGACGGAAATGGACCGGTTGCTCGCTGCATGCGAGGCACACCCGGCATCCGCATCAGCTTTCACCGCCATCGGGGCGCTCATGTTCCTTGAGAAGCCAGCACCTGAGACCCTCCGAGGTACGGTTCGCCGTCGCCTCCTTGCGGGTCTGCTTTCCTCGTCCGCTTCCGTCCGACGTGCGTGTGTCGACCTTCTCGGGGGCCATGAGTTGGGCCGTGACGCGGCGGCGCGCAGCGCCGTGCAGGCGTGCCTGCAAGATGGTGATTGGCGCGTCCGACTTCTGGCAGAAAGCAGCTTGTCGGGCGAGGGCCTGCTCCCCATCGGCTACACCACAGGATTAGCGGATCGCGTGCGGCGGAAGATGTTCAATTGGACGGCGTATGTGTAGCTTTGCGCTGGCGCCGCTCCGCCCAACAGCGCGTTCCAGCGGACGCACTCGCACGTCACGCCCCGTGCAAAGCACGGGTCGCGCCGCGCGGCGCGCCGCTGAACGCGAGCGTTAGCTGTCTGGAAAAGAGCACAGACCTATGAAAGCGAAACAGAAGTGGTTTGCTGTAAAGACCCTCCACCGGTGGGTTCCCCAAGGGCGTCCAGTCAAAGCCGATCGGTCGTTTGACCGTGGCGGGACATTGGTCGAGGAACGTGTCTTGTTGTTCAGGGCGCCCACGCCGTCTGAAGCCATCCAAATGGCCGAACGTGCGGCTCGACAGTACGCGAAGGATCGTTTTACAAATCCGTACGGCGAAACAGTTGTAACGCGGTATCTGAACGCTTGCGACTGCTTCGAGTTGTTCGACGACCCTGGGAACGGCGCCGAGGTGTTTTCAACCACATGCGCGATCAGTAAACGGACAAGTGATCGCGGCCTATGCGACCGTTACTTCGGGAGCCGTTCAGAAAACCGTCGTCCGCGGAAACGGTACTCCGACGGCGAGTTCATCCTCACCGCCGAAAAGGCCGGCGGCCAGACAGCTAACAACGCGCTCAACGCGACACACCCCGCGTCACGCGGCTTGCGGGGCAAGCCACGCGCCACGGGGCGTGCGCGGTAGCGCGAGCGTTAGAAGGCTCGGAAACTGAGGAGGGGCTCATGCGGCGAACATTTCTTCCGGCGCTGGCTCTTCTAGTGCTTGTGGCTGCGCCGCTCGCAGGTGCGCAACAAGATCCCATGCAGGGGCGAGAGACGGCGTCGCTCACAGGGCACGAAATCGCTTTTGCCATCTACACCTCGGAACTTGGCGGGGAGCCTAGATCGGCGACCGTGAACGGTGACCAGCTTGAAAAATCCCCGCAGTGGTCGCCCGAGTCGAGCGAGCCACCTCCGGTTAGCATCAAGGACGCAGTCGATCTGTCTCGCGAAGTGGTTCATGCGCTTGTACCGGATTCGGCAGTGTGGCGTCTCGATGGCGTCCGATTCGAGAGGGTGAACAAGTACTGGCTTTACGTGGTCCGATGGGAGCCGAGTACAGGGGCCAGCAAGGACTATGTGCAAGTTCCGGTACTGCTGTCGGGGCGCGTCGTGTTGCTCTCGCCGAAGGGCACGTCGGAACAGCGACAATGACAACTCGCCTTCTAACTACGCGTTCCAGCGGTCGGTCCGCACGTCACGCGCCTTGCGTGCGCAAGGCGCGCGCCGCGCGCCCCGCCGCTGAACGCGAGCGTTGATATGACTTCTTCCGTCAAGACCAGAGCCGAGCGCTTGCTTCTCTACATGGGCGTTGTCTCCGTGGAATCCAGGGCCTGAGCAGAGGCGGGGCCAGTAAATCCGACGGTTGATCCTGCTGATATCCGT
>CAZPYU010000005.1:0-3833 GCA_964590905.1 uncultured Thermoanaerobaculia bacterium
CAACCTCGAGCATCCGGCGGGGAGCGACCCGGTCGGGCTGGCGCTGGGCGTTGCCGGTCTCCTCCACCCTGAGCTGTCGCTCGCGGCCCTCGAGCGGCAACCGAGTGCCGACGTACCGTTCGCCGGGCTCGAGGCGGTCTATCGCAACCTGCTCGCGGGCACCCCCGATCTGGCGAAGTTCGCGCCGCAGCTACACACTGCGGCCTGGGAGGAGGTCCCCGAGCTGGCCGGGCGCAAGCCGCGCTTCGGCGAGCTCGAGCGTTTCGAGCTCCTGCGTGGAGACCTGCTCGACGGCGAGCGCACCTTCCTCTTTCGCGCCAGCCACGAACGCGCCACGATCTACGTGCGCTTCTCGCTCGACGGGGCGGATCTCGTCTCGCGCCTGGTCTGGTGGCACGTCTGACGCTCAGCCGCTCGCCAGCTCACTCTTTCGCCAGCTCCGCTAGCCGCGCGCGCGCGAAGGCGATCGCCTCCGGGTGGACTGCGTGCGGGAAGCCGGGCTCGCGCTGCGTCGTGACCTCCGCACCCATTGCGCGAAAGCAGGCGGCGCTCTCTTCGACACGACTCCATGGCACGTGCGGATCGGGATCGCCGGCAGAGAGGTGCATCGACGTGCCCGCGAGGTCGCCGAACGGATCGAAGCTCGTCCCCGGCGGACCGATCCGCCCCCCGGTCGCGGCGACCAGCGCCCCGTAGCGGCGCGGGTTGCGGGCCACGAACTCGCTCGCGAGGCAGGCGCCTTGCGAGAAGCCGAAGAGCACGATCCGCGACACGGGAACGCCGGCCCTCTCGATCTCGTCGATCAGGCCGTCGAGACGAGCGAGCGCCGAGGAGAGCCACGGCTCGTTCTCCGCGATCGGGGCGAGGAAGCTCTTCGGGTACCAGGTCGAATGCCACGCCTGCGGCGCCGCGAAGGCGATTCGCTCCGTGTTCACGCGCCCCAACTCGTGGAGTGCGAAAGCGAGGATGTCGTCGGCGCTGGCGCCACGGCCGTGCACCGCCACAACCGCCACGCGCGCCGTGGTGAGCGGCGCGCCGGCGACCAGCGTCGCCTCGCCTTTGTGGAGTCTCACAGCCGCTCGGCCAGCGCTGGCTCGAGCCGAGGCAGTGCCGCGGCAATCTCGGCGCGCTCCCCTTCGAGCCAGGGCGGCAACACGAGCGCCTCGCCGAGATGCTCGGGTGTCTCGTCCACGGTGAAGCCGGGACCGTCGGTGGCGAGCTCGAAGAGGACGCCGCCCGGCTCCTTGAAGTAGACCGACTTGAACCAGAAGCGATCGATGACCGGGGTCGGGCTCGGCCCCGCTTCCTCGACGCGGCTGCGTACCTGCTGCTGATGCTCGTCGTCCTCGACGCGCCAGGCGAGATGATGAATCGCGCCGACCCCCCACTGGCCGCGCCGCTCCTCGGGCATGGCGCGCAGGTCGATCCAGCTGCCGGAACCGCCATCGCCCGTGGCCCAACGCTCCCAGCCGTCCTCGACGCCGAGTGGACGAAAACCGAGCCCGGCGCCCAGGAAGGCGGTCGTGGCCGCGAGCTCGCGCTCCCAGGCACGCGCCCCTTCGAGACCGCGAATCTGGTGCTCCGCCGGCACCGGGCCTCCGCTCCAAGCTTCGAAGGGGCGACCGAGCGCGCTCGCGCTCTCGACCAGCGCGACCGGCATTCGATGCAGGTCGAGCAAGATCAAAGTCCGTTCACCAAAACGCTCACCGGCCGACTCGCACTCGACTCCGTAGCGCCCGAGCCGTGCCGCCCAGAAGTCGAGGCTTCCCGGCGGCACCGCGAGCGCCACCTCGGTCGCCAGCCCGTGCCCGCTGCGCGCAGGCGCCATCTGCGACCAGGGAAAGAAGGTCAGATCCGTTCCCGGATGCCCCACCGCATCGGCGTAGAAGAGGTGGTAGGTGCCGGTGTCGTCCTGGTTGACGCTCTTCTTCACCAGGCGCATGCCGAGCACGCCGGAGTAGAAATCGAGGTTCTCCTGGGCCGGGCCCGAGATGGCGGTGACGTGGTGCAGACCCCGAATCGGTTGCATGTCGATCCTCTCGAAAAAGCGGGCGGGGAGGCCGACTACGCCTCCCCGCTTCCTGCCTGCTGCTCACTGCCTCGGACCTCCGGGCTCCCGAGATCCCCGGGTTGAGCGTCCGCGGCTATTGTCTTTCGTGTCGCCGATCGGACTAGTTTTTGAGTCCCGGGCGGTCCGCCGATGAGCCCCCGGTCGGCGCGAACTCTTCCGCGCTCGGGGGCTATAGGTGGTCCGGTGGCGTCGACATCGAGTCCTCCATCGACAGTGAACTGACGGTTCGCAAGGTACGCTTCGTTCGGCAAGCTGTCAAGACCCACGAAGTTGTGCAGCTCGGAATCGCATCCCTAGGCCCTGAGGGACGGTCGACTAGCAATCGACGTGCCCACCGCGAGGTTTCTTTCGGCCATGGCGCTCGGATAGCCTCCACGTCTCATGACCACGCTCGCGCTCCCGCTCGCGCTCGACCCACCCGCCGCACCGAATCAGGGGCTCGGCCAGATGGCTTCGACTGTCGTCGGCTCGGAGATTCTGCGCATCGCTCGCGAGGTGCGCGAGCTCGTGGTCCTTGGCAAGCCGGTATTGAATCTGACGGTCGGCGACTTTTCGCCGCGCGAATTCCGCATCCCCGCCGATCTCGAGCGCGGCATCGCCAAGGCGCTCGCCGCCGGCCAGACCAACTATCCGCCGTCGGACGGCGTGCCCGAGCTGCGCGCCGCGGTCAAGAGCTTCTATCGCGAGGCGTTGGGCCTCGACTATCCGCTGGAATCGATTCTGATCGCCGGCGGAGCGCGGCCGGCGATCTTCTCCGCCTATCAGGCGATCGTCGACCGCGACGACAAGGTGGTCTACCCGATTCCGTCGTGGAACAACAACCACTACTGCCATCTGGTCGGAGCGCGCGGCGTGGCGGTCGAGACGCAGCCGGAGAACGGCTTCCTGCCGACCGCCGCAGAGCTCGCACCGCACCTCGAAGAGGCGGTCCTCCTGGCGATCAACAGCCCGCTCAACCCCGCCGGCACCGGTTTCCGCCGCGAGCAGTTGGCGCGAATCGCCGAGCTGGTCGTCGCCGAGAACCGCCGCCGGCCGCCCAGCGCGAAGCCGCTCTTCCTTCTCTACGATCAGATTTACTGGCTGGTCGCCGCCGCGAGCGCGCCGCACTTCACGCCTGTCGATCTGGTGCCCGAGGTAGCGCCCTACACGATCTTCGTCGACGGCATCAGCAAGGCGTTCGCCGCCACCGGACTGCGCGTCGGGTGGGCGGTGGCACCGCCTTTCCTGATCACCCGCATGCGCGATCTGCTCGGTCACGTCGGCGCCTGGGCGCCGAAGCCGGAGCAGCTGGCGACCGCCGAGCTCCTGGCCGACGCGCCGCGAGCCCGGCGATTGGCCGGCAGCGTGCGCGACGGCATCGTCCTGCGCCTCGCCGAGCTCGACCGCGGCCTGACCTCGCTCGCCGCCGAGGGGCATCCGGTGAAGCACTTGCCTCCGGCTGGAGCGCTCTACCTGTCGGCGCACTTCGACCTCGTCGAGCGCTTCGGCAACAACCGCGGCGTCCGCCAGTTTCTCCTCCACGAGGCGGGCTTCGCCGTAGTTCCGTTTCACGCCTTCGGAACCCGCGACGACAACGGCTGGTTCCGGCTCTCGGTCGGTGCGATCGGCGTCGACGAGATCGCCCCCGCGATCGAGCGCGTGCGCGCCGCGCTCGCCGCGCTGGCGAGCTGAGCCGCGCCCTACTTCCGCTTTACGAAGCCAGTCACCACCAGTGTGCCCGAGCGCTGCTCCTTCTTCAACTTCAAGATCTGGGCGCGCTCTG
>CAZPYU010000006.1:0-2500 GCA_964590905.1 uncultured Thermoanaerobaculia bacterium
CGAGCCACGGCGCAACAGCACGCGGTGGCCGAGGACCGGCACCACCAGGCGCTGGACGTCGTCGGGCGCCACGAAATCTCGCCCCTCGGCCAACGCGAACGCTTGCGCCCCGCGACAGAGGCCGAGCGCGGCGCGCGTCGAAACGCCGAGCTGGAACTGTTCGCTCTTGCGCGTCCGCTCCGCCAGCGCGAGCACGTAGTCGACGATCCGGTCGGCGACGTGAACCTGCTCGGTCAGCTGTTGCAGCTCGCGCAGTTCGTCGCCAGACAGCACGGTGGGGAGATTCTCGAGCTCGGCCTCGATGCCGCCGGAGCGCAGCAGATCGCGCTCCTGAGCCGGGGGCGGATAGCCGAGCCGAAGGTGCATCTCGAAGCGATCGAGCTGCGACTCCGGCAGCGGAAAGGTGCCCAGGTACTCGTGCGGATTCTGAGTCGCCAAGACCAGGAACGGATCGGGCAGGTTGTAACGCACGCGCTCGATCGAGACCTTGCGCTCGCTCATCGCCTCGAGGAGGGCCGACTGCGTCTTCGGCGTCGCGCGGTTGATCTCGTCGGCGAGCACAACGCTGGCAAAGATCGGCCCCTGAACGAACTCGAACTGCTCGAGGCGCTGGTTCCAGATCGAGACACCCAGGATGTCCGACGGCAGCAGGTCGCTAGTGAACTGGATGCGCTGAAAGTCGAGCCCGAGCGAGCGCGCTAGCGCCTGCGCCAGCGTCGTCTTGCCGACCCCGGGGACATCTTCGATCAGGACGTGACCGCGCGCCACCAGGCAGACGACCGCCAGCCGCACCGCCTCGGCGCTGCCGCGAAAGGCTCGCGCTACGTTGGCCTCCAGCCGTTGAATGCTGCGCGCTGCGTCCGCGGCGGTCAGCGTCGTTCCGCGAAGGCTCTCGACGGTCATCGGCCCGCACCGAATTCGCGGTAGTCGCCGCGCTCCGCCGCCGGAATCGGCGAGCGCACTTCGACCCAAAATCCGTCGCCCGCCGCGTAGCCGAGATCGGTCAGAGTGAGCGACTTCTGTTCGCCTCCCGGACCGACAGTCGACGTCTCGACCCAGACGCGCCGATGCACCTTCTCTTTGCCCGCCGCGTCGGCCATGGACAGATCCAAGGTTAGGCCAGAAAGAGGAGGCTTCGCGGCGCCGCTAACCAACACGTCGAGCACGATCTCCGGCAGGGCGACAGCCGGTGCCTCCTTGACCACGAAGCCGGTCAGCTCGGCGCTGTACTTGGCGCGTCGCGCCTCGATCCGCGCCGCTGGGTCGCCGGCGCAGGCCGCGGCGAGGAGCAGCAGCAGTCCGGTCGAGAGCGCGGCAGATGTCGGAGAAGTGGGCATGAGCGCCGGATTCTAGCGGACGAGCCGCCAGCTGAGACGGAGCCAGCGCCGCCCACCGCGAGCCGATCGGTACAATGCTCGCCAGGTGGGTGCGCACCGTCGTCGTCCAGCGATCTTTCGAGACTTCGCCCAGAAGCTGGTGGTGGCGCTCGTCGTGGTTGGCGAGGTTGCCTGTGATCCAGTAGTCCCGGCTGCCGAGCCGGCGCGAGGCGCCGCCCAGCGAGCAAACTCGAGTGACGATCTCGCGGCGGCGACACTCGGTCCCGGTCTCGTGGCCTGGGAGTCGAACCGGAGCGGTGCCTGGCGGATCTGGATTCGCGAGCTCGCGGGCGGTGCTCCTCGTCAGCTGTCGCGCGACGAGGCCGGGCGCGACCACTGCTGCCCTCACCTCTCCCCGGACGGCGAGCGCCTCGTCTACCTCTCCCTCCCTGGAGAGCACCGGAAGTATCCGTCCGGCGAGACTCCCGGAGAGCTGCACCTCGCGCGCACAGCTGTGCCCCCAGTCTTATTGGGGGACGGAGCGAGCGATCGCGTCGTCTCTCCCCAGGCGCGCCACAACGGCGAGAACCGCGCGGCGATCTGGTGGAGCGACGACGAGCTCGTCTACCTGGCGAGCGACGGCTCGACCCTGAAGCTCGATCTTTCGCACGGACGCACCGAGAAGCTGGCGCCGGGTAGCGCCGACGGCGAAGCCTGGCTGATCGAGCCGACCGGCCGCTTCGCCACCGCCGGCAAGCCGACCTTCTCGCCCCGCGACGCGAACGGCAAGATCCGGCGCTCGACGCCGCTCGGCGGCTGCCAGCCGTACTTCACCGCCGACGGCGAGTACGGCTACTGGACCGCCGGCGCCGGGGGACCGATCGATCGCATCGATCTCGTCAGCCGCGAGACCCGTTCGGTGCTGCGCCGCAACCATCCGCAGCTCCCGGACGGCTGGCGCTATCTCTACTTCCCGATGATCTCGCGCGACCGGTCGCTGCTCGTCTACGGCGCCTCGGACGGCACCCACGACCATTTTCGCGCCGACTACGAGATCTTCGCGATCGAGCTCGATCCCGATCGTCTCGAACCGATCGCTGCGCCGGTGCGGATCACCACCGATCCGGCGGTCGACCGCTATCCCGACGTCTGGCGCCTCGCGCCGCCGCGCCGAGCGACCCCGA
>CAZPYU010000007.1:0-5936 GCA_964590905.1 uncultured Thermoanaerobaculia bacterium
CCGGCGTCGGTGGCGGAGCGGCCGGAGGGAGCGGGTCCGGAACCTTGTTCACGACCGGCGGCAGCTGCTGGAGAAACGCCCAGAGCGCTTTCAGATCCTCCTCCGGCAGCGTCGAAAGCGGCGGCCAGGGCATCGGCGGCAGGAGCTCGCGGCCGCGACCCTGCCGGCGCCCGCTGCGGAGGGTGGCGATGAACTCCTCCTCGGTCCACTTGCCCAGACCGGTCTCGGGATCGGACGTCAGGTTGCGGGTGAAACTCACCCCCCAGGGGCCGGCCGCCGAAGTAAATGTGGCGCCGAACGCAACGCTCCATGCCTCCGAAAGGACCGGCACCGGCGGCATGACGACATCCTGCGGGTGACCCGAGAGCATCCGGGTCATATCGGGTTCCGGACCGTTGGGCCCCATCTTCCAGGGGGTGTGGCAGTCGTTGCAGCCACCGACCTGGACCATGAAGGCGCCGCGCTGAATCTGCGCGGCGTTCGCCCCCGCTTTCGCGCTGCCCGCCGCGGCAACGGCCGCGATGGTTTCGGAGATCGGCTCGCCGGCGGCGAGAAACGCGGGCGACGAGAACAGCGCGCACAGCGCGATCGAGCATCTGACTCCTGACTTCATCGTTGACCCTCCTCAGGGGTAAGAGTAACTGTCGCCTGCTCGCGAATCCAGGCCGAGACCAGCGCGACCGCTTCGCGATCGACCAGCTTGGAGCCGAGCGGCGGCATCTGGGTGAGATTGTCGCGGACTTGCATCCGGCGCAAGAGCAGGCTCGCTGCCGGATCGCCGGGGACGAGCCGGACGAGATCGGGGCTCCCGGACGGACGATAGCTCGCCCGCCGCCCGAGGGTCGTCGTCAGCGCATCCGAGCGCGTCGCCCCGGAAGCGACCACCCGCGCTTCGAACGACAAGCCGAGCGTGGCCAGCGGTCCGCTGGAGTTGTGACAGTTCGCGCAGTTGGCGTGGAGATAGCCGAGGGTCGTGCGCTCGTGGGCCGAAGCGGCTTCGATGCGGGGTGGGTGAGCGACGAGCTCTGCCGGCAGGCCGCGCACCAAGCCGCGCGCCACGGCGGCGGCGAGATCGAGATCGGTGGGCGCTCCGATCTCGGCGTGCGGGGCCGAGCGATCCCGGTCGCTGGAGAGCTGCAGCGCCGAGAAGCCGAGGACGCGCGCTACGCTGCCCTCATGGCAGGCGCGGCAGTCCCAGCGCCCCGGCAGGTCGTACGCAACGCCCGGCGCGACCTCGTAGACGGCGCGCTCACCGCGCTCGGGGACGAGCACGGCGTCGCTCTCGTCGGGGAGCCAGCGATAGGTGGCGAAGAGCCATCCCTCGGGGGCGCGCTCGATGTAGCGCGTCTCGACCCGCCGCGCGAAGGCAAACTCCTTCCAGATTCGCGTGCCCACCGGAAAGACCCAGGCACTGGGGTCGGAGCCGTCGATCGCGCGCCCGGGAGGAATCCGGATCCAGCGGCGCTTGGCCGCGCCGTCGCTCCAGAGGGGATACTGCGGAGTGAAGGAGACCAGGTCTGCCGCGATCCGTTTCGTGACCGGATCCTCGTAGAGACCTGTCTCGGAGAGCCGCGGCGCCAGCTCCGCCATGGACGCTCCCGCGGCAACAAGGGCGATAGAGAGCGCGACAGAAAGCTCGCGGAGCCCCCGCTGGCTCATTCTCATCTGTCTCGGCTGGAGCTTACCGCGATCCGGCTCGACTCGGCTCAGCGCTGATTCGCCTTGAGGATTCGCTTTCTCAGGCGCATCGATTTCGGAGTCACCTCGACCAGCTCGTCCTCGCGGATGAACTCGAGCGCCTGTTCGAGATTGAAGAGGCGCGGCGGCACCAGGTGGACGGTGTCGTCGGAGCCCGAGGCGCGCATGTTGGTCAGCTTCTTCTCGCGCACCACGTTGACGTCGAGGTCGTTGCCGCGCGCGTGCTCGCCGATCACCATCCCCTCGTAGACCTCGTCGGTCGGCGAGACGAAGAGCTCGCCCCGCGGCTGTAGCGCCTCGATTGCGTACGCCGTAGCGCGGCCCGGCCGATCGGCGACCAGCGCGCCGGTCGTGCGGTGCTCGATCTCCCCCTGCCACGGCTCCCAGCCGTCGAAGAGGTGGTTCATCAGGCCGGTGCCGCGGGTGTCGGTCAGGAACTGGCCGCGGAAGCCGATCAGCCCGCGCGACGGCACCCGAAACTCGATCCGCACCCGCCCGTGGCCGTGGTTGGACAGCTTCGTCATCCGGCCGCGGCGTTGGCCGAGCTTCTGAGTCACCACGCCGATGAAATCCTCCGGGCAGTCGATCACGAGCTGCTCCATCGGCTCGTGCAGCCGGCCGTCGATCGAGCGCGTGATGACCTCCGGCTTGCCGGCAGCGAGCTCGAACCCCTCACGGCGCATCATCTCGATCAAGATGGCGAGCTGCAGCTCGCCGCGGCCCGAGACCTTGAAGGCGTCGGCGCTTTCGGTCGCTTCGATGCGGAGGGCGACATTGGTCAAGATCTCGCGCGCCAGCCGCTCCTTGAGCTTGCTGCTGGTCACGTGAGCGCCCTCGCGGCCCGACATCGGCGAGGTATTGATCGTGAAGACCATGGTGATGGTCGGCTCGTCGACCTGGATCTTCGGCAGCGGGCGCGGATCGTCGCGCAGGCAGATCGTCTCGCCGATCGCCACGCTCTCGAGCCCCGCCACCGCAACGATGTCCCCCGGCAAGGCCTCGGCGATCTCGATCCGCTTGAGTCCCTCGTAGCCGTAGAGCATCGTCACCTTGCCGGGCACCACTGTGCCGTCGAGGCGGCAGAGCGCGATGTCGGCCGCCTTGCGGATCGTGCCGTTGAAGATCCGGCCGATCGCCAGCCGCCCGACGTAGTCGTCGTAGTCCATGCTGGTGACCAGGAGCTGCAACGGCGTCTCGGTGTCGTAGCGCGGCGCCGGCACCGTGCGCACGATCTCGTCGAAGAGCGGCTCGAGGGTCGAGTCGGCGTCGTCGAGCTCGCGGCGGGCCAGCCCCTTCCTCGCGTTGCAGTAGAGCACCGGAAAGTCGAGTTGCGCTTCGCTAGCGTCGAGATCGATGAAGAGGTCGTAGACCTCGTTCAAGACCGCTTGCGGGCGCGCGTCGCTGCGGTCGATCTTGTTGATCACCACGATCGGGGGCAGCCCCTGCTCGAGCGCCTTGCGCAGCACGAAGCGGGTCTGCGGCAGCGGCCCCTCCGAAGCATCGACGAGCAGCAGCACGCCGTCGACCATCTTCAAGGTGCGCTCCACCTCGGCGCCGAAGTCCGAGTGCCCGGGCGTGTCGACGATGTTGATCTTGGTGCCGCGATAGCGGATGGAGGTGTTCTTCGCCAGGATCGTGATCCCCTTCTCGCGCTCGAGGTCGTTTGAGTCCATGACCCGCTCGGCCACCTGTTCGTTGGCGCGGAAGGTACCCGACTGCCAGAGCATGGCGTCGACGAGCGTCGTCTTGCCATGGTCGACGTGGGCGATGATGGCGAGGTTGCGGACATCCGTCCGCTCGGAAAACGACACGATACGAGGCTCCTGGTCGGCTGGTCGCGGCGTCGGGGGACGCCGCGCGCCCTGGCGGGCCAGAGGAGACTATCAGTCTCGGCCGGTCACGGGACTATCATCGCGTCATGCGCAGGCGCGGCCTCAAACGCCTGGCGATCGCCGCCGGTGCGGGCGCGGTGGGAGGTCTGGGCGTCTCCTGGTGGCTCGGCGGCCGGCTCACTCGTCCGGCCAACTCGCGAGTTGGGCCCCTTCCCGCCGACTTCCCCGCCGAAGCGGTGGAGATCGACTCCGGCGCGCGCATGCGCGGCTGGTGGCGCGCCGGAGAGCCCGGGCGAGGCGCGGTCGTCCTCCTTCATCCCAAGGGCGAAAGCCGGCTGGCGATGCTCGACCGCGGCCGCCTGCTCGCCGAGCACGGCATCGGCTCGCTCCTCGTCGATCTGCGAGCCCACGGCGAGACACCGGGGAGTCGCATCACCTTTGGCCTCCGTGAAGCCGAGGACGCCGACGCCGCCGTCCGCTTCGTGCGCGAGCGCGCGCCGGGCGAGCGGGTCGGCGCGGTCGGCTGCTCGCTCGGCGGCGCGGCAACGCTTCTCGGCGCGACACCGCTCGTGCTCGAAGCGTTGGTGCTCGAAGCGGTCTATCCGTCACTCGTCGAAGCGATCGAGGCGCGCATCGCGATGCGCAGCGGCCGCCTCGTTGCGAAAATCCTGGCTCCGCTCCTGGTGGCGCAGGTGCGACCGCGCATCGGCGTGCCGGCCTCGGCGCTGCGGCCGATCGAAGGGATTCGCAGGATCGCGAGCCCGGTCTTGGTCGCCGCCGGCAGCCGCGACCCGAAGACGCCGCTGGCCCAGTCGCGCCGCCTCTTCGAAGCCGCCCCCGAGCCCAAGGAGTTCTGGCAGGTCGAGGGCGCCGCCCACGACGACTTCTTGGTCGCCGATCCGGCCGGCTATCGGGAGCGGGTGATCGGCTTTCTCTGCCGGCATCTGTTCGCCGCGAGCCGGGAAGCGTGAGGCCTGTGCCGCTCACCGCATAGGATGGCCTCCATGCGACTCGCGACCGCTCTCACCGCGCTCCTCCTCTTCGCTGCGCTGCTGCCGGCACAGCAGTCCACGGCTACCCCCGAGCCGACCCCGGCTCCCGCCGATCCGAAGGCGATCTCCTTCATGGAGTACGACCCGCCGTCGACCTTGCGCGTCAGCGAACATCCGGTGGCGCGCGCCAAGTATCCGTTCGTCGACGTCCACAGCCATCAGTTCGACCTCGACGAGGCCGCGGTGCGCGAGCTCGTCGCGGCGATGGACGGCCTCAACATGGCGGCGATGGTCAATCTCTCGGGCCGCGGCTTCGTGCGCACGACCGGACCCGACGGCAAGCCGCGCTTCGCGCTGCGCGAGCCGTCCTACCTCCGCGAGCTCCTGGCGCTGACCGAACGCGTCGCTCCCGGGCGCATCGTCCACTTCACCAATGTCGACTTCGCCGGCGTCGGGAGTCCGGAGTGGGCCGCTCGCGCGGTCGCCGAGCTCGAGGCCGATGTCGCCGCCGGAGCGCGCGGGCTCAAGATCTACAAGGGTCTCGGCATGGACAGCAAGGACGTCGCCGGCAACCGGATTCCCGTCGACGACTCTCGCCTCGCCCCGATCTGGGCGGCATGCGCTCGGCTCGGCATCCCGGTGCTGATCCACACCGCCGATCCGGCGCCGTTCTGGCAAGCGAAGGACAAGGAGAACGAACGGCTCTACGAAATGATCGAAATCCCCGGCCGCTGGCGCGATCCGGCGGAGAACACCCCTTGGGAGCAGCTGATCGGAGAGCAGCACAACCTGTTCAAGACGAACCCGGCGACGACCTTTATCAACGCCCACTTGGGCTGGCTCGGCAACGACCTCGGTCGGCTCGGGCAACTGATGGACGAAACGCCCAACGTTTTGACCGAGATCGGCGCCGTGCTGGCCGAGCTCGGCCGCCAGCCGCGCTTCGCGCGCGACTGGTTCGTCAAGTACCAGGATCGCGTGATGTTCGGAAAAGACTCCTGGGAGCCCTTGGAGTATCCCCCCTACTTCCGGGTTCTGGAGACCGCCGACGACTACTTCCCCTACTACCGCCGCCGCCACGCCTTCTGGAAGATCTACGGCCTCGACCTCCCCGACGAAGTGCTCCGCAAGCTGTACTACCAGAATGCGCTGCGTGTCGTGCCCGGCCTCGACCGCACCCGGTTTCCGCAGTAGCGACCCGCTTCCGGGGCCAAAGTCTAGAGCGCAAGTCTGAAACGACGGCCTTGATTCGGGGACAGCCTTCAGGCTGTCCCCTATCGCGCCCGTAGGCCGTGCCTTTGTACAATCGCGACATGGCCGTTCTAATGGCCGCCGAAACGACTCTCGACCCGAGCGCCGCGCCCGGCCCCTACCGGAATTCCGATTACATGGCTTTGCCGGACGAGCCCCGCTG
>CAZPYU010000008.1:0-79241 GCA_964590905.1 uncultured Thermoanaerobaculia bacterium
GACTGCGACGCGACGTCGTAGATGGCGATCTCGCCTTCGACGCGACGCCCGCTCTCGCGGTCGAAGATCGTCACCGCACCGTGCGCGTGCATCGTACTGGCGCGACGGGCGGAATCGAGCTCCACGGTCACCTCTCCGGCCGAGATCTCGCGCTTGTCTTGACGCACGCGAACTTCACCGCTGTAGCGCAGCTCACCGGCATCGCGAAGGTAGATCAAGCTCTCAGCGGTCGAAACGGTCACCGACATGCCGGCGCCCGGATCGGCGCCCGGATCGGGCAACTCCTTCCAGATCGTACGCACCTTGCCGGTGGCGGTCACCTTGCCCGTGAGCTCGTCCGATTCGAGTCGATCGGCGAACAGAAAGCTCTCTCCCTGCGCTGCTTTCACCGCTCCCGTGAAGAGGAACCCACGCGGCTGCCGAGAAAAAGTCCCCTCCTGCGCTTCGACCTGAACTGGGTCGCGCGCCGTCTGCTCGTCGCTCGCCGCGAGTGGGCTCGCGGAAGGCTCGAGCTGCGCTCGCACCCCCCCGGAGGCGGTGAGCTTGCCGCTGGCGCGCTCGTAGTCAATGTGCGGCGCCTCGAGCTCGCTGTTGCGGATTTTCCCACGCGCCGGCGAGCCTTCGAGGGTCACCAGCTCTCCGGAGCGCGCTAGAGTGGCGTTACGGCCGGAGGCGATCGATTCGCCGTCGCGAATCGAGACCGCTCCGTGGAGCGTCGCTGTGGCGAGAGCGCCGCCGGGCCCGAAGCTGCCCACCAGCGTGTCGCTGCGCACGGCGCGCTCGACGTCTCCATTCGTCCTCTCGGTGAGCTTGGCGCCGCCGGTAGCCACGACTTCCACGGGAGTGCCGTCGCTCAAGACGAGATCGATCGACGACGCGGTCAGGCGTCTCGCGGAGGCGGCATCCTGCGGCGTCCAGGTGACAACGGCCGGGCTCTTCTCGTTGAGCGAGGTCAACACGACCCGGGACGGCGCGTCGCTCGCGGCAGCGAAGCTGACCGTCGTCTCCTCCCCCTCGAGCTCGATGCGGCTGCCCTTCTCGGGGACCAACTTGCCGCGCACGCCGCCCGACGCGGTCGCCGATTCGATGCCTCGCTCCCCCTCGCGTAACGTGGCGGTGACGCTCGTCGTCTCGAGTCGGCTGGCCCCCCAGGCGAGCTCGACCGAGCCAGCTGCGTCGAGGGTCCGACCATCGCTCTGCCAGATCACCTCTTTCGCCTTCACCGAGACGCGAATCGACCCGACGGTTTCGCGGCCCGTTGCCCGCACATCTCCTCTCAAGGTGAGCCGCTCGGCTTCGAGGTCGAACGAGAGGTGGTCGGCTTCGCCTCGAACTCCCTCTCCGCGGCTGAATCGGATCCTGGAGCCGGCCGACACGACCCTTCGTCCGCCTTCGACAAGGTCGAGGCGGTCGGCACCGAGATGCCAGCCGTCGCCGCCGGCCAGTTGGACCTTGCCGATCAGCTGCGCTTCTCCCTTTGCCTGATCGTAGATCGCTCGCTGGCACTCGATCCGGTACGGCTCCCCCTCCCGAAAGAGATCGAGGTCCACCCCTTCGAGCTCAACCTTGCCGGCGCGATCGGTAGTGAGCCGCTTGCCGCGCAGCCGAAAGAGCGGCCGACCGGCGACCTGCTGCTCGTAAACGAACTTGGTGCCGACCGACTGGGCCTCGGAGCTGGGAGGATGCCTCTCCTTTCCCGACTTGCCAGCGCTCTCCTCGGCTACAGCCGGCTGCTTCGGCAGCATGGCCCTGCCGAGATAGAAGAGGGCCGCGACGCCCCCGACCACCAAGATCATGGCGGCCAGGAGCAGTCGGCGCAGCCAGCGCAGTGGAGGAGTCGGACGGCGAGCGCTCACACCGAGGATTCTAGTCGCTCCGGGTGAGGCAACAGCGGCCGTAGGTCGTCGAGGCGCAGGCGAACGCCGCGCGCTCCGTTGCGTTCCACAGCGGCAAGCAGCTCACAGGGCGCTACGAGGTCGCCGGCCCGAGCCCCCCAACGCCAGGCGACTACCTCGCGCGGGGTTCGGAGGCGCTCTCCTGTCACCTCGAAGCGGAGGTGGCCGGTTCCAAACTCGCGTACCCGCGCCAGGGAGCTGACAGGCGCGACGCGAAAGAGCGGCTCGGCGTTTCCCGCCCCGAACGGCGCCAGCGCTTCGATGCGAGCGAGGAGCTCTTCGTCGATCTCGTCGATGCCGAGATCGAGGTCGTACTGAATCGATCGCTCTGCGAGCATCGGCAACCAGGCGGCGGCCGCCTGTTCCCACTCCTCGCGCAACAGCTCGAGAGCGGCGCCGGACGCCGTGACGCCGACCGCGCGCGCGTGGCCGCCGAAGCGCTCCAGTCGGTCGGCCCAGGGGCGCAGGAAGTCGTGGAGTGCGATCGCTTCCGGGCTGCGACCCGATCCGATGGCGGTCTCACCCTCCACCGCGAAGAGGAGCGTGGGCCGATTCGTCTCGCGGGCCAGGCGCGCCGCCGCGACGCCGACAACTCCTCGGTGCCACCCCCGGTTCCAGAGGACGACGATCGGTGGCAGCTCCTCAGTGCGACTGGCGAGCTCCTCCCGAGCTTCTTGCAGAATGCGCGCTTCGAGGCGCTGGCGCTCGGTATTCAAGGCGTCGAGCTCTGCTGCGATGGCGGCGGCACGGCGCGAATCCCGGGTGCGGAGCAGCTCCAGCGCCAGGTCGGCTGAGGCGAGTCGTCCCGCCGCGTTCAGGCGCGGGGCGAGACGAAAGGCTACATCGCTGGCGCGCACCGGAGGCCGCACTCCCGCCACGGTGAGCAGGGCGCGCAAACCCGGCGACCGGGTCTCGGCGAGGGTGGCGAGCCCGAGCGCTACCAGGATCCGGTTCTCGCCGACCAGCGGGGCGACGTCGGCGATCGTCCCCAAGGTCGCAACGCGGAGGAGCGCGTCCCAGGGGACGCTGCGACCAAGTCTTGCCAAGAGTGCCGCGCCGACCTTCAGCGCTAGCCCCGCCGCGGTCAGCTCGGCAAGCGGGTGGGCAGCGTTCGCCGCCCGTGGATTGACGACTCGGGCGCCCGCAGGCAGGCCGAGCGGGGCGAGGTGATGGTCGACCACCACGAGCTCGACGCCTCGCTCTCGCGCCGTTTCAGCGGCGGCGAATGCGCTGCTGCCGCTGTCGACCGCGACGAGAAGCCGCGAGCCCGACGCGGCGGCGCGCTCGACGTGCAACGGTTGCAGACCGTAGCCCTCGGCGTCGCGGCGCGGTAGCACGATCTCGATCTCGGCACCACTCGCTTCCAGAACCGCACCGAGGAGCGCTGCCGCGGTGACGCCGTCGACATCGTAGTCGCCGACGATCGTCACGCGCTCGCGCGTCCGAGAGGCCTCTGCTAGGCGTTCGACTGCTTCGTCGAGGCCGTCGAGGGAGCGCGGGTCGTGAAGCTGGTCGAGTCGTGGCGCCAGGAAGCTCCTCGCAGCCGCGACCGAATCGACGCCGCGAATCGCCAGCAGCTCCGCCTGTACTCCAGGGTAGCCCGCCGCCTTTAGCGTCTCGGCGGCGGCCGGCACCCGAGCTCGAACCCAATGCGCCGGCAGCAGGTTCGGATCACTCTCCGCGCGTGATGCCGAGGGTGCGAAACTTGCGATACCTCGCCTCGAGGATCTCGTCGATCGGTCTGCCCGTCAAGGCGTCGAGCGCGCGCTCGACCGCCTCGCCGACAGCAACGGCCGCCTCTTCGGCAGCGACGTGCGCACCTCCCAGCGGCTCGCCGACGATTTCGTCCACCACCCCGAGCTCGAACAGGTCGGGCGCCGTCAGCTTCATCGCCTCGGCTGCGTCGCTGCGCCGCTCCTGATCCTTCCAGAGAATCGCCGCGCACCCTTCCGGCGAGATCACCGAGTAGATGGCGTACTCCAGGATCAACACGCGGTCGCCGACGCCCAGCGCGAGCGCGCCGCCGCTCCCCCCCTCGCCGGTGACTGTGATCACGATCGGAACGCGCAACGAGGACATCTCGACCAGGTTGCGAGCGATCGCTTCGGCTTGGCCGCGCTCCTCGGCCTCGAGCCCCGGAAAGGCGCCTGGAGTGTCGACGAAGCTGAGGATCGGCAGGCCGAAGCGCTCCGCGAGCTTCATTACCCTGAGCGCCTTGCGATAGCCCTCCGGTCTCGGCTGCCCGAAGTTCCGGGCGATGCGCTCCTTGGTGCCTCTCCCCTTCTGGTGGCCGACGACGCAGACCGAGCGGCCGCGAAAGCGCGCGAAGCCGGCAACGATCGCCGGGTCGTCGCCGAAGGCGCGGTCGCCGTGGAGCTCGATCCACTCCTCCATCAACAGGGCGATGTAGTCGAGAACGTAGGGGCGGTCCGAGTGGCGCGCCACGAGAGTCTTCTGCCAACGCGAGAGGTCGGCGAAGATCTCGCGCGTGCGCAGCTTCAACGTGCCATGCAGCTCCTCGAGCTCGCGCAGGCGACCGGCCGCCTCCGGGTAGCCCTCGAGCTCCTCGATCCGGCGACGCAGCTCGACGAGCGGTTCCTCGAACTGGGCGTCCGAAGCAGCCATGAGGCCGCGAAAGCTAGCAGGCGACTCGAAGGGGGGTCAACCGCGGTCGGGTGAGCTCAGAGCATCTGATACGGATCGACGTCCACGAAGAGCGCCGGATCGTGCCTCGTCGGCAGCGCCGAGCGCACCGCTTCGCGCAGTCGTCGCCCGGTGGGGCTGCGCACGACGAGCTGAAATCGCCATTCGCCTCGCAACCGCTCGAGCGGTGCCGGCGCCGGTCCGTTGACCCGCAGCTCGCCGGGGACGACGAAGCGAGCGAGCCGCTCGGCCATCTCGTGCAGGCGGCGCAGGCCGCGGTCGCGGTCGCGATCGCGCGTCCCGACGATCGCCATGCGGCTGTACGGCGGATAGTCGAAGATGCGGCGAAAGCGCAGCTCCTGGCGAGCGAACGTTTCGTCGTCGTGCGCGAGCGCGGCTCGAATAGCGTAGTGGTCGGGTTGATGGGTCTGGAAGACGACTCTGCCGGCGCGCTCCCCGCGTCCAGCACGGCCGGCCAGTTGAGTGAGGAGCGCGTAAGTTCGCTCGACGGCACGAAAATCTGGAAAGCCGAGGTAGGCATCTGCGTTCAACACCGCGGTCAGCGTCACGCGCGGGAAGTGGTGCCCTTTGGAGAGCATCTGCGTGCCCACCAAGATCTGGGTCTCCCCGCTCTTGAAGCGCTCGAGAATCGCTGCCGCTCCCCCGTGGCGCTGGGCCGCGTCGCGGTCGAGAACCGCGATCTGGACCTTCGGAAAGAGTGCCCCGAGCTCCTCTTCGATCCGCTCGGTGCCGGATCCGATCGGGTCGAGTGTGTCCGCGTCACAGGTCGGGCAGCGCTCCGGCGCTGGCTGCGAGGAGCCGCACCAGTGGCAGAGCAGGCGTCGCGCCCGACGATGAAACGTGCGCGGTAGGCCGCAAGCTTCACAGCGAAACTCCTCGCCGCAGGCTCGACAGAGCAGGATCGGAGAGTATCCGCGCCGGTTGCGCAACAGGATCGCTTGGTCCCCGCGGGCGAGCGTCTCCTCGAGCTCGGCGAGCAGGCGGCCAGAGAAGGTGATTTCGCCAGGTCGTCGCACCCGCGGCTCGGAGCGCAGATCGACCAGGATGCCCTCCGGAAGGCGAGCGCTTCCAACTCGGGTCGAGAGGCGCAGGAGCTGCATTCCGCCGCGCTCGGCGGCGGCGCGAGCCTCGAGGCTCGGCGTGGCGGAGCCGAGCAGTGCGACGGCACCGGCCTGACGGCAGCGCACGAGTGCCAGGTCGCGCCCGTGGTAGCGCGGTGTCGACTCCTGCTTGTAGGAGGGATCCTGTTCCTCGTCGACCACCGCCAGGCCGAGATCGCGCACCGGCGCGAAGAGCGCCGAACGCGGTCCGATGACGACCGGAGCCTCCCCCTTGCGGATCCGGTCCCACTCCTGGCTCCGTTCGCTGGCCGAGAGCGCCGAGTGCAAGACGGCGAGACGATCGCCAAATCGATCGCGGGCGGCGCGGGCGAAGGCCGGCACCAGGGCGATCTCTGGAACCAGCAGCAGCGCCGAACGCCCGAGCTCGACGGCCGCCTGCGCCGCGCGCAGGTAGACCTCGCTCTTGCCCGAACCGGTGACGCCGTGGAGCAGGAAGCGCTCGAAGCGCCTGCTGGCGATCGCCGGTCGAATCGCCGCCAGCGCCGCCGCCTGATCGTCGAGCAGGGTCAACGTCGATCCGTCGCCGTCGCCAGCGCGCAGGAGATGGCGATCCAGCGGCAAACGCCGCGGCTCCTGGATCCGGAGAGCAACTCCCAGTCGCGCGAGGCGGCCGATCACCGCTTCCGAAGCGCCGGTTTCGGAGCGGATCTCGGCGACGGCGGCGGGTCGACCGAGGGCGGCGAGAAAATCGACGACCGCCCTACCGGCGGGTGAACGACCCGCGCGCTCACGCAAATCGGCAACGCTGCCCGCGGCCAGGCTCACGACCTGGAGGTAACGTTGGGCGCGACGCCGCGCCGCGAGGTCGACCAGCCTGCCACTCGCGATCCACTCCTCCACCCTCTCGGCGAGCTCGACATCGGCGATATGAGTTAGCAGCTCGCTCAGTTTCGATCGCCGCTTTTCGAGCAAGGCGTCGAGGAGCTGTCGTTCAGTCGGATCGCGCGGCGAGGCCAGCGCACCCGCCGGCGTCAAGGCCACGACTCGGTCGCCCCAAGCCGGCTGGTCGGCGGAGATCATGGCGGCAACGGTCTCGCCGGGCGAAGCGAAGTAGTAGTCGCTAGCAAAACGGGCCAGCTCGAGCAGATCGAGAGGGACGATCGGCTCGAGGTCGAGCAGCGCCTCGAGCGGCTTGATCTCGACTCCCGACGGGGCCTCCGCCGCGAGCGCCCAGACGATGCCAGTGACCCGTCGGCGTCCGACCTGCACGCGGACCCGCGCTCCCCGCTCCAGCCGCGCGGCCAGAGATACGGGCACGGCGTAGGTCAGAGTACCCGGTAGCGGAAGCGGAACGGCAACTTCGACGAAGAGGGGCGCGGCTGTGGCGCCCTGCACTAGCCCGATCCCTTGAGTCGCTGGATCTCCTCCATCGGAACAGCGGGCGTGGCGCCTGCGGCGGGCTGGGCCGCAGGCGGAGCCACTCCTGGCGCTGCTCCGGCCGCGAGGCGAGCCGGTTGCAGGTCGGACATCGCCTCGTGACCGAGGTAGCCAAGCATGAAACCGGCCAAGAGGCCGATGAGGAGAAAGAGTCCGTGGTCCCGATTCACGACGACCGCTCCTCGCGCCGGGAAAGCTCGAACGAAGTGCGTTCGAGTCAGCTCGCGAGTTGGCTGGTCTTGGCTCGCTTGGCGAGACTGGACGAGAGCGCCCGCTCCACCTGTTGTTCGGCGTCCCGCTCGGAGAGCCCGCGCACGTGGGCCACTTCGCTGACGATGAAGTGCCGGGCCCGCTCGTACATCTTCTTCTCGCGGAACGAGAGGCTCTTGCGCTGGCTGACGAACTTCAAGTTGCGCAGCACCTCGGCGACCTCGGTGATCCGCCCGGTCTTCATCTTCTCGACGTTCTGCTTGTAGCGCCCCTTCCAGTCTTTCTGGGCGTCGAAAGCGCCGTTTTCGAGGATGACCAGGACCGAGCGAATCTCCTTGGGCTCACAGAGCGGACGCAGCCCGACCAGGTCGAGGTTATCCTTGGGCACCATCACTTTCGAATTGCTCGAGAGCAGGCGCAGGTGGTAGCAGGTCCGTTCAGAGCCGTCGAGGCTGTTCAGGCCGATCTCCTCGACGACCGTAACCCCGTGGTTGGGGTAGACGACTTTCTGGCCGATTTTGAAGGTCACGTCGCCGGTCCTCCATGACTAAGTGTTTGAAATTGAACGGTTCAGAAAGGAACAACCGCACGCGGATGCTAACCGAAATGTACGATTTCGTCAAGGCGTAGATCCGGCGCAACCGGCTTGATCGTCCTCTCTCGGTGACAACCTGACGCAGCCGGGAGGTTCGAACGACGCTAGAACTCTCGTTGACACCCCCCGAAACCGCGGCCTACGATCCGCTGCTCCGGCCGGAGTGGCGGAATGGCAGACGCAGGGGACTCAAAATCCCCCGATCGCAAGGTCATGTGGGTTCGACTCCCTCCTCCGGCACCACCCAGGCCCGCCGCGAGGCGTACCCAAGGCCCCCGCGACTCTTACTCGCTGCGTAACGCTTCGATGGAGTCGAGACGGAGGCTTTGCCAGCCGAGTAGTTGCCGAACAGAATGCCGGTCGCGACGACGTCCGATCAGTCGGAGATCGTCACCGCCGACTGCTCGAGCAGCCTACCGGTGGAGCGATAGTACTCGACGAGCGCGCGGCGGTACGAGGTGACGGAGCGCACTTCGCGGCTGCGGGCGTTGGTCAGATCCTCTTCGACCTCGAGGATCTGAAAGCTTGTCGACAGTCCGTTGGCGAACTTCTTGCGCTCGGCGTCGAGGTTGGCGTTCTGGAGGCGGACCGAGACGCGCGCCGACTCGAGCTCCTGCTTGGCGGTGTCGAGGCCGCGCACGGCGAGCCGCACCTCGGTGGTGATCAGCTGCTCGAGCTGCGCCACGCCGACCCTCCCCTGGTCGGCGGCGAGCTCGGCGATCGCCGCGCGCGCCTTGGCCGTCCGATTCTGGATCGGATAGCCGAGCTCGAGTCCGAGCGACCAGCCTGGAAAATCGGCATCGACGATCTGGTCGGTGGCGTCGCTCAGGCCGCCCCGCACGATCTGGGTTGGATTGCCGTCCGCGTCGCGAGCGACGATGGCGTCACCGCCCACGCCGTTGTAGCCGTAGCCCAAACGCAGGTCGAGGCGTGGCTTGATCTGGCCCCGGTAGTAGGCCGATTCGAGCTGGCGCGACTCCTGCGCGAGCCTCTCGAATTCGAGCTCGGGACGTGCCGCGAGCGCGGCGGCGAGCGCGGCGGCGAGATCCGCCTCCGGGTGTTCGATTTCAGGCGTCGTCTCCGGCACGATAGACGCCGCCCAGGTCGCGTCGCTCTCGAGCCGAAGCAGGCTCTTGAGCACGTCTTCGGCGTTTCCGACTCCCGCCCGTGCGCGGATGACCTCCTCCTCGCGAACGGCGATTCCCGCTTCGCTCGACACCAACTCGAGCGGAGCGAGAGTGCCGACTTCGACTCGCACCTTGTTGTTCTCGTGGAGCTGCAGCGCCAGACGACGGCTCTCCTCCGCGACCTTGAGCTGCTCGCGCGCTTCGACCAGACTCCAATAGGAGTTTTCGACCAGCTGGAGCGTCGCGATGACCTGCTCGGCGAACGCGGCGCGCGTGCCGTCACTGGTGAGCCGGGCGACCTCGATGCCGAACGCGGTCGTAGCGCGCCCGAAACCGCGCCAGAGCGGCTGCGAGTACGAGAAGTCGAGCCCCGCTGAATAAGACGGGTTGAGCGAGAAGAAGAGGTTGTTGGTCTCGAGCTTCGACGCCGAAGCCGATACCGCCGCCGTGCCGCCGACCGGCAGCAGCTGCGAGAATCCGAACGAGAGGCTGTCCCTGTCCTCTTTCTGCACGTCGGCGCCTTCGAGATCCGAAGCCGAAGGGCTCTCGTTGTGTGAAGTGCCGATCGACCCGATAGCCCCGAGGTCGTAGATGCCGAGCGCATGGTCGACGCCGAGTCGAGCCTGCTGGCGGGCGTAGCGCTGCACCTCGAGACCGAGGTTGCGCTCGAGCGTCAGGACGATCGCCTCGTCGAGCGTCAGCCGCAGCTCGCCCGCCTCGAGCCGCACGGCGGCCGGCGCGATTTCGGCTCCGGGTTGGGAGGCTACGGTTCGCGTCTCGGCAACGGCTGGAGAGAGCGCAGTGAGCAGGGTGACGGCGCAAGCGAACGCCAGGCGTGCTGGCAGCGGACGCGACATGATGCCCTCCGGAAGTTCGATCATCCTACCTGTCCTCATCGAGTTGCCCTACTGAATGCGACCCTCCTCATTACGGCGAGGGGGATGAAAGGTTCCATGCCCCCGGAGTCTCGGTTGCGACGAGCTCTCCCGGGTAGTGGCAGGCCGCCCAGTGGCCTGGAGCGAGCTCGGCCAGGGGCGGCTCCTCGCGCCGACAGCGTTCGCGGGCGATCGGACAGCGCGGATGAAACCTGCAGCCGGCCGGGATCTCGGCCGGCGACGGCGGCTCGCCCCGCAGCAATATCTGGCTGCGGCGGTGGCCCGGCACCGGAACCGGCACCGCGGAGAGCAGGACCGCGGTGTAGGGGTGCTGAGGAGCGTCGACAAGCTGGCGCGGCGTGCCCTGTTCGACGATGCGTCCGAGGTAGAGCACAGCGACGCGGTCGGCGATGCGGGCGACAAGCGCCAGGTCGTGGGCGATGAAGAGGATCGCCAGCCGCCGGCTCTGCCGGAGATCGAGCAGCAGGTTGACGACCTGCGCTCGCACCGAGACGTCGAGCGCCGAGACCGGCTCGTCGGCGATCAAGAGCTCGGGCGAGGTCGCCAGGGCGCGGGCGATGCCGATGCGCTGCCGCTGGCCGCCCGAAAACTCGTGCGGATAGCGATCGAGCGCGTCGCCCGGCAGCCCAACCTCGTCGAAGAGGGCGCCGGCGCGAGCGGAGCGCTCTCGACGATGGGCGAGCCCGTGGACGAGGAGCGGCTCGAAGACGGCGTCACCGACCCGAATCCGGGGATTGAGCGAGGTGTACGGATCCTGGAAAACCATCTGGGCTGAGCGGCGCCGGCGGCGCAGGTCGCGCGGCGAGAGCGCCAGCAGGTCCTCGCCGCGAAAGTGCACGCGACCCGAGGTCGGCTCCACCAGGCGGAGGATCGAGCGACCGAGGGTCGTCTTGCCGCTCCCCGACTCGCCCACCAGCGCCAGGAGCTCGCCAGCTTCGAGGTCGAGGTCGACGCCGTCGACGGCCGCAACGCGGCCCGTCTTGCGGCGCAGGAAGCTCGAGAGGAGCGGAAACTCCTTGCGCAGCGCGCGCACTTCGAGGAGGGCGCTCACGCCGCCGGCTCCGCTGGTTTCAGCAGCACGCAGCGCGCCGCTCTCCCGGGAGCGAACGCGACCCACGGCGGCGTCTCGCGATCGCAGCTCGCCAGGCGCTCGGCGCAGCGCGGGTGAAACGGGCAGCCGGCAGGGCGATCGGCGAGCGTCGGAACCTGTCCCGGGATCGCAGCCAGGCGCCCGCTCTCGGCTCCTTCACCGAGACGCGGAACCGAGGCCAGGAGGGCGCGCGTGTACGGGTGGGCCGGCCGCGCGAGCACCTCGTCGGTCGGTCCCTCTTCCACCACCTCACCAGCGTAGAAGATCGCCACGCGATCGCAGGCGCGCGCCACGACGCCCAGGTCGTGAGTTACGAGCAGCACGGCCAGTTGGCGCTCTCGGCGCAGCTCTTCGATCAGATCGAGGACCTGCGCCTGCACGGTGACGTCGAGCGCGGTGGTCGGCTCGTCGGCGATCAGGAGCTCGGGCTCCGCCGCGAGGGCGATCGCGAGCAGGGCGCGCTGCCGCTGTCCGCCCGAGAGCTCGTGCGGATACTGGCGCATCTTCTGGGCCGGGTCCGGCATGGCGAGCTGGCGCAGCAGCTCGTGGGCGCGGCGCCGCGCTTCAGCTCTCCCGATCGGGCGATGCGCCCGGATCGTCTCGACGATCTGCGTCCCGATCATCAGCACCGGGTTGAGCGCCGCGGCGGGCTCTTGGAAAACGAGACCGATGCGAGCTCCCCGAAGCGGACGGTACTCCTTCTCGCTCAGCCCGACCAGCTCGCGGCCGTCGAAGCGGATCGAGCCCGCGACGATTCTGCCCGGCGGCGGTACCAGCCCCAGGATGGCGAGCGCGGTGAGGCTCTTGCCCGAACCCGACTCGCCCACCAAACCGGTCACTTCGCCGCGTCGGACGTCGAGGGAGGCGCCCCGAACCGCCTCCAACTCGCCAGCGGCGCCAGGAAACGTGATCGCCAAGTCGCGGATTTCGAGCAGGGCAGCGAGCTGAGCGACCGCAGCCATCGGAGCCAGCGGAGCCGCTAGCGGCGGTTCGCCGCGACCAGCCCGCGGAGCCAGCCGACGGTGAGCGCCACGCCGAAGCCGGTGGCGCCGCGCTTCTCCTTGCCCTCGGAAGCGTAGGCGGGCCCCGCGATGTCGAGATGCGCCCAGCGCTCGCTGCTGCCGACGAACTGGGAGAGGAAGGCCGCCGCCGTCGACGCTCCGCCCCAGCGCCCGCCGGAGTTCTTGAGATCGGCGTGCGCCCCCCGCATCTCGTCCAGAAACTCGGACCAGAGCGGCAGCCGCCAGAGCCGTTCGCCGGCCGCGGCAGCGGCATCCAGAAGATCGGAGGCGAGCTCGTCCGACGGCGTAAAGAGGCCAGCGCCAGTGTGTCCCAGCGCTACCACGCAGGCGCCGGTCAGGGTCGAGTATTCGACCAGGTAGTCGGGGCGCTCGGAGGCCGCCCAGGTGAGCGCATCGGCGAGGACCATGCGGCCCTCGGCATCGGTGTTCACGATCTCGACAGTCTTTCCGTTCGCGCAGCGCACGATGTCGCCCGGTCGATACGCGGTGCCGCTCGGCATGTTCTCGGCCAACGGGAGGTAGGCGCGCAGGCGGATCGGCAGGCCGAGCGCAACCACGGCATCGACAATGCCGAGCACGGCGCAGGCGCCACACTTGTCCCACTTCATGTCGTCCATCCGATCGGCGGGCTTGATCGAGATGCCGCCGGTATCGAAGGTGACCCCCTTCCCCACCAGCGCCACGGTGAGCGGGCCGCGCCCGACTTCGACGCGGACCAGCCGCGGCGGGTTCGCCGACCCGCCGCCTACCGCCAAGATGCCGTGCATCTTGCGGCGACGGAGCTGCGCCGGTCCGAGCACCTGGACGCGGGCTCGCCATCGCTTGGCGAGGGCGCGAGCGCGGGTGGCCATCCAAGCTGGCGTCGCCTCGTTGGGAGGAGTGTTGGCGAGCTCGCGCGCCACGATTACGCCGCGCACGACGGCGCTTCCGACCTCCACGCCGGCGCGGTAGGCCGCGGTCTGTCCGCTCGGCGGCACCAGAACGACGGAGGTGAGTCGTGGGCTCTGGCGATCGCTGCGGTAGCGGTCGAATCTGTAGTTCGCGAGGAGCGCCTGCCGGGCCAGGCGTGCCGCCGCCAACTCGCCGCGAGCGGCGTCGTGGTCGGGCGGAGCGATCGCCACTCTCTTCTCGCGCGCCACGCGCGCCAGCTCGACCGCGCGCTCGACGAAGGAGCGCAACTTGATGGCGTCGAACTCCTTGGCCGTGCCGAGACCGAGCACCGAGAGCGTGCGTCCGCGCGCCAATTCGCCCTCCGCGATCTGGCCGGCAGCGCCCTTCCAACCGGGTCGCGCCAGCAGGCGCGCCATCGCGGCGCGGGTGCGCGCGTCGAAATCGCGTTTGCCCGGCACTTCGCCCGCGAAGAGACCGACCACCAGGCGGTCGGCGCTCACCTGCCGACGCGCCGCGACTTCGAGCTCGAGCTTCGCCATCGCCCTCGATCTCCTCTCGTGCGTTGCTGATCTCGACCGCGCTCAGCCGATCTCAGCCAGCCGGTCGCGCACTTTCTGGAGATCCTCCCACGTCGGGCGCTTGTACGCCTCGTTGCGCAGCAGAGCGGCGGGATGGTACGTCACCAGGGTCGGCACTCCGCGTACTTCGAACCAGTCGCCGCGCATCTTGCCGAGCGGCCCGGAGTTGCCGAGCAGCGTCTGCGCGGCAATGCGGCCGAGCGCCACCAGAACGCGCGGCCGCACGAGATCGATCTGCGCCTCGAGGTAGCTACGGCAGGCGGCGACTTCGTCGGGCTGGGGCTCGCGGTTCCCGGGCGGCCGACACTTGACCACGTTGGCAATGTAGGTCTCTTCGCGGCGCAAGCCGATGGCGCGGATCATCTTGGTCAGGAGCTCGCCGGCGGGACCGACGAACGGCAGTCCCTGCCGGTCTTCCTCGGCGCCCGGGCCCTCGCCCACGAACATCAACGTCGCCCGAGGATCTCCGGCGCCGAAGACGACGCGCTGGCGCTGCTCGCAGAGCTTGCAGCGGCGGCAGGCTGCGGCTTCGAGCGCGAGCGCCGCCAGCGCGCCCGGCCCGTTCTCCACGTCGGGCGCTCGGCGCACCTCCTCCCAGCCCAGATCGGCCAGATAGTCGAGCAGCTCAACCGGCAGTTGCGGTAGCGGCACCACGCAGCGCTTCCAACTCGCGGGCGAAGAGGTCGACGAGCACCACGGCGAGCGCCTCCTTGCTCATCTTGGGCAGCTCGACCGAGGGGCGATCGCGGAGGAGGACGGTGACCTCATTGTCGTCGGCGCCAAAACCGATGTCGCTGCGGCCGACGTCGTTGGCCACCAGCAGGTGCACGCCTTTCGCCTCTAGCTTGCGACGCGCTTCTGCCAAGAAATCGTCGGTCTCGGCGGCGAAGCCGACGCGCAGCGCCCCCGGCGCCAGGTCGGGAAGTTGGCTCAGGATGTCGGGATTGGGCACCAGCTCGATCTCCGGCGCCGCAGCCGACTTCTTCAGTTTGGTCGTCGCCACCCGAGCGGGCCGGAAGTCGGACACCGCGGCGGCCATCACCACGATGTCTGACTCACCGCAGCGGCTGCGGACCGCGCTCTCCATCTCGACCGCAGTCTGCACGTCGCATCGTTCGACGCCGGCGGGAGTGGCGAGCGCCACCGGCCCCGCGATCAGCTGTACCCGCGCGCCGCGGCGAGCTGCCTCGCGCGCGATCGCGAAGCCCATCTTGCCGCTCGACCGGTTGCCGAGGAAGCGCACCGGATCGATCGGCTCGAAGGTAGGACCGGCGGTCACCAAGAGCGTGCGACCCGCAAGATCGCGCCGCGACAGGCGCCGCGAGACCGCCTCGACGATGTCGGGCACCTCGGCCATCCTGCCGATGCCGATCTCCCCGGAAGCCAACCGACCGACCACCGGCCCGACCAGCTCGACGTCGCGTGCCGCCAGCTCCGCGAGCCTGCTGCGCAGTGCCGGCTGCTCGAACATGGCGCTGTGCATGGCGGGCGCGACGACGATCGGCCCCTGGAAAGCGAGCGCCGTGGTGAGCAGAAAGTTGTCGGCCAGTCCGAGCGCCAGCGCCGCCAACGTGTGCGCGGTGGCAGGTGCCACGAGCAGGAGATCTGCCCAAGCGGCGGCGGCGATGTGCAGCTCCTCGCCGCTCCCGTTCGGCGACAGGAACTCTTCGGACCAGACGGCGTGGCCACTGACCACTTCGAGCGCCAACGGGCTCACCAGTGCGTGCGCCGCCGGGGTGAGCGCGCAGCGCACCTCGAAACCGCGTTCGCGGAGCCGCCGCACCAGGTCTGGAGACTTGTAGGCCGCGATTCCGCCGCTGATGCCGAGCAGCACGCGCTGCGGCCTGCCGACGGTCGGGGCGCTCACGGGACGGTGGAGGCTCCGCGGCTCAGTCGTTCGTCGCAGCCGCCGGGGGTATCTCCGCCTCGGCGCTGACCGGCGGCGGGCCGTAACTCCACTCCACGAGCTCCTGCGAGATCTCGGCCAGTGCGACGCGGCTCGGCTTGGTGCCCGCGGTATCTACTTTGGGACGGGAACCGCGCATCAGCTGCTCGGCTCGCCGCGCCGCAACCAAGATGAAACGAAACGTGCTGTCCATCCGCAACGGAATCTCTGGCATCGCTTCTCCGGATTCAGATCGAACCGGCGGCGGCGCTCGCCCGTTCGAAGTCGACCAACAGCTCGCGTACGCGAGGCTCCATGCGACTGCGGCGACACCGTTTTTCGAGCAGGATCGCCACCAGCGTGCGCGCGGCGCTCGGAGCGTCGTCGTTGACAATAACATAGTCGTAGGCGGCGTAGCGACGCACCTCTTCGATCGCGCCGCTCAGCCGCCGCGCGATCTGCTCGCGGTCGTCGAGGGCCCGGCCCTCGAGGCGAATCACCAGCTCGCTGTGCGTCGGTGGCAGCACGAAGATCGAGTGCGCGGCCGGAAAGCGGCGCATCAGCTGCTCGGCCCCCTGTACGTCGAGATCGACCAACATGTCGACGCCGGCGGCGAGGAACGGTTCGATGGCGCTCTGCGAGGTTCCGTAGAGGTTGCCGTGCACTTCCGCCCACTCGAAGAGCTCGCCCTCTTCGATCAGGCTCTGGAAGCGCGCCGGGTCGACGAAGTGGTACTCGCGGCCGTCGCGCTCCCCCGGCCGCGGCTCGCGGGTGGTGTGACTGACGGAGAAGCCCAGGCCGCCGTCGCCCCCAAGCTCGGCGAGAGCCCGGCCGATGAGCGTCGTCTTGCCCGCGCCCGAAGGCGCCGAGATCAGAAACAGCTCGCCTTGGATGCGCGACGGATTCGTTTCACTCGACATTCTGGATCTGCTCCCGAAGCTGCTCGGCGACCACCTTGGCGTCGACCACCGCCCGCGTCGTCGCGGAGTCGCGCGACTTGGCGCCCAGAGTGTTGAGCTCGCGCTGCATCTCCTGGACGAAGAAGTCGAGGCGACGGCCGTGTGGCCCCGGCTGCGCGACGAGCTCGCTCACCGCCGCGAGGTGGCTGCCGAGTCGGTCGATCTCTTCGCGCACGTCGGAGCGGTCGACGAGAAGGACGACCTCCTGCGCGAGCCGTTCCGGCGGAAGCGCTTCGGCTCCTCCCGACAGCAGCTCGTCGAGTCGACGGCGGAGGCTCTCCTCGGTCGTAGCGGCGACCAGCGCGCGCCGCTCGGCGATCCGCTCGACGATCGCAGCCAGACTGTCGAACCCGGCGCCGAGGATCACGGCGAGTCGCCCCCCTTCCTGGCTCTTCATCCTCTCCAGGTCGGAGAGCGCGGCGTCGACCGCGCCGAAGAGCGGTGCGCGCAATTGCGCCAATGCGATCGGCTCCGGGGTAACCGCCTCGACGAACGGCGAGCGCATCAGGTCGCCGAGCGAAACGGCTCTGTCCAAGGTGCCCGCCTGCACCAGATCGCGAACCTCGAGAAAAAAGCGCTCTAGGCCGTTACGGTCGACTCGGCAGAGCAGCGGAGCGCTACCGGTCGGCCGCTCGACTCGAACCAGCAGGTCGTAGCGACCGCGGCGCACCGCGGCCGCGATGCGGCTCCGCAGCTCGAGCTCGAGCGAACGGAGCTCCTCCGGAAGCCGGACCACGATCTCGACGCTGCGGTGATTCAGGCTCTGAATCGTCGCCGTGACGCGATCGTCGCCCTGGTCGACGCTGGCACTGCCGAAGCCGGTCATGCTCTTCATAACGCCGATCGCCCGTTCGTCGCCGTCGGTCTGGCCGCCACGCATCATCCTTTCATTCCACGAATTGCAGCTCGTACAGGCGTCGATAGGTTCCGGCCGCCGCCAGCAGCTCCTCGTGTCGTCCGGCCGCGACGACTCGTCCCCCCTCGAGGACGTGGATGCGGTCGGCGCGCGCCACCGTCGAGAGCCGGTGCGCCACCACCAACGTGGTGCGATCCCGCATCAGGTTAACGAGGGCGTCTTGAACGAGCGCCTCCGACTCGCTGTCGAGCTGCGAGGTGGCCTCGTCGAGGATCAGGATGGGGGCGTTCATGAGCAGCGCGCGAGCGATGGCGACGCGTTGACGCTGGCCGCCCGAGAGCCGCACGCCGGCTTCGCCGACCACGGTGTCGTACCCGCTGGCCATCTCGAGGATGAAGTCGTCGGCGTGCGCGGCTTTCGCCGCGGCTCGTACCTGCTCCAAGGGGAGGTCGGTCCGGCCGTACGCGATGTTGTTGCGGACCGTGTCGTTGAAGAGCATGGTCTCCTGAGTCACCAGCCCGACTAGTGCGCGCAGGCTCTCGAGCGTCAGGTCGCGGATGTCGACGCCGTCGATCGTGATCCTCCCCTCCGTCACGTCGAAGAATCTCGGCAACAGGTTGACTAGCGTCGTCTTGCCTCCTCCCGAAGGCCCGACGAACGCCACCACCTCGCCGCGTCGGACCTCGAGCTCGAGCTCGGTCAGAACCTCGCGATGGTCGTAGCGGAAAGAGACGCTCTCGAAGCGAATGGACTCGGCGAACCGCTCGGCTGGGCGCGCCCCCAGCCGATCTACGATTTCGACCGGCAGCAAGAGCACCTGTCGAATCCGCTGCGCGGCGGCCAACGACTGCTGGATGACGAGGTTCGCCTTGTTGAGCTTGCGAATCGGGTCGTAGAGCATGTAGAGGTTGAGCAGGAACTCGATCAGCGTGGCTGCGTCCATGGTACCCGACTGGATCGTGCGGCCGGCGAAGACGAGAAAGAATCCCGCGCCGACGGCGCCCAGCGATTCCACCACCGGTCCGGAGAGATTGGCGAGCAGCTGCCCTTTGAGATTGACCACCAGGTGCTTGCGGGTCGCTTCGCGGAATCTCGCCTGCTCGAAGCGCTCCATCCCGAACGCCTTGACGACGCGGTGGCCGCGGGAGACCTCCGAGACCAGGTTGGCGAGGTCCGCGGTGCGCTCCTGGGCGCGATGGCTAGTACGGCGCATCCCCTTCGCAAAACGCACGATCGGGTACAGCACCGCCGGCGCGGCCAAGAGGCAGACGAGCGCCATCCAGAAGTCGATCGAGAAGAGCAGTGCCAGGAGCCCGATGAGAGCGAACGACTGCTGGAAGAGGTCGACGAGCCGAGTCGAGATCGCCGCCTGGAGCACGCCCACGTCGTGCACCACCCGGCTCACCAGCTCGCCAGACGGGTGCTCGGCGTGGAACCGACTGCTCTGGCCGAGGGCGCTTTGGTAGAGATCGTTGCGCAGATCGGTGGTGGCACCGAAGCCGATGCGTTGGAAGGCGTAGCCGTTGGCGAAATCGCTCGCGCTGCGCAGCAAGAAGACCAGCACGAACAGAGCGGGAACGAAGTAGATGACGTTCTGCGGAGTGACGCCAAGGGAGTTGGCCACGTAGTCGTAGCCGTCGTGGAGGAAGCGGTGCAGAAAGAGACGTGCCGGCACCGCGGGGCTCGCGCTCGGCGATGCGCCGTCGGGCTGACTGTCGGATGGAGAGACCAGCGCCGAGACCTCGCGCGGCAATGTCGAGTCGGTGCTCCGCAGCACTTCGCTGAAGATAATGCGCGTCAGCTGCAAGAGGAGCAACGGCGTGGCGGCGTAGAGCACGGTCGAAAACGCAGCCAGCACGGCCCAGCGCCAGTAGCGCCTCAGGTAGCGCGCCAGGAAGCTGGCGAGCCTCACGCCGCTCTCCTGCGCTCGGCCAGGAGAGCGAGCACGGCATCGGCCGCCCGCTCGGTGGCACCCGGAGCTCCGAGCTTGCGGCGCAGCCCGGCCAGCTCGGAGCGCATGCGGGTGATCTGCTCGCGAGAGCGGAGCAGCTCCGCGGCGGTGGCGGCCAAGCGCTCGACGCTGGCGTCACTCTGCAGAAGCTCGGGCACCGTGCGCCCGCCGAGCACGAGGTTCACCAGACTGACGTGGGGAACGCGCACCAGCCACTTGGCGAGGGTCCAAGTCCAGATCGACAGTTTGTAGATGACGATCAGCGGCGTGCCGAGCAGGCCGGTCTCGAGCGTCGCGGTGCCCGAAGCGCTGATGGCGAGGTGGGATGCCGCGATGGCAGCGAAGCGATCCGTCTCTTCGATCTCGACCGCGAAGTGGGAGTCGCCCACGTAGCGCTCGATCTGTTCGCGTTCGATGGTCGGCGCGCGGAGGATGACGGCCTCGACCTGAAGCGATTCGGCCAGTCGCGCCAGCGCTCCGAGCATGATCGGCAGGAGCAGCTCGACCTCGCGCCGGCGCGAGCCCGGGAGGAGTGCGACGCGGAAACGAGCCGGGCTCTCGTGCTCCCCGATCCGGTCCCAGGCCTGCGGCAGGACCGGAACTTCGTCCACCAACGGATGGCCTACGTGGATAGCATCGACGCCGTGCTGCTGGTAAAACGCCAACTCGAAGGGAAAGAGGAGCAGCATGCGGTCGACGTATTCGCGGACGATTCGAATCCGTCCGCGTCGCCAGGCCCAGAGCTGCGGGCTGACGTAGTAGACGACCGGCACGCCCCGCCAGGAGAGCTCGCGAGCGAGCCTGAGATTGAACTCCGGAAAATCGACCAGAACCGCTGCGGCGGGACGACGCCGGTCGCACTCCGCGAGCAGGGCGTGAAAGATCTCGCGCGCGCGCTCCAAGACGCCCAGCGCCTCGCTGATGCCGACGACCGAGATTTCGCGGCTGTCGGCCAGAAGCTCGGCGCCGCTCTGGCGAAGTGCGTCCGAGCCGAGGCCGAAGGCCACCAGATCGCTGCGCCGCTCCCGGAGAGCGGAGACCAAGCGTGCGGCGTGCTGATCTCCGGAGGCCTCTCCCGCGACCACCAGGAGGTCGCTGGCACTCATGGAAGCTGCGCCGGAGGCCCCGTGGGAAAGAAGTACATGAGCCAGCCGAGCGCAATCGCGCCGCCGATCAGCCCGACGAAAACCTGGAGAAAGAGTCGTGCCTGCTCACGCCTCTTGCGCCGCCAGAGTAGAGCGAAGAAAAGCGCCAACAGCAGTGCGTAGAGAAACATCAGCCCGAAATGCGTCAACGAGCTACTACTCCTTGCGTCCAGTCGCGATGTCCCAGGTGTCGAGCACGAGCAAGATGTTCATCAGCCCCGCCGAAAGCAGGAAGACGGTGCCGTACTCATATCCCGCGCCGGTGGGATCGCCTTCGTAGTCCAGTCCTCGGCGCAGCGCGAAATAGGGCACGCCCGCTCCCATGGCACCCAGTGTCGCGAGCCAGCTCAACGGCTGTCGGACGAGCGGACGGTAGAGGTTGCCCTGCAGCCGGACGCCCACGACGATCGCGGTCGCGACGATGGCCGCGAACGCGCCCGCGCGGCCGAAGCGTCGAAGCGCGAGGTGCCCTGCGGCCGGGAAGAGCCACGCCAGGAGGGCGAGCAACGCCGCTCGCCAGGGGAACCGCTCGTTCTCGCTCTCGCTCGAGCTCACGCGTGGCCGATCAGTCGCCGATCCGGTTGAGCTTCTCTTTGAGCTCCTTGCCCGGTTTGAAGTAGGGAATCCGCTTGGGCGGAACCTGGACGCGGTTCCCCGTCTTCGGATTGCGACCGATGCGGGCACCGCGGTTCCTGATCCGGAAGCTGCCGAAACCGCGCAGCTCCACTTTGCGCCCGCTACGCAAGGAATCGACGATAGTCTGGAAAACCGTCTGCACGATCTCCTCGGCCTGCTTCTTGGTGACCTCTGCGCTGCGCGAAACCTCCTCGACGAGCTTGGCTTTGGTCAAGCCGTCGAGCATCTCCTCACCCGTCTCCGTTCCGCCGTCCGCGCGGGTCACTCGGTCTCTTCCGCAACCTGCTCGATCACCACCGGGCGAGCCGCCGCCTCGAGCTCGGCGATCTCCGAGCTCGAAGGCTGGGTCACGCCGCGCAGGGTCAAGCCGACCTTGCGATCGTCTTCTTCGATGCGCAGGATCCGCGCCCGCACCCAACCGCCGGACACAAACTGATCGCCGAGCTTGCCGCTCGGAACGTCGACCTCCGAGATGTGCGCCAGACCCTCGAGACCGTCGTAGATGTCGATGAAGAGACCGAAATCGGTCACGTTGGAGACCTTGCCGGTCACCACGTCGCCGACCCGGTTGTTCTCCACGAACTCCTGCCATTCGTTGGGCAAGAACTCCTTGATCGACAGCGAGACGCGCTGATTCTCGACATCGATGTTGGTGATCCGGGCGCGAACGGTATCGCCCTTCTTGAGCACCTCGCTGGGATGCTTGATGCGCTTCGTCCAGCTCATGTCCGAAACGTGGACGAGACCGTCGATCTCCTCGGTGATCTCGACGAACGCTCCGAACTCGGTCAAGTTGCGCACTTTGCCTTCGATCACCGAACCAACCGGGAAGTGGTCGGCGAGGTCTTCCCACGGATTGCGCTCGGTCTGACGGAGGGAGAGGCTGATGCGACGCTGCGCCAGATCGAGCTCGGTCACGATCGCGTCGCTCTCTTGCCCGATCACCATCACCTTGGAGGGGTTGACGACTTTCTTGGTCCACGACATCTCGGAGACGTGGATCAGGCCCTCGACTCCAGGCTCGAGCTCGACGAAGGCGCCGTAGTCGACCAGACTGACGACCTTGCCGCGCACCCGCGCGCCCACCAGATAGCGCTTGTCGACCAGGACCCAGGGGTCGTCGCCGCGCTGTTTGTAGCCGAGCGAGACGCGCTCCGACTCGCGGTCGAACTTGAGCACCACGACTTCGACCTCGCCGCCAATCGTGAAGTGCTCCGAAGGATGGTTGACCCGCCCCCAGGAGATGTCGGTGATGTGCAGCAGGCCGTCGATGCCACCGAGATCCACGAAGACGCCGTAGTCGGTAATGTTCTTGACTACCCCCGTCATGCGAGCGCCCTCCTGCAGGCGTTCGAGCGTCTCCGCCTTCTTCAGCTCGTACTCCTTCTCGAGCACTGCCTTGCGCGAGAGCACGATGTTATTGCGCCGGCGGTCGAGGCTGATCACCTTGAACTCGAGCTCGCGACCGCGCAGCGATTCGAGGTTCTTTACCGGCTTCACGTCGGCCAGCGAGCCGGGGAGAAAAGCGCGGACTCCGACGTCGATAGTCAGCCCGCCCTTGATGCGATCGATCACGCGGCCGCGAATGATGCGACCATCGCGGAAACTCTGCTCCACCTCGGTCCAAATGCGCATCTTGGCGGCCTTCGAGTAGGAGAGCAGCACGTGCCCCTCGGCATCCTCCGTGCGCTCGAGCAGAACCTCGATTTCGTCGCCGGGCCGGATCGGGAGCTTGCCCTCGCCGTCCAGGAATTCGCTCTTCGGGATCAAACCCTCGGACTTGTAACCGACGTCGACCACGACGGCGTCGCCGGTCAGCGCGACAACGCGGCCGCGCACGATCTCGCCCTCTTTCAAGTGGCGGAGCGTCTGATCGTAGAGCGCGACGAACTGCTCGTAGGCCTGTCGATCCTCTGCGCTCGCGGTCTCGTCGAGACCGGTGCGCTCCTTCTCCGTGACTGCCATGAATCGAACTACCTCCTTGCAACGAGATTTGCAGGCCGTGGCCTGCGCAGACCGGGTCGGGGGGATTCTCGAACTGCTGAGCGAGGCGAGCCCGGGGGCGGGAGTATAGAAATTACCGAGAGTTGGAGTCAATCTGCCGTGAGCTAGACTCGAACGACCCGAGCAGCACCACCCGAAGACCGAGGAGAGCGTGGATGGACCTCTTCGAACAGATCGCCGGCATGGGTCACGAGCGGGTGGTCCTCTGCTCGAATCCGGAGGCCGGACTGCGGGCGGTCATCGCGATCCATTCGACGCTCCTCGGCCCGGGTCTGGGCGGGGTGCGGATGTGGCCCTACGGATCGACCGAGGAGGCCGTGATCGACGCGCTGCGGCTGTCACGGGGAATGACGTACAAGGCGGCCGCCGCCGGCATCCATCTCGGCGGCGGCAAGGCTGTCATCCTCGGCGACCCCAAGCGGGAGAAGTCCGAGGCCCTCTTTCGCGCCTTCGGAGCCGCCGTGGAGTCGCTCGGCGGGCGTTACATCACCGCCGAAGACGTCGGAACCAACGCCTCCGACATGGAGTGGATCGCGGCCGAGACGCGCTGGGTGACCGGCCTCCCTGTCGATCGGGGCGGCGGTGGCGATCCGTCGCCGGTCACGGCGCGCGGGGTACTCTCGGGGATCCGGGCGGCTGCGCAATGGCGTTGGGGATCGCCGGCGCTCGACGGCCGTTCGGTGGCGATCCAGGGGCTGGGGAGCGTCGGCGGCTATCTCGCCGGGTATCTCCAAGCCGAAGGGGCGAAGCTCTTCGGCTGCGATCTGGACTCCGACGCGGTCGAGCGGGCGCGCGTCAACTGCGGCTTGGAGAGCGTCCCTGTCGACGAGATCTACGACGTCGAGGCCGACATCTTCGCGCCGTGCGCCCTCGGAGCCATCCTCGACCCAACTACCATCCCTCGCCTGCGGGTCGAGATCGTGGCTGGCGGCGCCAATAACCAGCTTGCGGTCCCCGAACGCGACGGCGCCGCCCTCGCGGCGCGCGGCATCCTCTACGCCCCCGACTTCGTGATCAACGCCGGCGGCCTGATCAACGTCTACAACGAGACGATCGGCTACGTCCGCGAGCGAGCGCTGCGGATGGCCGACGGCATCTTCGCGACCGCGCTCGCCCTCTTCGAGACCGCCCGACGGGACGGCATACCGACCTGGCTGGCGGCAGATCGGCTGGCCGAAGAGCGCCTCGCGGCAGTGCGCAAGCTGGGACCGCGGCACTGGGAGCGGAGCGCCAAACTGCGCGCCGCGGGCCTTCTGAGCTGAGGGTGCGCTACTCGGCGCTCGAGCCGCTCACCAGGGCGATCCGACCCGCCAAGACCCCGACCACCTCCTCGATGGTGAGCGCGGTGGTGTCGACGACGACGGCGTCGGGAGCGGCAACGAGGGGCGAGAGGGGGCGCTCCTCGTCTCGGGCGTCGCGGGCGCGCAGCTCGCTCTCGACCGTGGCGGCCTCGAGGTCGCTCCGCCCCGCGGCGCGGAGGTCGGCGAGACGGCGCTCGGCGCGAACCCCGGAGTCGGCACGGAGGAAGAACTTGAAGCGGGTCTCGGGCACGACGCGGGTGCCGATGTCCCGGCCTTCGATTACGCCGCCGTGTCGCACGGCGAGCTCGCGCTGAAGCCGAACCATCTTCTCGCGTACGGCGGAGTGCACGGCGAGCCGCGACGTCGCCGCGGAGACCTCGGGCGTGCGAATCCGCGACTCGACCGGCTCTCCCGCGAGCAAGACCTCAGCTCCGCCGTCCGCTCCGATCCGTAACTCGATTTTGACGTCGGCGAGGAGAGCCGAGACATCCCCCGAGTTGTCGGGATCGACCTCCCGCTCGAGCGCCAGGAGCGCGAGGGCGCGATACATGGCTCCGGTATCGAGAAAGGGGAGGCCGAGGCGCTGGGCGAGAACCCTCGCTACCGTGCTCTTCCCCGAGCCGGCGGGACCGTCGATGGCGACGACGATCGGCGGCTTACTCAACGGCTGCGGCGACGAGTCCCGGCCGAGGTGACGGCGGCACGCGGCTTCTCCTTCGCGGTCGCCCGGCGTAGCGCCTCGAGCTCGGATTCGGTCAGCTCGCGCAGCGCACCAAGGGGAAGCCGGGAATCGGAGAGCGGTCCGATGGCGATCCGGCGCAGCTTCTGTACCGGGTGGCCGATACGGAAGAACATCTCGCGGATCTGTCGCGTTCGTCCTTCCGCCAACTCGACGCGAAACCAGGCGTTGCCCCCCTCCTCCCCACGCACTGGAGTCGTGCGGACGGCGTCGATCCGACACGGAGAGGTCCGCCGCCCGTCGATCAGCACGCCGCCGCGCAGGCGGTCGATCAGCTCGCGCTCGGGTGAGCCCTTGACCTTGACCTCGTAGGTCTTGTGGCAGCCGTAGCGCGGATGCGAGAGACGCTGGGCGAGATCGCCGTCGTCCGTCAGGAGCAGTAGCCCTTCGGTCTGAAAATCGAGACGGCCGACGGGGACGAGCGCGGTGCGCAAGGCGGGAGGAACGAGGTCAACTACGGTCGGTCGGCCGGCGGAGTCGGAGACCGCCGTCAGGACGCCCTTCGGCTTGTTGAGCAGGAGATAGCGATGCTCGCGCACGGCCTGGACCCGCTTGCCGTCCACCTTCACGAAATCGACCGCCAGGTCGGCCTTCTCCCCTATCGTCGCTACGCGGCCGTTGACAGTCACTCGGCCTTCGCGGATCAGATCTTCGACCTTGCGCCGGGCGGCGATGCCGGCGCGAGCCAGGAGCTTATGGATGCGCTCCGCGCTCACCGATCGACCTCGCCAGCGAGCATCTCTTCGAACTCCTCGAGTGGCGGCAGGTCGGCGAGGCTGCGCAAGCCGAAGTGCATCAAGAACTCGCGCGTCGTGACGTAGAGGAACGGTCGGCCGACGACCTCCTTGCGGCCCTGGATCCGGATCATTCGATGCTCGAGCAGCGTCTTGAGCGCGGTGACGGAGCTCTTGCTGCGCAGCTCGTGGATCTCCGGCGCGGTGGTCGGTTGACGGTAGGCAACGATCGCCAACGTCTCGAGCGCCGCCATCGAGAGTCGCTGACTTCCGGAGGCGTCGAAGAAGCGGCGGAGATAGGGATGGCAGGCGGGCGCCGTCACGATCCGCAGCCCACCCGCCACCTCCTCGAGCACGACTCCACGATACTCGTCGGCGCAGTAGCGCTCGCGCAGTCGTGCGAGCGATTCCCGCGCCGCCTCTTGCTCGTCCTCCTCGAAAGCGGCGAGCAGGCGGTCCACCGAAACTGGCTCGGCGGTAGCGAACAGGATCGCCTCGAGCGCCGCTTCGAGATCGGCGCGCGAGCTCATCCGCTCACCGCCTGCAGATCTTGGGGATCGATCTCGCGCGTGGTCCGGTAGACCACGATCGCTCCGTTGGCGCTCTGATGAACCCGGATGAGCGAAAGTCGGGTCAGCTCGAGCACCGCCAAGAAGGCGGCGATCGCTTCGGCTCGGCACGAACGGCGGCGCAGATCCTCAACCAGGTCGTAGGGACGGGCCGGATCGAGCGCCGCGAGGAGTCGCTCGAGCTGTGCTCGCACCGGAAAGCTCTCGGTCGGGAGCTGGAGAGGCTCGGGATGCTCGCGGTCGAACCGTTCGAGGACCTGCCGGAACGAAGTGAGGAGGTCGAAGAGCGAGACCTCCTGGAACAGCAGCCCCGGCTCCGCTTCGAGCTCGCTCTGCCAGCTGTCCGGGGGGCGAGTCCAGATTCCCTGCCGAACGCGATCGATCTCGGCGAGCGTCTGAGCGGCCTCCTTGAGCTGACGGTACTCGAGCAGGCGTTGAACCAGCTCGGCGCGCGGGTCCTCCTCGATCAACGAGCCATCTTCGCGCTTCGGCCGGGGTAGCAGTAGCTTCGACTTGAGCTGAATCAAGAGCGCCGCTTCGTAGATGTAGTCGGCCGCGATGTCGAGATCGAGAACTTCCATGAGCTGTAGGTAGTCGTGGAACTGGTCGCAGATCTTGGCCACCGGGATGTCGGTGATCTCGACTTCGTCGATCCGAATCAGGTGGAGGAGTAGGTCGAGTGGACCCTCGAAGACCGGCAGCTGAATGCGCCACGACTCCGGAAGCGTGCGGCCGACCGGCAGGGTCGCGCTCACGACAACCCCCCCTCGCCCAAGACACCATAGTCGAGCCCAACGGCTTCGCGCACCATCGCCATCGTCTCTCGGGCGCGCTCGCGGGCGCGGCGCGTGCCGTCGCGGACGATCTCGAGGAGCGCACCGCGGTCGGCGAGCAGCTCGCTCCGCCGGCGTCGGATCGGCTCGAGAAAGGCGATGATCTCTTCGGCAAGCAGCTTCTTGTCGTCGACGCAGCCGATCGTCGCGGCACGGCAGTCGCGATCGACCCGCTCCACGACGTCGGGGGGCGAGAGCAGGCGATGAAAGGCGAACAGATTGCAGCTCTCGGGGTGCCCGGGGTCGCTCCTGCGGATTCGCGTCGGGTCGGTGAACATCGACTGGCACTTGGCGCGCACGACTTCCGGAGGATCCGCGAGGTGGATGGCGTTGCCGTACGACTTCGACATCTTGCGCCCATCCAGCCCCGGCACTCTCGGCGTCGGCGCGAGGAGCGCCTGCGGTTCGGGAAAGACGGGTCGATAGAGCGAGTTGAATCGGCGCGCGATCTCGCGGCTGACCTCGAGGTGGCTGGTCTGGTCTTCACCCACCGGGACGCAGTGGGCTCGGTAGAGCACGATATCCGCGGTCTGCAGCACCGGGTAGCCCAGAAAACCGTAGGTATTGAGGTCGCGATTCTGGATCTCGCGCTGCTGCTCCTTATAGGTCGGAACGCGCTCGAGCCAGCCTAGCGGCGTGATCATCGAGAGCAGCAGATGCAGCTCGGCGTGCTCGGCAACTAGCGACTGCACGAAGATCGTCGAACGCTGGGGGTCGACCCCAGCGGCGATCCAGTCGGCTATGGCCTCCATCGTGCTCTCCGCGACCCGCGACGGATCGGCGTAGTCGGTAGTCAGCGCGTGCCAGTCCGCCGCGAAGAAGTAGCAGTCGTGGCTCTCCTGGAGCGCGACCCAGTTGCGCAGGGCGCCGAAGTAGTGGCCGAGATGGAGACTGCCGGTCGAACGCATCCCCGAGAGCACGACTTTCTTTGCGATGACCAAGAGTTCTCCTGGGAGCTGCCGTGTCTCGGTCGGCGAGGGCGGGACGCTTTGAGGCTAGAAAATTCTAGCACGCGCTCCCGGAGCGGAGCCCCCGCTCAGCGATCGAGAGCGGCAATCTCTCGTCCATGGCGGGTCAGGGCTCTCGCCTCGACGATCAGCGCCGCGGCGAGCACCAGGCAAGAGGCCAACCCGGCCAAGGCATGCGGCAGCGCCTGCAGGCGTGCCGGATAGAGAGCATTCGAGAGCGTGAACTGTAGAAGCGCCGCGAGGAGAGCGACGGACGCCGCCCCGACCGCGAGACGACGTGTCGCAGCGAGCTCGACGCTCGCTCGGCCGCTAGCGCTCTTTACCCAGCGCTCCGAAGCGATCGCGAAGAGCGCGACCCAGCCGTGCACGAGCACTAGCGCGAGGAGGGCGCCGAACGAGAGCATCATGTGGAAGCCGAGGCTCTCCTGGCTATCGACCTGGAAGCCGATTCCTGCCGCCCCGACCCAAGACGCGGTCGCGACGAGACCGATCGCGAGCACGATTCGGGACCATCGGTTCATCGCTCTCTCTCCCGCACCAACGGCGCCACCAGCGCCTCCCAGATCGCCGCCGCGTGACGGGGACGGTAGCACGCCGCGACGCGCTCCCGGGCTCTCTCCCCACGGCGAAGTGCCTCGCTCGAATCGGACAAGAGCTCCGCCAGCGCGCTCGCCAGCGCGGGGGGATCCTCGGCCGGTACGAGCCAGCCCGTCTCGCCGTCGACCACCACTTCGGGGATGCCACTGACAGCGCTGGCGACGATCGGCACGCCGCACTCCATGGCCTCGAGCACGACCAGCGGCATCCCCTCGTAGATCGACGGCACGACCAGAGCCGAGGCGCGCGCCAGGAGGTCGCGAACCTCCCCCGCCGAGGCGCGACCGAGGAAGCGGACGCGATCTTCTCCGAAGCCCAGCGCCGCGGCGCGGCTGCAGAGTGCCTCGCGGTGTTCGCCCTCGCCCACTACGAAAAGCGGAACGTCGCAGCCTCGAGTCGACATCTCGGCCCGGGCGGCCAGCAGCACGTCCACTCCTTTTCGGATCCGCAGGCGACCGACGAAAAGTAGAAAGCCGTGCGCACCCTCCGTCCCCGGCAAGGTCGTCGCGGCGTGTTGCAATCCGCCGGTCGCGTTCGGAACGACGCCGACGTCGCGCACGCCGTAGTCGCGACGGATCTCGTTGGCGGTTGCGGCGCTCGGCGCCACGACGAGGTCGGCGCTCCGCGCACTCCAGCGGCCGAGCGCGATCTGAAGCGGTGCCTTGAGCCAGCGGAACCGCCGCTCGATGGCGCCCGGCTCGCCGAGGATGCGACCCGCGAAGGTGAGCGCGCGCACCGCCCGCCGCTCCTCCACGTAGCTGACCTGCTGGAGCGCGACGAGCGTCCAGCCGCGCAGGCGCCGGCGCCTGCCCAGCCAGAGCGCCGCGAGGCCGCAGTCGGACTCGTGCACCTGCACGACGTCGGGCCGCAGATCGCGGAGGGCGCGGCGCAAGGCCGGAACGATGGCGAGCGGGAAGAGGGACTTCGGCCCCCGGGCGCCCTGCGGCCCACGCCCTAGAATCGTCACCTCGTGGCCGGCCTCGCGCAGTCCCGCCGCTAGCTGCACGACCTGCTCCCCGACTCCGGAGAGATCGTCAGGCGGCAAAGTGTTGGCGACCAGTAGGACGCGCAACGGCATCACCCGCCGGCCAGCGCACGGTAGCGCTCGGGAACCCGTGCCCGCGCCCGCGCCACGAGCGGCGCGAACGCCGGCTCGTCGCCGCGCGCCGCGATCTCCCGGGCGTCGGCGCGCGCCCGCTCGATCCAGTCGCGATGGCGAACCAGGTCCGCGAGTCGGAAGCTGGGCAGGCCGGCCTGCCGCTTGCCGAGGAGATCGCCCGGTCCACGTAGCTCGAGATCGGCCTCCGCGATCGCGAAGCCGTCGGTCGTGGTGGCGAAGATCTCGAGTCGGCGTCGCGCCGCCGCGGAGAGCCGCCCGTGAATCGCTACGCAGCACGACGGCCGCTCTCCCCTCCCCACCCTGCCGCGCAGCTGGTGCAGTTGCGCCAAACCGAATCGCTCGGCGCTCTCGATCACCATCCAGCTCGCGCTCGCCACGTCGATTCCGACCTCGACGACGGTCGTGGTAACCAGGACGCGCAGCTCTCCCTGCGCGAAGCGGCGCGCGATCCGTTCGCGTTCGTCGACCGCCAGGCGCCCGTGCAAGACAGCGCTCGGAAAATCGCGCAGCGCGGCGCGGACTCGGCCGCCGAGCTGAGCGAGCGACGCCGCGGTAATCTCCTCGCTCTCTTCGATGAGCGGGAAGACGACGAACGCCTGCGCGCCGGTCGTCAGCTCCGCGCGCAGCCGGCGATAGACCTCGCCACGCGCCGCGGCAGGCAGCACCTCGGTCGTCACCGGCCGGCGCCCGGGCGGCAGCTCGTCGATCACCGAGAGGTCGAGATCGCCGTAGACGGTGAGTGCCAGCGAGCGCGGAATCGGCGTGGCGGTCATTACAAGCACGTCCGGTTTCGCACCTTTTTCCTGCAGCAGCCGCCGCTGCTCGACTCCGAAGCGGTGCTGCTCGTCGACGACCGCCAGAGCGAGCCGCGCGAAGCAGATGCGCTCTTGGATCAGCGCCTGGGTACCTACGGCGAGCGCGATCTCTCCGCTCTCGAGCCGGCGCCGCGTCGCGGCGTCGATCGTCGACGAGGTCACCAGGGCCAGGTGGTGCCGCTTGCCGAGCAGGCGGCCGAGCCGTTCGAACTGCTGCTGCGCCAGGAGCTCGGTCGGGGCCATGAAAACTCCTTGCAGGCCGCTCTCGGCGGCGAGCAGGAGGGCGATCGCGGCGACGATCGTCTTGCCGCTGCCGACATCGCCCTGCAGGAGACGCAGCATCGGCTGAGGGCTGACGAGATCGCCGGCGATCTCGCGCAGGACACGCTTCTGGGCCGCGGTGAGCGCGAACGGCAGCATCTTGCGCGCTACGGCGCGAACGCGATCGTCGATCCGATACGCGTGCGGCTTCGGTTGACCTACCTCGCTCCGCCGCAGCTCGGCGAGCTCGAGAAAGAGCTCGAGGAGCTCGCGGTAGGCCAGGCCGCAGTGAGAGAGCGTGTCGCGCCGCTCCAGCGCCGCGAGGTCGGCATCGGAAGGCGGCGCGTGGAGCATGCGCAGGGTCGAGGCGAGCGGCGAGAAGCCGTAGCGACGGCAGAGCTCGGTCGGCAGCAGATCCGGGGGTGGATCGTCGTCGAGGACAGCGGCGGCGCCCGCCATGAGGCGAGCGACGCCGGCCGGCCCGAATCCGGCCAGCCGAGGGTAGATCGGGACAACGGCGCCCGCGGAGTGGCCAGCTAGCGCCGAGATCGACGGATTGACCATCTCGAACGACGCGACGCTCGCGGCCACGACGTTGCCGTGCAGCAATACTTCGTCGCCGGCGGCGAAGCGTTGCAACAGGTACGGTTGGTTGAACCAGCGGATCGGAAGTGCGCCGCCGGCACTCTCGACCCGAGCGCGCACGATCACGAAGCCGCGCCGCCGGGTGCGGATCAGGCGCAGCTCCTCGATTCGGCCGGCGACGGTCCAGACCCCGGGCGACGTGACCTCCTCTGGAGGTACGACGTGGCGACGATCCTCGTAACGGAGCGGTAGGTGGAAGAGCAGGTCCTCGACAGAAAAGAGGCCGCTGGCAGCGAGCTGCTCTGCTCGCCGCGGACCTACTCCGGGAAGGTACCTGAGGGGGCTCGCGCGTCCGAGCGCCGGGCGCTCTGCCCCGGGCTGCTCGGTCACCCGCTCCGGAAGACGAGCGGCACGAGCCCGCAGCGGACGTCGTCGCCGGGCTTCATCTCGCTCGGCACGCCCGTCTCGAGCTTGACGCCGTTCAAGAACGTGCCGTTTATCGTCCCGATCTCCTCGGCGAGATAGAGCTTTCCGGCGCGGCGATAGATCTTGGAGTGCCGCCGGCTGATCGAGCGCTGCGTGTCGACCGGCGTCAAGTCGATCTCCGGGTTGATGCCAGTAACTGGATCCTTGCGACCGATGGTGGTGTCGGGTCCCGGCGCGATGAAGAACTCCATCCCCGATTTCACGTGCACAAGGCGCTCGGTGGAGGTCTCGACCTTGCGCTCCGGCGGCGATGGCGGCATCTCTACCGCCGGCTGTTGCGCCTTGCTGCCAGACGCCTCGCGCAAGAGCCGGTCGGTCTCGCGCAGCCGTCGCGACAGCTTGCGCATCATGCGCACCGCGATCTCCGGGTTGCTGCGCAACATCGAATCGAAGGTCGAGCCGTTGATGATCAACAGCTTGGCGGCGGAGAGGGCGCGCACCGAAGCGGTGCGTGGCAGGTCCTCGAGGATCGCCATCTCGCCAAAGAAGTCGCCCTTCTCGAGCACCGCGAGCTGCCGCGATTCGCCAGCGATCTCCTTCAGGATCTCGACCCGACCCTCGTGAACGATGTACATCTCCGTTCCGAGGTCGCCCTCCTGGAAGATCGTCTCGCCGACCTCGACCTCGACGGTCAGACTCGGCTGCGCTGCCTTCTTGGCGGTGGTCTTGAAGACCGGCTTATTCATGCTGAGCTCGACTCAACCCCACGGTCAACGTAGCGTTGCGCGCATCTATTCGCGCCCCGAGCCCGAGCGGCACGGTCCGATTCGGAGCCGTGTGGCCGAACGGCAGGCCGGAGAGAACCGGTCGCCCGGGAACGGCTCGCGCCGCCCTTTCGACGACCGGAAGCGCCTCGCTCGCATCTCCTTCGGCTCCGCGCAGCTCACCCAGCACGACTCCGCGAACGGCGGCCAGACTACCCGACAGGGATAGGTGGGTCAACATTCGGTCGATCCGATACGACGGCTCGCCAACATCCTCGAGCAGCAAGATGGCGCCCTCGAGAACCGGAAACCACGGAGTGCCGACGAGCGACGAGAGGAGCGAGAGGCAGCCGCCCAAGAGCGGTCCCTCGCACAGCGGAGCGTCGGCCGCACCGCGCCCCTCACCCAGGGCCGGCACGATCTGGGGCAGGTCGCCGGCCAGTGCGGTGAGGAGGGAGATCCGCTCCTCGGGTAGGAGACCGCGGGCCAGCTCCACCGCGACCATCGGACCGTGGAAGGAGGCCACGCCGAGCCGACGGGGGATCTCGTTCAAGAGCGGAGTCAGGTCGGAGTAGCCAACGTAGGCGCGCGGCCGCTCCGCGAGGAGCCGCCAGTCGAGGCGAGGGAGCAGCGACAGGAGGCCATGGCCACCGCGTGCGAAGAAGATGGCGGCCAGCGATCGATCGGCCACCAGCTCGTGAAAGGCCTCCAGGCGCTCCAACTCGGAACCCGCGAACAGATCGTGCCGCGACCTTAGGTTGCGAGCCGGGACCGCCTCGAAACCGAGCGCCGAAAGCTCTGCCATCCCGCGCTCGAGCCGCACCGGGTCGACAGGTCCGGAGAGCGCGGCGACACCCACCCGATCGCCGCGGCGAACAGGAGGTGGAAGTCGGATGTCGATCACCAAAGTCGGAGGCCCCGATAAGCCGGATTCTGTTCCCGACTCGCGCCGGGAGCGGTCATTCCTCTGGGGTCGGCGTTGCCGCCGACCTCGTGCGACCTACCCGGGAGCGTGCCGGCACGAAGCCGGACGCGGGACGAGCGGCCCGCATCACGCCCCCCTATTCGGCCTTGCTCCGCAGGGGGTTTGCCGTGCCCCGGACCGTCGCCGGCCGGGCGGTGCGCTCTTACCGCACCGTTTCACCCTTACCGTTGCCCTCGCGGGCCCCGGCGGTCTGCTCTCTGTTGCACTTTCCGTCGCGTCGCCGCGCCTCGCCGTTAGCGAGCCTGCTGCTCGTAGGAGTCCGGACTTTCCTCTCCCCGTCGCCGGGGAGCGACCGCCTCGGAGCCTCCGACCGGGAGGCATGTTAGCAAAAGTCGCTACTCGCGGCGAAAGAGACCGCCGAGCAGGCGCGCACCCGACGAGCTCGCGCTCGCCTTGGTGCGCAACCCCAGTCGCGACAGCGCCGCCGCCGCGCCGGGATGGGGGGTGGTGCCGTGCGCCGCAGCCTGGAACTGCGCTCGTGCCTGCTCGAGCTCGCCCTTCTTTTCATGGAGCTCGCCCAGCGCGAACCGGATCGCCTGGCTGAGCGGATCGAGCTCGAGCGCGCTCCTGTAGCTCTCGATCGCCCGGTCGATCCAGGCCGAGTTCTTGCTCTGCAGCCGGGCGAGGGCGCACCAGTACTCGGCGCGCGGATCGGCTCGCACCACCTCTTCGAAGAGCGTCAGAGCCGACTGGTAGTCGCCGTTGGCTTCCTCGCTGAGCGCGCGCTGGAAGTGCTGTCGCGCTAGCTTGCTCACTTCGGCGGCGCGGTCCGCGGGATCGAGGCTCGGAGCTGGCGCGGCGATCTGATTCGCGGAGTTGTACTCCACGCGAAGGCCCGGATCCGACAACGTCTGGTACGCCGAGACGACGCGCTCGAAGAGGTAACGGAGCGCCTCGGAGCGCTCGGGGATCCGGTAGTGCTTGGCGTTAGCCGGATGGACCGTGCGCGCCCGCTCTTCGAAGGCGATCTGTACCGCCTCCGCCGACGCGTCGACGGCGAGGCCCAGGAGCTCGTAATGGTTGAGAGCTCCGGCGTCGGCGAGCAGTCGGGCCACACGCTGGAGGTAGGCGTTCGCGTCGAGGGCCAGCGGCCGTTCGCGCAGGCTGGCCTCGACGCGCTGCGCGAGCCGTTCGGCGAGATCGTGCGACTCCTCCTCGGCGCCGGCGTTCGCGTGGCCATCGGCGGCGACACGCACCGTTCCCACGGCCCGCAGGCCGGCAAGTGCGCGCCAGAGCCTCTCGCCCGGAATAGGGCTCCCGTTCTCGAGCTCGGTCACTGTCATCGGCGTCCGCAGCCGCTCGACAATCCAGAGCTCTTCGGGACTCCACCCCTGGTCTCGGACCGCGGTCGGGGTAGGGAGCTCGACGAAAAGGCGCTCGTTCGTCGAGCTCAGCCGGTCCACCTGCTCGATCGCCTCCTCGCTGCGCGCCGCCGCGAGCCGCTGAAACCTTGCGGTCGGAAGCGGTCCAACCAGGTCGGCTGGAAGCGTTCCCAACCCCTCGCGGAACACAGCCCTCCGGACCCCCCAATTGGCGAAGGAGTCGGCCAACTTCTCGAGCAGTGCGGTCCCGTCGCGACTGTCTACCCAGGCCGGTCCGCGTCGAATCAACTCCCCCAATCGCTCGGAGAGGGGATGCGAAGCGGCCAGGTGGAGCTGCCCCTCGCGGAAGAAGAGCTTTCGCGTCTGGTCGGCGACTTCGAGCTCGAGCACCCCGGTGGCGCGTCGAGCCCTGGCCTCGCCGAGCTCTTCGAGCACGGAGCGTTTCGACGATGTGGCCGGGGCCGAGGGCATGGCGAAGCGGCCTAGTCTAGGCGATCTGCCGTTACAGAAGCCGCTTCGACCGCCGCGAGCGCCTGCCGGAGCCGTAGCGCCACCGCCGGGCCGACAGCCGAGCTCAGCTCCTCAGCCGATGCGCCCCGCACCGCCGCGAGCGTTCCGAACCGTCGCATCAGGATCCGCTTGCGCACCGGGCCGATGCCCGGGAGCTCGTCCAGAGCGCTCCCCAGGCTGCGCTTCGAACGCCGTGCCCGATGGCGTGCCAGACCGAAGCGATGGCTCTCGTCGCGAATGCGCTGCAAGAGCTGAAGACCGGCGTCGTGGCGCGAGAGGCGCACCGGATCGGGGAAGCCGGGGAGATAGAGCTCCTCCTCGCGCTTCGCGAGCCCGGCGACCGGCAGCTCTTCGAGGCCGAGGCGGGCCAGAGCGGTCAGGGCAGCGTTGAGCTGGCCGCGGCCGCCGTCGACGAGCACCAGATCGGGCAGCTCACCCGACTCGTCGAGCAGTCGCCGGTAGCGTCTCTCTACCGCCTCCCCAATGGCGCGAAAGTCGTCGGGAGTTTCGCCGGTGCGCAGATTCAGGGTGCGATAGTCGCTTTTCCGGAGCCGCCCCTCTCTCCAGACGATCACCGCGGCGACACTCTCGCGGCCCTGACTATTGGAGACGTCGAAGCCGTCGATCCAGCGAGGCGGCTCGGCGAGGTCGAGCCGCGTCTGCAGCGAGCGCGTCGCCGCGTCGACCTCGCCCGCGAGCCGAAAGCGCCTGCGGAAAGCGAACTCGGCGTCGCGGGCCGCGGCCTGCAGCCGCTCGGCCTTGGGGCCACGCGCCGGGAAGCGCAGATAGACCCGCTCGCCGCGCTTCTCCGACAGCCAGGCGGCGAGTGTGGCGTCGTCCTCGATAGCCGCCGGCAGGTGGATCTCCTTGGGCAGGAACGAGGTGCGATCGTAGATCTGCGGCAGCAGCTCGGAGAGCAGGCTGCCGACCGCCAGCTCGGCCTCGCCCTCCCAGAACAGCTCGCGGCGATCGAGAACGTGGCCGTGGCGCATGATGAGGATCGTCACCGCGGCCTGCCGTCCGTGGATCGCCACCCCGAAGAGGTCGCACTCCTCGTCGTCGACCGAGGCAAGTGCCACCCGATCGCTCTGCCGTTCGACTTCGCGCCAGAGGTCGCGCCGGTGGGCGGCGCGTTCGAAGTCGAGCGCCGCCGCCGCTTCCTCCATTTCGGAGCGCAGTCGCCGCGCCAGCGCCTCGGACTTGCCAGCTAGGAGGAGCCGCGCCCCCTCGACCGCCCGCCCGTACTCCTCGCGGCTGGTCAGGCTCGCCACGCACGGCCCGAGGCAGCGCTTCATGTCCCAGTAAAGGCACGGCCGGGTGAGCGAGCCGTCGATCTCGAGCTGACAGACCCGGATCCCGAACAGCTTCTGGACGAGCTTGATGGCGCGCCGGGCCAGCCCGCCGGGGAGGTACGGCCCGAAGTAGTCGGCGCCGTCGTCGCGAATTCGACGCGTGAAGACGAGGCGCGGCCACGGCTCCTTGGTCAGCTTGAGGTAGGGATAGGTCTTGTCGTCGCGCAGCAGGACGTTGAAGCGCGGCTGCCGCTTCTTGATGAAGTTGTTCTCGAGCAGCAGCGCCTCGCGCTCGGAGCTGGCGACGAGGTAGTCGACATCCACCGCGGCGGCGATCATCTCCGTCAGCCGCGGCTCGAGCTCGCGCGAGAGATAGCTCGCCACCCGCTTGCGCAGCGACTTCGCCTTACCGACGTAGAGCGTCTTGCCGCGCCCATCGAGGAAGAAGTAGATCCCCGGCTCTTCCGGCAGCGCCGAGACCCTCTCCCGCAGGCTGGCAGCACCCTCCCCGCTCACCCCGCGATCGTAGCCCGAGTTCGAGCCGTGCGGCGGAGCTCAGCCGGCGTAGACCTGGAGCTCCTTGAGGTCGCGGATCTTGTCGCGGAGCTCGGCGGCTTCTTCGAATTCGAGGCGCTTGGCGGCATCCTTCATCGCTTTTTCGAGTTTCGCGATCTGTTCGGCGAGCGGCAGCTCGGGGCGATCGGCGACCTCGAGCCGGCGCGGCCGGATCTCCTTCGGGTAGTCGAGGTCGGAGAGGGCGACGAGCGGCGAGTGGATCTCCTTCAGAATCGAGCGCGGCTCGATCCCGTGCTCGCGGTTGAAGCGCTCCTGATGCTCGCGTCGCCGCGTCGTCTCGGTCTGCATGCGACGGATCGAATCGGTTTCGCGGTCGGCATACAGGATGACGCGGCCGTTGAGGTTCCTGGCCGCTCGTCCGGCGGTCTGGATCAGGGCGGTCCCACTGCGCAGAAAGCCCTCCTGATCGGCGTCGAGAACCGCCACCAGCGAGACCTCAGGGAGGTCCAGACCCTCGCGCAGGAGATTGATTCCAACCAGGACATCGAAGTCGCCGCGCCGCAGCCCGGTAATGATCTCGATCCGCTCCAGGGTCTCGATGTCGCTGTGCAGGTAGCGCACCCGGATGCCGCACTCGGAGAGGTATTGGGTCAGCTCCTCTGCCATCCGCTTGGTTAGGGTAGTGACCAGGACGCGCTCCTGCCGCGCCAACACCTTGCGGATCTCGCCGAGCAGGTCGTCCACCTGACCCTTCGCCGGGCGCAGCTCGACCTCGGGGTCGACGAGGCCGGTAGGGCGGATCAATTGCTCCACCACGACGCCACCGCTCCGTTCGAGCTCGAACGCTGCCGGAGTGGCGGAGACGTAGATCCGCTGCCCGACGCGCACATCGAACTCCTCGAAAGTCAGCGGTCGATTGTCGAGCGCCGACGGCAGCCGGAAGCCGAACTGGACGAGCGTTTCCTTGCGCGAACGATCTCCGTGGTACATGCCGCGCACCTGCGGCACGGTCTGGTGGCTCTCGTCCAAGACCAGCAGGAAGTCCCGCGGAAAGTAGTCGAAGAGCGTTGGCGGGGGCTCGCCCGGCGCGCGACCAGAGAGGTGGCGTGAGTAGTTCTCGATCCCGTGGCAGTACCCGACCTCGCGCAGCAGCTCGAGATCGAAGAGGGTGCGCTGCTCAAGGCGCTGTCGCTCGAGCAGGCTCCCCTGCCGCTCGAGCTCCTCCAATCGCTCGCGCAGCTCCTCTCGGATCGTGCCGACGGCCTGCAACAGCCGCTCCTTGGGCGTGACGTAGTGCGTCTTGGGATAGACCGCGACGCGGTCGAGTTCCTCGAGCACATTGCCGGTGAGCGCATCGAATCGCACGATCCGCTCGATCTCGTCACCGAAATATTCGACACGCACGGCGCGATCCTCGTAGGCGGGCAGGATCTCGAGCACGTCGCCGCGGGCGCGGAAGGCACCGTGAAAGAGGTCGAGCGGCGTTCGCGTGTACTGCATCTCGGCGAGCCGCGCCAGGGCGTGATCCATACCCGAGGTGTCTCCGACTTCAAAAAAATTCAGCATGCCGTAGAACGTCTCCGGCGATCCCAAGCCGTAGATGCAGGAGACCGAGGCGACGACGAGGACGTCGCGACGCTCGAGCAGCGCCTTGGTCGCGCGCAAGCGGAGGCGGTCGATCTCTTCGTTGATCGTCGACTCCTTCTCGATGTAGGTATCCGACTGGGGTACGTACGCCTCCGGTTGGTAGTAGTCGTAGTAGGAGACGAAGTACTCGACGGCGTTCTCCGGGAAGAAAGCTCGAAACTCCTGGTAGAGCTGGGCGGCGAGGGTCTTGTTGTGCGAGAGGACGAGAGTCGGGCGGTTCGCCGCCGCGACGACTTTGGCGATCGTGAAGGTCTTGCCCGAGCCGGTCACTCCAAGCAGTACCTGTTCGCGCTCGCCGCGCTCGAGTCCGCCGAGAAGCGCGGCGATGGCCTGCGGCTGGTCCCCCTCGGGTTCGAACGGCGAGACGAGTCGAAAGCGATCGGTCACGTCGACGGAGTCGCCGGCGCCGCTTACGAATCCGACGGTTGGCCCGCGCCGGGCGCGGGCAGCAGCCCTCCCACTCGTTCCAGGGCAGAGAGCAGGTCGAGTACGTCGTCGCGCGTCAGCGCGCGCCGCTGCGACTTCTCCGCCGCCGAAGTGAGTTGGGTCTGCAACGCGTAGAGCGCCGGGGTCTCGATTTGGCCGGCCTGGATCTTGGCCGTCGCGGCCTCGAAGCCGCGATCGAGCCGAGCACGCTCCTCGGACGTTACGTCGCTCGGTAGCGCTTCGACCACTTGCTCCTGGACCTGTCGCAGGGTCCAAGAGAGGAGATCCTTCGCTTTGGCGACGAAGACGATCGCGACGATTCCAAACAGCACGACCAAGATGCCGCAGCCGATCAGGAGCGGGCGCGAGCAGCCGCTGGCGATCGGTCGGGGCTCGGGGCTGAACGGACGCCCGATGGGCGGCGGTGGTGGCCCACTCGAAGGGGGCGGCGGGGGGGGCGAAAAGGGGTCGTGAGGCAAGCGCCGATCTTATAATCGCTCCGTGAACGTCAGCGATCCTCCGGTCCAGCGCTCTCGCACCGGCGGATTCGCGCTCCGCCCGCCTCCTAGACCGCCCGTACTACGTCGCTTCGCGCTCGCTGTTCTGATCGCCGCGCTGGCCGGCTGCATGGTCGGAGTCGCGGTCGCGACCGCCGTCCGCGTGCCGCAGCTCGACGGCTATGCCCGATTCAGGCCACAGCTCATCACCCACCTGCTGGACCGCGAAGGGGCGGTCTTCGCCACCTATGCCCGCGAACGGCGGCTGCTGATCGAGGAGGGGAAGCTGCCACAGGTGTTGCAGAACGCGGTCCTAGCGGCCGAAGATGCCGACTTCTTTCGGCACGGAGGCGTCGACGCGCTCGGCATCGTGCGCTCAGTCTGGGTCAACTTCAGCCGCGGCGAGCGCGCCCAGGGGGCCTCGACGATCACCATGCAGTTGGCTCGCGAGCTGATGGGGCGTCGCGAGAAGACCTGGGATCGAAAGATCGGCGAGACCGTTCTCGCGGTGGAGCTAGAGAAGCGGCTCTCCAAGCAGCAGATCGTGACGCTTTACTGCAACCTTTCGTTTCTCGGTCACGGCAACTACGGCATGGAAGCCGCCGCGCGCGACTACTTCGGCCACGGCGTGGACGAGCTCACCGTTGTCGAGGCCGCGACGCTCGCCGGCATTCTGCAACGGCCGAGCGACTACAGCCCGCTGCGCAGCCCGAAAAAGGTCGTAGCGCGCCGCGATTACGTCCTACGACGAATGGTCGAAGAAGGCTTTCTGACCCGGGAAGAGTACGCCGCCGCCGCCGCGGAGCCGCTGCAGCTCGCGGTGCGGCAGGCCGCTCGCGAGACCGCGCTCTACTTCGCCGAGGAGGTCCGGCAGGAGCTGGAGCGCGATTTCGGCACTGAACGCCTTTACGGCGAAGGGCTGCTGGTGACGACGACGCTCGACCCGGCGGTACAGCGTGCCGCCGAGGACGCGCTGCGCGACGGGCTGCTGCGGCTCGACCGCCGGCGCGGCTACCGCGGACCGATCGCGCGCGGGCAGCGCCTCGACCTGCCACCGCAGGAGATCGCGCAGCTCGCCGGAACCAATCCCGATCCCGAGACCTGGCGCCCTGGAGTGGTCGTGGAGAGCAGCGCCCGCGCCGCTCGCGTCGCGACGCCGTCCGGCGAAATCTTTCTCGACGCGGAGGGGATCGCGTGGACGAATCGGCGGGCAGTCTCGGAGCTCCTGCGCCCGGGCGATCTCGCCTGGTTTCGCTTCGCCCCACCGCTCACCAAGCGGGAGGCTCCGCCGTTCTGGTCGCTCGCCCAGGAACCGCTCCTGGAGGGCGCCGCGATCGTGCTCGACTCGGCGAGCGGAGCCGTGCGCGCCCTGGTCGGAGGCTGGAACTTCAACCGCAACAAGTTCGACCGCGCCACCCAGGCGCAACGCCAGATCGGCTCGGCCTTCAAGCCGTTCGTCTACGGTGCCGCCTTCGAGAGCGGCTTCACCCCCGCCGACACGCTGTTCGATGCGCCGGCGGTGTTCGTCGGAGCCGATGGGCTACCGAGCTATTCGCCGCGCAACTACTATCGCAAGTACTACGGCATCCTGACGTTGCGGCGGGCGCTCGAGCACTCGGTCAACCTGACTTCGGTCAAACTCCTCGATCTGGTGGGAGTCGATCGCATCGTCCAGTTCACGCGGCGCTGCGGGGTCTCGTCGCCGCTCCCTCCCTATCCCAGCCTGGCGCTCGGCTCCGCCGACCTCCTGCCGCTCGAGCTGGCGGCGGCCTACGCGGCGATCGGCAACCAGGGGGTCTGGGTGCGCCCCTACTTCACCGCCGAGGTGCGCCGGCGCAACGGCGTCATCCTCTCCCGCCACCGCGTCGAAGCGGCGAAAGCGATGGACCCCGCGGTCGCCTCGCTCTTGACGCACGTGCTCGAAGGGGTTGTCGATCGCGGTACCGCCGGCTCGATCGCCGACCTGCCGGTCGCCATCGCCGGCAAGACAGGAACCACCAACGACTACACCGACGCCTGGTTCGTCGGCTTCACGCCCCGGATGACCATCCTGACCTGGGTCGGGTTCGACCAGAAGAAGACGATCGGCAAGAAGATGACCGGTGCCGAAGCGGCGCTACCGATCTGGCGCCAGATCGCCGAGAGCGGAATCCGCGACGGCTGGATCGTCAAAGACGAGCGCTTCCCGCTGGCGGCGGGAGTCGAGCTGCGGGCCATCGAGCCGCGCACTGGCCTTGCCGCCGCCCCGGGCGCACCGCGGGTTTTCCAGGAGGCTTTCCTCGCCGGCTCCGCCCCGGGGCGGCCCTGGACAGCCCGGGCAGAGACGATCGCCGGGCTGCCGTGGCCGCAGCAGCTGCCGTTCTACTCGCCGCGCGAGGGCGAGAGCATGCCCAGCGAGCTCGCGATTGCGATAGCTGAACAGGCGGCCGCGGACGATGCCGCCGAGGAGGCCGCCGGCGACTGAGCGGATCAGCGCGCCGGCTTGGTGCCGACCAGCGCGTAATCCTGCGCCCCGAAGAGGAGCTCGTCGAGCCTGTCGCGCAGTCCATTCACCTGGTGCGCCAGCGCGCGCTGCGGCTCCGGCAGCAACTTGAGCTCGATCTCGGGCAGCCGCTCCGAAGCCGCGAACGGCCGAAACTCCAGCCTCTCCACAGGGTCAAAGCCGGCTTGACGAAAGATCCAGGAGAGCGTCTCGGGATGGACCGGACGGCGATGAGTAGGGTCGATCCAGAAGTTGCGCGCCGCTACCACCAGCGAAAGCGGATTCGGAGTCTCCAGAATGAGTACGCCCCCCGGTTTCAGCGCCCGGTGCGCCAGCCGTACAAGGCGATCGATCGCTTCGGGGGGCAGATGTTCGACGACGTGAAACGAGACCACTCCGCCCAACGATTCGGGCTGCGCCGCCGCCAAGCCGTCGAGGAGATCAGAACGCTCGGCTGCTACTTCCTTGCGGAGGCACTCCTCCACCATCGCCGCCGAGGCGTCGATACCTCGGGCCGGAATTCCGGCAGAACGAAACAGCGCCAGCGCCTCGCCGCGCCCGCAGCCGAGATCGAGAACTTCCCCGCGCCCGCGCAGCAGCTCGAGGTACGGGGCGATGCGGTCGGCGATCTCCTCTTCGGTTCCGCGAAAGCGGTTCTCGAGCTCGAGGTAGGAGTGCTCTTCGCGTACGCGCGAGAGCGCGGTCGCACCTTCGCGCTCGGCGACCGCGAGCGCCGAACCGAGCCGCGACCAGACTTCCCGGGTCTCGCGCTGGAGCCGGTCCACCTTCTGGTCGACGCGCGCGAAGAGCGCGTCGTTGTGGCCCATCACGTCGGCCAGCCCTTCGCGCCAGACCGCTTCCAGGTGGTTCAGCCGCGCCGAATGCTCGCGCTCGAGTTGACCGACACGCAAGTCCAGCTGGGCATCGAGATAGCCGAGTTTTTCGGCATGGGCCTCTAGAACGACGCGCCGGAGATCCTCCCCCCGCTGCAGGTACTCGAGCAGGATCAGATTGAAGATCCGTTGGCGCTCCCAGAGATCGGCTTGCGGGGCCGCGATCAGCGGGCGAAGAAGGCGCTTGGCGAAAACGACGAGCCGGCCGAGAAGACCGCGATGGCTGCGGATCGGGAAACGGCGATCGGCGTTCCAGAGCCCCCGCCAGTCGGCCAGATCGCGTGTCGGTTCGTCGACGAAACGCTCGATCGGCGTTTCGCGCCTCGGTTCGTCGGCAGCGTCGCCGGCCGGCACTCGCCTACTCTTCGGCCTCGACCGTGAGGGCGAGCTCGGCGACCAGATCGGAGTGCAGCTCGATGCGCACCACGTGATCGCCGAGGGCGCGGATACCGCCCGCCAGATCGATCCGACGCCGATCGATCTCGATCCCCTTCGCGGCCAGCGCTTCGACCACCTCGCTCGCGGTCACCGAGCCGTAGAGCGCTCCCGTCTCGGTCGCCCGCTTCTTCAATACGATGCGAACGCCCTCGAAACGCGCCGCCAGCTCGGCCGCCTGCTGCCGACCGGCGAGGTGCTTGGCCTCGATCTTTTTCTTCTCCTGTGCGAAGACCTTCAGGTTCCCGGGCGTCGCCTCGAGCGCCAGTCCCTGGGGGAGCAGGAAGTTCCGCGCGTAGCCGGGGCGGACCTCCACGACCTGTCCGCGCTGCCCGCGCTGGCGCAGGTCGCTGAGCAGAATGATTTTCATGACGCGCTCCTCTTCAGTCGCTCGTGTAAGGGAGCAGCGCCAGATGGCGAGCCCGCTTGATGGCGGACTGCAGTATGCGCTGATGGCGAGCGCTCGTTCCCGAAATACGGCGAGGGAGAATCTTGGCGCGCTCGAGAATGTACTGCTGGAGCAGCCGCACGTCTTTGTAGTCGATGTACTCGATGTGCTCGGCTGTAAAGCGACAGATCTTCTTGCGCTTGAAGAAAGACTTCTTCTTCGCTGCCGGCTTCTTGCCCTTCTGCCCCGATCGAAAGCGCGGCGGCATGGTCACTCCTCCTCGACGAGGACTTCGCGGATCGGTTCGGCCGGTTCCGAGTAAATAGTGCGGATCGGCTGACCCGGCTTGGTGCGGCCGATGGCGCGCTTGAGATCCTGATCGGTGCGCACCGTCAGGAAGCGGAGGATCTTCTCGTTCTGCTTGAGGCGCAGCTCGACTTCCGCCAGCAGCGCCGCCTTGGCAGGCTCGACCTGAAGGTGCAGGAAGGTGTAGCGCCCCTCGGTGAGTTTCGAGATCGGATAGGCGAGCTTGCGCTTGCCCCAGCTCTCCTCGCGCACACACTCGCCACCGCGGGTAGAGATGAGCTGCTTGGTGTCGTCGACGAGGGTAACGAACTCCTCGTCGGTAAGTCGGGGATCGGCGACAATCGCCAATTCGTACGTTCGCATCTGGCCTCCCTCTGGCCGTTAGGTCCCACTCCTGTCGGGTGGAACAGAGAGGTGGGCGGGTCGAGCTTCCGATCCGCTGGGCCGGCTCTCTCGCCGACCTCGATGGCAGTCTAGCCCAAGCCGAGGTCCGGCGCCAGGCCGTGCCGGCTGCGGCTGCGGTCGGTCAGCCGTTGAAGCGGTTCATCGTCGCTTCGATGCCGTCGCTGCACCAGCTCGCCGCGGCGGCGACGCCTCGTTCGATCAAGCGCTCGACCTCGTCGAGCTCCTCGACAGCAAAGGGCGCTAGCACGAACTCCGAGAGGTCGGTCGGCAGCTCGGCCGGAGCCGGCGGCCGAATCCCGAGACGCAGTCGGGGGACGCTCTCCGACTCGAGATTCTCGACGATCGACTCCAGACCGCGATGGCCGCCGGGGCTGCCGAATGCGCGCAGCCGGACACGACCGAGCGGCAGAGCCACGTCGTCGTAGACCACCAGGCAGTGCTCCGGGGTCAGAGCGTAATGATCGGCGAGACAGGCGATCGCCCAGCCGCTGCGATTCATGTACAGGGTGGGCCGTGCCAGCAGCGTTTCGCCGGCGCTCGCCACGACAGCTCCGCACTCGTCCCAGTTCCCGCCCGCGCCCAGCTTCGCGCCTAGGCGCTCCACGACGGCGAAGCCGAGGTTGTGTCGGCTGTTGCGGTAGCGCTGACCGGGATTCCCGAGACCGACAACCAGGCGTTGCGGGATCAGGACTCCTTCGCCTCCTCCTTCTTGCCCCGCGCCACGACCTCGGGCTCGGCCGCCGCCTCGGTGGGCGCCACCGCGACCGGTGTCGCCACCTCTTCGGCGCGCGCGTGCTTGACCGAGGCGATCACTGCCTCGGGCGAGCCGAGGTAGACGACGTTCGCTGGGAGCTCGATCTGCCGCGCTTCGAGATGCTGCCCTATCTGAAGCTCCGAGACGTCGACCGAAATCGCGGCCGGAATCGCCGCAGGCAAGCATTCGATCTCCAGCTCGCGGGTCACGAAATCGAGGATGCCTCCCTCCGTCTTGACGCCGTGCGGGATGCCCTGGAGCTCGATGTGCACCTTGACCCGCAGCTTTCGATCCATCGCGATGCGCTGGAAATCGAGATGCGAGACTTCGCTGGTGACTGGGTTGACCTGTAGGTCGCGGATCATCGCGTGGCGGCTCTGATCCGTCCCCGCCAAGCGGAGCAGAAAGATCCGGTTCTCGTGGCCACCCTTTTTGAACAGCTCGAGCAGCGTGCGCCGCGGCACTTGGATGGCGACCGGCTCCCGCTCGCCGCCGTAGAGGACGGCCGGAATGAGATCTCGGCCGCGCAGGCGGCGGCTCGCCGCAGAACCGATCTGGTCGCGGCGGAGGACTTCGATGGTCGCTTCGGACATGGCGTTCTCTTTCGGAGAGTGTGAAGTCAGACGAAGAGCGAGGAGACGGAGCTGTTCTCGTGAATGCGACGGATCGCCTCGCCCAGGAGCGGCGCGACCGACAGGGCGCGTAGTTTCGAGGTGCGCTGGAGCTTCTCCTCCATCGGGGTGGTGTTAGTAACCAGCACCATCTCGACCGGCGATTTCTCGATCCGATCGAGCGCCGGGCCGGAGAGGACGCCGTGCACGCCCGCCGCGAGAACCCTGTTGGCGCCGCTCTCCTTGAGCGCCTCGACGGTCTTGCTGAGCGTGCCGGCGGTGTCGATGATGTCGTCGAGGATCAACGCATTGCGGCCGTCGACGTCGCCGATGATCCGCATCACCTCGGCGACGTTGGGAGCCGTGCGGCGTTTGTCGACGATCGCCAGCCCGACCTCGAGGCGTTTGGCGATGGCGCGCGCGCGTTCGACGCCACCGGCGTCGGGCGAGACGATGACCAGATCGGGGATGTTCATCTCGCGCAGCGCATCGAGGACCACCGGAGCGGCGAAGAGGTGGTCGACCGGCACGTCGAAGAAGCCCTGGATCTGCGCGGCGTGGAGATCCAGGGTCAAGACGCGGTCCGCGCCGGCGCGCGAGATGAGGTCGGCCACCAGCTTGGCGGTGATCGGTACCCTCGGCGCATCCTTCTTGTCTTGGCGCGCGTAGCCGTAGTACGGCAGCACCGCTGTGACCCGCGACGCCGACGAACGCTTGAAGGCGTCGAGCATGATCAGCAGCTCGATGAGGTTCTCGTTCACTGGGCTACAGGTCGGCTGGACGATGAAGATGTCGGAGCCGCGCACGTTCTCGTCGATCTGGCAGAACGTCTCGCCGTCGGAGAAGTTATGGGCCGACGAGCGCCCGAGCGGAAGCTCGAGGTAGTCGCAGATCTCGCGGGTCAGCGCCGGGTGCGCCCGTCCGCCGAAGATCTTGATCCCGCCGTAGGCGACCGAGTTCCCCTTCACGGCGACAGCTCTTCCCGACGGGCTACGGCCCACCACCCGCCTCCCGAGCGCATGGCTGGGGCGGGAGGATTCGAACCTCCGAATGGCGGATCCAAAGTCCGCTGCCTTACCGCTTGGCGACGCCCCATTCGTTCGTCTCCCCGAGCGCGCGCCGCTCAGACCACTCCCCAGAAGCGATCGTCCAGGTGTCGGCGTTCGATCTGCTCGAGCGTGCCGGCCGCATCTGCGGACTCGAGCGGCAGCGCGAGCGGCGGCGAAATCTGCGGAACCGCTGCTACTCCTGTCTCGAGGGCACGATACTCGGCCAGGATTCGCTCCTCGAATCGATCGCGCGTCTCCTGATTCACGGGATGCGCAACATCTTTGAACTCGCCGTTGCGCTTCTTGCGGCTCGGCATGCTGATGAAGAGGCCGTCCTTCCCGCGCACGACGCGAATGTCGTTGACCATGAAGCAGCTATCGAGGACCACCGAAACGTAGGCCTTGAGCTTCTCGTCTTCGACCCGGAACACCCGCACGTGAGTGATCTCCAACTTAGCGTCCTCCTGCGACCGTTTCGAAGCCGCTCGCCCTTTGCCAGGCGGCCCGGCCGAGCGTCGAAACTCGCTGCCAGACAGTTCCCGACGGTAGTTCGGCGGCTGCTCCCCGCGCGGTCTCCCGATCGTCGAAGAGCGCGAAGAGCGTCGATCCGCTCCCCGACATCCGCACCTTCCGCGCCCCTGATCGGGTCAGCGCAGTATACAACGCGCCCTGCTCCGGGCGGATCCGAAAGGCGGGCTCCTCGAGGTCGTTGCGGCCGATCCAGTCCGCGACAGTGCGCGCTCTCCGACCCAGTCGGGCCGCCTCGATGCGAGGATCGGGCGCCGAATTCTCGGGTGGCGCTGCAAGGGCTGAGAAGACGTCCCGCGTCGCCGTCCGCCAGGGCGGAATCGCTAGCCAGATCTCCTCGGATCCGCTGTCGGGGTCTTCGAGCGCGACCAGTTCGTCTCCGCGACCCAGCCCGAGCGCCGTCCCTCCCAGCAGGAAGAACGGCACGTCGGCGCCGATCTCACGGGCGGCGGAGGCGAGCCACTCGGGGTCGACCGGGCGCTCGCAAAGCGTCGATAGGCCGAGAAGAACCGTCGCGGCATTCGCGCTGCCGCCCCCGAGCCCGCCCCCGATCGGGATCCGCTTATGCAGCCGGATCCGAACTCCGCGCCCTCCGCGCTCCCAAGCGTCGAGAAAGATGCGGGCGGCACGCACCGCCAGATTGGACTCGTCGGTCGGCAGCACCGCGCCGAGAACTTCGAGCTCGATCCGGCGAGCCGGCGAGACGGTCGACTCGAGCTCGATCGTGTCGGCGAGATCGATCGTCTGAAAGAGGGTGCGGAGGTCGTGGAAGCCGTCCGGTCGCCTCCGCACGACTTCGAGATGCAGATTGAGTTTGGCGAAGCTACGAAAGGTCGACATCTCGACAGCTCGATGCGCTGACCTCCGGAGCGGCGAGAGATCGCGGTGGCAAGGTCAGCCTCCCGCCGGCGGCCGGTCGCCAAACGAGCCCCACTCCGCGTGCCGGCAACTCTAGGCGAAACCTGTCGCCCTGCCTTTGCCAAGTCACCGACGCCGCTTGATCGCCCTCGAGACGCCAAGCGAGGAGCTCGCCGCCGCGGCGCTCGACCTGCCACCTCCGACCGTCGACGCCCACGAAAGCGAAAGAGCCGTCACGCGACAGCAGCGCATCCTGCCCGCTGCTGTTCGGCTCCTCCGGCAGGGAGCCGAGCAGCACCGAAGGCAGCGCTCGGGCCGCGAGCGGAAGCTCGAGCTGCGGTAGTGCGATCGGGAGATCGGCCGCGAACCAGCAGCCGGCGTCGCCGCTAGAGCTCGAGAATCGCCCACGGGCGCCGTCGATCTCGATGCGCCAGAGCCGGCGTCCGATGAGATCGGTGGCGGTGAGCTCGAACCGCTCTCGGCTCCAGCGCCGGAGCGTCAAACGGAAGGCGGTTCGCTCGCCCTCCGTCTCGGCCTCCACCCGAAAGAGGTGCTGCCACGGGAGCGCCTCCTCGGCGAGGCCCTGCGGCTCGGCCGCACTCTCCAACGGTGCCGGCCTGGCGCTCCGACAACCGCTCGTGAGAAGGAGCGCGCCGCACAAGAGCGCTCCCGAGAGCAATCCGCTGCCGCGCAGGTCAGGACTCTCCGGAGAGGTTGGCCAACTTCCTCGACAGCTCCTCCGCTTCGGCGTGACCGAGCTCCATGGCGCGGCGATAGGCAGACCGAGCTCCATCGGCATCGCCTTGCGCCGCGCGCGCATCGCCCAGATGCTCTTGGATCGTCGCATCGCTCGGCAAGAGCCGCGCCGCTCGCTCGAGGTAGCGGACTGCGTTGTCGAACGCTCCGAGCTTGAAGTAACCCCAGCCAAGGCTATCGACGTAGGCACCGTTGTCGGGCTCGATCCGTACCGCCTCTCGAACCAGGCCCACCGCCTCCTCCAGATTCTCGGAGCGCTCGATCCAGACGTAACCGAGATAGTTGAGGGCCGGAGCAAGACGGGGAACGCGACTCACCAGCTCCCTGAAGAGCGCCACGGCCGCGTCGACTCGGCCGAGCCGCTCGTAGCAGGAGGCGAGCCGAAAGGTCGCCTCGATCGAATCCGGAAACTCCTGCCGCGCCACTTCGAGAAGCGGCGCCGCGGCCGCGCATCTCCCCCACTCATGCAGCGTCGCGCCCACCGCGAGCTCGCCAGACGGCATCGCCCCCAGCAGCCGCTTCTGTTCGAGCGCCGCGTCGTCGAATCGTCGCGCCGCGAGAAGGAGGTCGAGCTTGAGGGTAGCCAATTCGGAGCGCAACGGGTCGGTTTCCGACGCGAGCTCGAGCGCCTCCTCGACGCGACCTTCCGCAACCAGAGCGCGCGCTGCGAGCCGCAGGCCGGCCTCGGCGATGCGCTGGTCGGAAGCCTCTGCCAGCTGGCGCGCCAGCCGAGCCCCCTCCGCGTTCTCTCCGGCGCGCAGAGCGAGCCGCGCCAGATCGAGCGCTGTGGCCGCCGCCAGGCTCGCCTGTCCGGCGCGCTCGTACCCGTCGCGGCGCTCCTCGAGCACCTGCGCCGCACCGCGGTAGTCGCCGCGCCCTTCCCGGATGCGAACCAGGAGCTCGGCGATCTGCGCCTCTTCTGCAGCGCGCGGTGCCAGCGGCTCGAGCACCGACTCCGCTTCCGCGAAGCGACCAAGAGCGGCGCCGATTCGCGCCAGGAGCAAGCGTCCCGAGACCAGGTCGGGGCGCTCGGAGACGACGCCCTCGGCAAGCGGCAGAGCTCGTTCGGCGTCGCCGGCGAGAAAGAGCTGTCGAGCGAGCCGTTCGCGCACGTCGACCCGCTCACGCTGAGCAGCGGGAGACTCCTCCAAGATAGCGACGGCCTCGGCGTTCTCACCCCGACGGGCAAGCCTTTCGACGAGCTCGAAGCGCGCCGCGAGATTTGCCGCATCGCGACGCAGCAGCTCGCGTTGGATCTCCTCGGCCGCCGCCGTATCGCCACCCGCGCCGAGCGCTCTAGAGCGCAAAGATTCAATCCAGCCGTTGCCGGGACGCAGGCGCACCGCTTCGTCGAGGAGCTCGGTCGCGAGTCGAGCCTGGCCGCCAGCGAGATAGATCTGGGCGAGGGAGACGAGCAGCTCGACGTCGTCTGGGGATCGCTTGCGCAGCTCTTCGAAAGCGGCGCGCGCCGCGCCGAGCGCGGCGGGATCGCGCTCGCTGCGCGCCATTTCGATGCGACCTCGGAGCCGCAGCGCGTCGGGCTCGCCGGGCATCGCGAGGAGGGCCCGGCTCGCGGCCTGGCTCGCCTCGTCGAGCCGCCCGAGCTCGAGGAGGTAGCGCGCCAGCTCGAGCTCGAGGTAAGGCTCCGTCGGAGCCGCAGCCACCGCTCGCTCGAGCTCGGCGAGCGCCGCCGCGGCGTCGCCTTCGGCGCGCAGCGTGCCGGCCAGGAGGTAACGTAGCGCCGGGCTGTCGTCTTGTTGCTCAGAGGCGAGCGAGGCCGAACCGGTCAGCGCCGCGAGAAGGAAGACCCAGCGCCTCATGCTCTGAATCATAGCTGCCTTTTCCTTTACAGGCGGACGCTCGGCCAGTAGGATGTCGAGCGAGTAAAGCGATTCCGATTCAACGAGTTGTGAGTCGAGATGAAGCTCTCCAAGAGCACTCAACCGAAGCTCGGCGATCTCCTCGAGGCCCGCGGCCAGTTGGGCCGAGACATCCTCATGCGCGCCCTCCGATTACAGCGCACGGCTGGCGGCCGGTTCGGAACCGCCCTGCTCGATCTCGACGCCATCAGCGAGGACGATCTGCTCCACGTGCTCTCCGATCAGCAGAAAGTACCGTTCACGGCCCCAGAGGATCTGCGCACGATCCCGGAAGAGATTCTCAAGTTGGTGCCGGAGAAGGTGGCGAGGAAACGGTTCGCAGTGCCTCTGCGCGCCAGCGGGACGCAGCTGACCGTAGCAATGCGGGACCCGCGCGATCTCGGCGCGCTCGACGACCTCGCCTTCGTGAGCGGGCGCCGAGTGCGGCCTCAGATCGCCACCGAGGTCCGAATCCTCGAAGCGCTCGGAAAGTTCTACAGCGTCGAGGTTCCAGACCGCTTCGTCAAGCTGCTCGATCGGCTGAATCGAGCGCGATTTCTCTGGTCGCGCGAGCCGATCGCCTCGGACCAGCCGGCGCTTCAAGCCGAGCTTCCTCGGCTCGAAATGCCGGCGCCTTCGGAAGCAGAGGGACCCGGGGGCTCGTCGCCGGCGCGACCCAGCCCATTCGACCTCCCGACTCCCGTACCGCCCAGGCCGCTGCCACTGCCAGCACCGCTACCGGTCGCGCCGCCTCAGGCGCCGCCTCAGGCACCGCCTCAGGCACCGCCTCAGGCACCATCTCCACCGGCCGCGCCCTCGCCGCTTGCGGCTCTGCTGCCCTCCCACCCGCCACTACTCTCCTTCCTCGAGGCTGAGGAGCAACTGCTCCGCTTCGCCGAGCGCGACGACATTGGCCGCGCGCTGATCGCGTTCGCGCGCGGCCGCTGCTCCTTCGCGTTGCTCCTCATGGTTCGTCGTAACGAGGCCACCGGCTGGATGGGGTTCGGACCCGAGGGCGACGAGGAGCTGGCCGGCGCCTTCTCGATCCGTCTCGAACAGCCTTCGTTCGTGCGCGATTTTCGCGACGGTGGCGGGCTGCTTCGCGGCGAGCTCGCCGCGCTGCCGTCGCACGCCGAGATTCGCTCGCTCCTCGAAACCAACTCCGCCGCCGACCTGCTCGCCCTGCCGTTGCGGGCGCGAAATCGCTTGGCAGCCGCGCTCGTGATGACGCGCCAGGAGTCGAAGTTCGAGCCTGAGGTCGTGAAGGAGTTCGAGCGCCTCGCAACGAAGGCGGCGCTGGCGTTCGAGCTCGCAGTCCTGCGGCAGAAGACGCAGCACGCATGAGCGGCGTCGAGCCCGAGGATTCGTTGACAGGGCACCGGTGCTTGCGTAGTCTCGCCGCGAGGCCCAACGAGCGATGATCAAGGCGGACATCGTCAACCGCGTGGCGGAGCTTTCGAACGTCCCGCGGATCAAGGCGGTCGAGGCCGTCGACACCATCTTCCACTCGATGAAAACGGCGCTCTGCGCTAGCCGGCGCATCGAGCTGCGCGGCTTCGGAGTCTTCCAGGTACGCGATCGCAAGAAGGGAGTCGGGCGAAACCCGAAGACCGGAGTCGAGGTTGCCATTACTCCCGGCAGAACCGTGCGCTTCAAGCCTGGCAAGGACCTCAAGAACCTCTGACCGGCTCAACCGGTCCCCTCGCCTGCGTTCTACTTCGGTCTTCTCCGCGCTCTCCCCACCCCCGGCCGCTCGGCTGTCGGGATGGAGCGTCGGACTGGCTCTCGTCCTCTTCGCCCTCACCCTCTTTTCGACGATCACGCTCGGGGGCGCCTGGACCGTGTTGCTGCGCGCCGACACGGTGACCGATCTCGATCCGATCCTTTCGCGCCACACGGTGCGGCGGGTCTGGAACGATCGCGATCTTCTGATCCCCGGAGTGCTCTTTGCTCTCCCGACGCTGTTCATCCTGCTCTGCCACGAGCTGGGGCACTGGCTGGCCTGCCGCCATCATCGTCTGGCGACGTCGCCGCCCTTCTTCCTGCCTGCGCCGGTCGGTCTCGGAACGTTCGGAGCGTTCATTCACATCCGCTCGCCGATGCGCTCCAAGCGCGAGCTGTTCGATGTCGGAGTCTGGGGGCCGATCGCCGGCTTTCTCGCTCTGTTGCCGATTCTTTGTCTCGGTGTGGCGCTCTCACCGCCGGTCTCCGGCATGACGACCCACGCCGAGGAGAGCACGACCGCACGATTGCAGCTCGGCGACAGCCTGCTGGTCGAAGCGCTGGTCTACCTCGTGCACGGCGAGCTCGCAGAAGGGTCCACGGTGAACCCGCATCCGTTCCTGCTCGCAGGATGGGTAGGGCTCTGCGCCACGATGCTGAATCTCATCCCGCTAGCGCGTTTGGACGGCGGCCACCTTCTCTACGCCCTGGTCGGCCGCTTCCAGCGCCCCCTCGTCTGGCTGATCTGGGCAGGCATCGTGGCGCTGGGGGCGGTCTGGATCGGGTGGTGGATCTTCAGCCTTTTCGTGCTCTTTCTTGGCATGCATCACCCACGGGTCGACGACGAGAGCTCCCCTCTCGATCCGCTCCGCAAGTGCCTAGCCGGAGTCGCGTTGGCGATCTTGGTCCTCGGTTTCATGCCGGCGCCGCTGCGCTTCGCCTCGATCGGCCCGCTCGGAGGCGACAGTCCGCTCGCCGCGATCGATGGCCCCGACCTGCTCGCCGGCGACTTCGACCGGCGCCCGCGCCACGCGCTGAAGGATTAGACGCACCGATTTCGTCTTCTCTTACTCAGGGGCTCGGCTGAACGAGCCGCTATGATAGCGATTCGCCCTGCAGGCGAACGCGGAGAGAGAGGACGGCGATGGTCAACAAAGTGATCCTGGTAGGAAATCTGGGGCGCGATCCCGAGAGCCGCTCGCTGCCCAGCGGGCAGCCGGTGACCAACTTCTCGCTAGCCACCTCGCGGCGCTACAAAGACCGCGAGGGGAACCGCAAGGACGACACCGAGTGGCACAACATCGTCTGCTTCGGCAAGCAGGCCGAGATCGCCGCCCAGTACCTGACCAAAGGGAAGATGATCGCCGTCGAGGGGCGGATCCAGACCCGGTCGTGGGACGACAAGGAGAGCGGCAAGAAGCAGTACCGCACCGAGATCGTCTGCGAGAACTTCCAGATGTTGGGCGGCCGCGGGGACAGCTCGGGTGGAGCTCGATCGGGAGCGCCGAGCAGCGATGCCGAGATCAGCTATCCCGGTCCGGAGCCGGCCGCCGATGACGACATCCCGTTCTGACGCGCGGGCTCATCTAGCGACAGCCGGTCGGTCGAGGGCGGCGAGCCGAGCGCGGATCGTGGCCAGCGAGGGCGGCACACCGGCGGCGCGGCGAACCGCTCGCAGCTGACGCCGCCAGCACACCAGTCGGTTCTCGGCTTGGCGCAGGCGAAGCTCGAGCCGCGGACGGCCTAGGCGCTCCGCGATATCGGGTGCCGCGTCGAGCTCGCGGCAGAAGAGCAGCCCGTCGCAGCCGGCGACGAGCGCGGCCTCCCCTCGCTCGGAGAGATCGCCGGTAGGGGCCAGCGCGCCCATCTCGAGATCGTCCGAAAGCGCGACGCCTCGGAAGCCGAGCTCGGTGCGCAGGAGGCCGGTGGCGATAGGCGGCGAGAGGCTCGCCGGTCGGCGCTGCGGATCGAGCGTCGGGTAGATCGCATGGCCAACCATCAGCGCCCCCGCCTCTCGCGCCAGGGCACGGAAAGGGGCGAGGTCGAGCTCGAGCTCTGCCGCCGCTAGCCCGATCTGTGACGGCTCGAAGTGGGTGTCCGCGCCGGCGCCGCCCAGTCCGGGAAAGTGTTTGAGGCAGCCACCGACTCCGGCCGCGCGCAGCCCGCGCAGGAATGACTTTGCGCGGGAGACGACCACTCGCGGCGACGAGCCGAACGAGCGGCGTTCGAGTGCGTTGTCGGCCTGGCCGCGATCGAGATCGACTACCGGCGCGAAGTCGAGATCGAATCCGAAGTGGCGCAGCGCCTCTCCGATCCACCGTCCAGCCCGGCCGGCCGCGCTCGCGGCGCGGCCGGCGAGCGCGTGAGCCGCGGGAGCCGGACCGACAAGGTCGCGCAGGCGATCGACACGTCCCCCCTCGGCATCGAGCGCCAGGAGGAGGCCGGGAAGCAGGGAGCGCAGCTCGGCGACGAGCAACAGTAGCTGCTCGGCGTCGACGATGTTTCGCGGCAGGAGGACCACGCCGGCAGGAGCGACACGACGTACGATCCGCCGCTCCGCGGCGGAGAGGCTCGGCCCCCCGCAGCCGACGAACAGCACGGTCCCCCCTCTCATTTCAGGCGATCTTGCAAGCTCGCGATGAGATTCAGCGCCGCGAGCGGCGTCAACCTATCGAGATCGACCTCGCGCAGCAGCTTCGCCACGATCTCCTCGGGAGGGGTGAAGAGCGGGAGCTGCGAGGGTCGCGCCGCCAGACCCGCTCCGCGGGCGTTGCGTGGCCGACCCTCGGGGTCGAACTCTTTGGCCTCCAAGTTGCCGAGCACCTCTTGGGCGCGGGCGATCACCGCCTCCGGAATGCCGGCCAGCCGCGCGACGTGCAGGCCGTACGACTTGTCGGCCGCGCCCGGCACGACTCGACGCAGGAAGACGATCTTCTCCTCCCACTCGCGTACCGCCATTGTCCGGTTGACCACCCTCGGCAGGAGCTCGGCGAGCTCGGTGAGCTCGTGGTAGTGGGTGGCGAAGAGCGTCATGGCGCCGACGCGCTCGTGCAGCGACTCGACGATCGACCAGGCTAGCGAGAGGCCGTCGAAGGTCGACGTACCCCGCCCGACCTCGTCGAGAATCACCAGGCTGCGGGGGGTGGCGAAGCGCAGGATATTGGCGGTCTCGATCATCTCGACCATGAAGGTCGACTCACCGCGCGCCAGGTCGTCGCTCGCGCCGACGCGCGAGAAGATCCGGTCGACCAACCCGATGGTCGCCGAGGCGGCGGGCACGAAGCAGCCGGTCTGCGCCATCAGAGTGACGAGCGCCACCTGGCGAAGATAGGTCGACTTGCCGCCCATGTTGGGGCCGGTCAGGACGACGATCGTCTGCGTCTCCGCGTCGAGCTCGCAGTCGTTGGGCACGAAACGCTCGCCCAGCGCGCGTTCGACCACCGGATGCCGACCCTCCACGATCCGGATCCCGCTGCCGGCGGCCTCGATGTTCGGTCGGACGTAGCGCGAGGCGAGCGCGAGCTCGGCCCAACCGACGACGAGGTCGAGGGTGGCGATAGCGCGCGCCAGGCGTGCCAGACCCGCCGCCTCGACAGCCACCGCTGAGCGCAGCTCTGCGAACAGCCGGCGCTCCAGCTCGCGCTCGCGCCCCTCGGCCTCGAGGATCCGCTCTGCGAGCGTTTCGATCTCGTCGGTAACGTAGCGCTCGGCGTTGATCAGAGTCTGCTTGCGCCGGTACTCGGTTGGGAGCGGCTCGGCTCGGGCCGCGCTCGCCCGCGAAATCTCGATCGAATAGCCGAAGACCCGGTTGTAGCGGATCTTGAGCGCAGCGATCCCGGTGCGCTCTCGCTCGCGCAGCTCGAGAGCCACCACGTGGCGCTTCGAATCGTGCACCAGCGAGCGCACCTCGTCGAGCTCGCGGTCGACTCCGGCGGCGATCGCTCCCCCCTCGTCGAGCTGCGCCGGCGGAGACGGCACCAGCTGCTCCGCCAGGCGTCGCGCCAAGGAGAGGAGTGGATCGGTGCTCGCCGCGTCGGCGAGAAGCTCGCTGGGCAGGTCGGCGATCGCATGGAAGAGCGTCGGCACCGCCGTCAGGCTGTCGCGCAGCACGGCGGCCTCGCGCGGCGAGAGCCCGCCGACGACCGCTCGGCCGGCGAGTCGCTCGAAGTCGCCGATCCGCTTCAGCTCCTGGCGAGCCGCTGTCCGCCGCGCCGGTTCCGCCATCAACGCCGCCACGGCGTCTTGCCGGACGGCGATGCCGGCGGCCGAGAGCAGCGGCCGACGGAGCCAATCGCGGAGCAGCCGCGCGCCGGCGGCAGTCACCGTGCGGTCCAGAAGCTCCACCAGAGTCCCGCTGCCCCCTCCATCGCGAGCGTTGCGAAAGACCTCCAGGTTGGCCAGTGTCGTACCGTCGACGACCATCTGATCGCCGAGCTCGCGCACCGCGAGGTCGCGCACGTGCGAGAGCTCGCTGAGCTGATTCTCTTCGGCGTAGGCGAGCGCCACGGCGGCGGCCCGCACCGCTGGCTCACCCTCCACGAGGCCGAGTCCGCGGAGGGTTCCTAAACCGAGCCTCCTCCGCAGGCGCTCCGCGGCGGCGTTGGACGACTCTAGGCGGCTACCGTACGCGGTCTGGCAGAGCTCCTGCCGGCCGACCCACCCCGCCAGGCCAGGAGGCAGGCTAGCCAGATCGCAGAGGAGCTCCTTCGGCCGCAGCGCTTCGAGCTCGGTCACCGCTTCACTCTCGTCGGCGAAGCGGCGGACGAAGAACGTGCCGGTCGAGACGTCGAGAAACGCCGCCGCTCCACTCCCCCCAATTGGTCCTGGGGCACCGACCTTCTCCTCCCAGAGGAGAGCAGCGAGGAACGCCTCCTCCCGCTGCTCGAGTAAGCCAGGTTCGGAGAGCGTCCCCGGCGTCAGAATCCGAGTCACTTCACGGCGCACCAGCCCCTTGGCCTGGGCGGGGTCCTCGACCTGGTCGCAGAGCACGACCTTGTGCCCCGCGCGCAGCAGCCTTCGCGCGTAGCCCTCCACTGCGTGGTGCGGCACGCCGCACATCGGGGCTTCGCTGTCCGTGCCCTTCTGGCGCGCGGTGAGCGTGAGGCCGAGCAGGCCCGCCGCCCGCACGGCATCTTCGAAAAAGAGCTCGAAGAAGTCGCCCATCCGGTAGAAGAGGAAACCATCCGGGTGACGCGCTTTGAGCTCCAGATAGTGCCGGAGCATCGGCGTCAGCTCGGTTACTGCGGGCACGGTTCGGAAGTTTATCCCGGCGTCGTCGGTAGACTCAGCGACCTGAGAGTCTCGAGACCGATCCTCGCGTTCGACTACGGCTCCCCCGTCGCGAGCGCGGCTCTGGCGCACGATGGCCAGCCCGTCGCCGCGTCGAGTCGGGCGCGAGGAGACGGCGCAGCCGATCTCCTCGTACTGATCGACGAGCTGCTGGCCGAGCAAGCCATCGCGCCTGTCGAGCTCGGCGGGGTGATCGCCCTCTACGGCCCGGGCAGTTTCACCGGCCTCCGGGTCGCCTGCGCCACAGCGATCGGGCTCGCCCAGGCGTGCGCCGTGCCGGCGACCGGCGTTTCGACTCTGGAGGCGCTCGCGTTAGCAGCGCCCGCGGGCGAGCGCCCTCTCCTCGCCGTCGTCGACGCGCTTCGCGGGGAGTGGTTCGTGCAGGCGTTCGCAAGGCGGGGCGACTACGACGCCATCCCGCTCGCTCCAGCCGCGGTGGCGAGAGCCGGGCCGGAGGCTCTCGGCCTGTGCGAGCTGGTCATCGGCTTCGGCGCCGCCCGCTTCGTCGCATCCGCCGGGCATCCAGCCGCCTCGTTCGTAGACAACCCATGCCTTGCCGAGGCGGTCGCCGTCGCGGGGTCGCTCGGAAGGTGGGCTTGGGACAGCGCCTCGCTCGAGCATCCGCTCTACCTACGAGCCCCGGCCACCTCGGTCGCGAGATGAGCGCAACCGCGGGCGAATCGAGCCGCTGGGTCGAGGTTCGCGTCGCCCGGGACGACGAGATCGAGCTCCTGGCCGAGATCGAAGCGCGAGCCTTTCCAGATCCCTGGACGAGCGACGATCTCGCCCCCCTCGTCGCGGCCGGAGCCGCTAGCGGCTTTCTGGCCGCAGATCGAGGGACCGGCGAGACGATCGGCTTCGCGCTCTACCAGCTTCTGCCCGACGAAGCGGAGCTGCTACGGATCGGGGTCGTCCCCGAGCTGCGGAGCCGCGGTGTCGGTGCGCTCCTGCTCGAGCGCTCACTCTTCCAGCTCGCTGCCGCCGGGCGTCCCGTCTGCCACCTCGAGGTACGAGCCGCGAACCTCGCGGCGCGCGCCCTCTACGCTCGGGCCGGCTTCACTCTCGTCGGGCGCCGGCGTGGCTACTACTCGGACGGTGAGGATGCGCTCCGCTATCGTCGCGAAACCGTGTCGGGTGGCGGTTGAGGGCCCCCAATCAGGGTGAGGACACAGGCCTTCCGGCCGGTGCTATCCTGCCCGCCGATTCTTCCCTTCCCAAGCCGGCGATAGGAGCTCCAGCCATGCCGAGTCTCGACGACCAGAAGCGCGACTTGCTGCGGAACCACGACACGTTCCGGCGTCTCCACGACGAGCACCAGGAGTGCGAGACCAGGCTCGCTCACCTGCTGCAGCAGTCGCTCCCTTCCCCGGAGGAAGAGGTCGAGGAGAAACGGCTCAAGATTCACAAATTGGCGTTGAAAGATCAGATGGAATCGATCTTGCGCGAACAACGAACCGCCGTCTCGGCCTAGGGCGAGACGGCGACTCTCCGCGATGACCTTCGCCAAGGAGGCTTGGCCGTTCGTCGCCCCATTCCTCCTCGGAGCCGTCGTTCTCTTCGTTGCCAGCCTCCTGCTCTGGGGTGCGATCGCTCTCGCCCTTGGCCTGCTAGTTCTACTCTTCTTTCGTGATCCACGGCGCCGCCCGCCGGACGACGGCGAGCTCGTGCTGGCGCCAGCCGACGGCCGGGTCACCGAGATCGCGACCGTCGAGGACGGCGAGATCGGCACCGGCAGGTTTCATCGCGTCGTAACCTTTCTCTCGGTGTTCGACGTCCACGTGCAGCGCTGCCCTGTCTCCGGCGAGGTCATCCACTCGCGGCTGCGGCGCGGTCTCAAGCTCGCCGCTTTCCGCGCCGAGGTGGGAGAGAAGAACGAAGGCCACACCAACGTCTTCTTACGACCCAACGGCGACCGGGTCGGAGTTCGGCAGCTCGCCGGGCTCTTGGCGCGGCGAGTCGTCTCGTATGTGCGTGCCGGCGAGCGCTACCAGCGCGGGGAGCGACTCGGCGTGATCAAGTTCGGTTCTCGGGTCGATCTCTTCGTGCCCGAGCACTACAGCCTGCTCGTCCGAGTCGGCGATCGGGTGAAGAACGGCTGCACGCCGCTGGCTCGCCCCGAGAGCTCGCCGTGAGTGCTTCGGCGCAGCACCCGATGCGCGCCCGCCTGCGTCGCGGGGCCTACCTGCTGCCCAGCCTGTTCACGATCGGCAACATCTTTCTCGGCTTCTACGCCGTGATTCTGGCGCTACGGCAGCGCTTCGTGCTCGCCGGCGCGCTGATCATTCTCGCCGGGGTGATCGACTTTCTGGATGGCAAGATCGCCCGGTTGACCGGGACCGAGAGCGAGTTCGGTCGCGAGTTCGACTCGCTGGCCGACGTCCTCACCTTCGGGATGGCGCCGGCCCTCGCGGCCTGGGCTTGGGGGCTCCAGGAATACGAGCGCGCCGGTTGGCTAGTGCCGCTCTTCTACGTCGTTTGCACCGCGTTGCGGTTGGCCCGTTTCAACGTGCAGACGGCGCGGCAGGACACGCGCTGGTTTATCGGCCTGCCCTCGCCGGCCGCAGCCGGCGCTGTCGCATCGTTCTTCTTGGTCGGAATCGAGCCTGACTGGCGCCCCTGGCTCCTCCGCGCCATGGGCTGCTGGCTGGTTGGGCTCGGGCTGCTCATGGTCTCGACCTTTCGCTTTTCGAGCCTCAAGGCGCTCGACTTTCGCCAGCGCCGTAGCTACCGCTCAGCGCTCCCGTTCGTCGTAGTTCTCCTGCTCCTGGCCTTCTGGCCCGAGCTTTTCCTGCCCGGCTTCGCAGTGGCCTACGCGCTCTCGGGTCCGATCGCCTGGCTTCTCGGAAGACGGCGCGGCGGTTCGTGAACCGGATTGCTGTCGTTCACCCGAGCACGCTCCTCGGCCGGGAGCTGTGCGAACGGTTGGCGGCACGGCACGACCTCTGTCGCGAGCTCTTGCCGCTCTCGACCGAGGAGGCGGAGATCGGCGTCGTGATCGACGGCCCCGCGGCGGCTCTTGTCGACCGCGTCGAAGAGGGCGCCTTCGACGGGGTCGATCTCTCCTTCTTCTGCGGAGCGATCGCGCCTGACCGCGAAGCGCTGGCCCTCCTTCCCGCGCAGACGCCGGCAGTTCTTCTCTCGAATGGAGTCACGCCCGCCGACGCACCGTCCGCGATCGCCGGATTGCGCTCCGAAGCGTTGGTCGGTGCTCCGCGCGTGGCCTCGGCGCATCCGGCCGCAGTGGCTCTGGCGCTCCTGCTCGACCCGCTACGAGAGCTAGCGCTCTCGCGAGCCGATGCGACCCTGATGCTACCGGTCTCGCTGTGGGGAACCGCCGCGATCGACGAGCTCTTCGGCGAGGCGCGCTCCCTCCTGACCTTCGCGCCACGCGAGAGGGGGCGACGATTCCCGGTTCAGCTCGCCTTCAATCTGTTGAGCTCGGCGCAGAGCGCCGCCGACGTCGAACGGCAGGTGCTCGCCGCGCTCGGCGATGGCCTGGCGCTCTCCGTCGGGCTCGTCCAGGCCGGCGTCTTCCACAGCGTGGCGGTGACCCTCGCAGTCGAGCTCGATCCGAAAGTCGAGCTTCGAGAGGTGCGCCGCGCGCTCGCCGGCTCGGCGGCGATCGAGGTTGCCCGCGCCGCGAAAGAGGTTGGGCCGGTCTCCGTCGCGGGCGCCGAGCGGCTCGTCGTCGGAGAGATTCGCGCCGCGGCGCGAGCAGGAGCCTTCCGGATCTGGGCGGCGATGGACAATCTGGTGCGCGGCGGCGCCCTCAACGCCATCGAGCTGGCCGGCGCGATGCTCGCCGGTGGCCGACCCCGGTAGCGCGCTACTCGGCCCCCGCGCCGGCGCTCTCTCCTGGGGGCGCCAGGATCGGATTGCGCGCCAAGTACTCCTCGACTAGGAGCAGGTTGTCGGCGGCGCGCCCGACCATCGCGAGTAGCCGATCCATGCTGTTGATCTCCTCGAGCTGTTCGTTCACGAACCAATCGAGGAAGCGCTGTGCGATGTGGTTCCGCTCCTCCCTGGCGATCTCGACCAGGGCGTAGATCTGTTCGGTTACCGTCCGTTCCCAATCGAGCGACAGGCGCACCGCTTCGGAAGCCGAGTCGAAGCCGCTCCGCGGAGCCGCCACGGCGGGGATTTCGACCCGCCCGCCGACGTCGACGACGAAGCGCACGAACTTGAGCGCGTGCACGCGCTCCTCGCTCGACTGACGCTCGAAAAAAGCGGCGAGCTGCGGAAGATTCTCGGACTCGAAGTAAGCCGAGATCGAGGTGTACTGCAGAGAGGCGCCCATCTCGTTGCCGATCTGCTGATTGATCGCCGCCACCAGGCGATCGGAGGCCAGCGTCGCCGCTCGCTTCGTTGCCGCCTTCCGAGCTCTTGCCATCGCAGAATCTCCCTCGCTGCCGATTCTACGCGGTCGACCCTTTCCAGGAGCGGAATGTCGGGCGCCAGCCGGTTGTTATACTGCGCCCCGCTCCGAGGGCGGGCCGTCCGGTCGCGCCGCAGATCCGTAACAATCCTCGACGCGGGAGCCGACGCCGCTCATGTCGACAGCCGAACTCCCTGCCGCCCACCATCGCCTGATCGTTTTGGGCTCCGGGCCGGCGGGGCTCACCGCCGCGCTCTACGCGGCGCGCGCCGGCCTCGAGCCGCTCGTCCTGGAGGGGTTGCAGCCCGGCGGACAGCTCACCATTACGACGGACGTCGAGAACTACCCTGGCTTCGCGCAGGGGATTCTCGGACCCGAGTTGATCGAGCAGATGCGGGAGCAAGCCCGCCGCTTCGGCGCGCGAGTTCGCTTCGAGACCGTAGTACGTGCCGAGCTCGCGGTCTCACCGTTCCGTGTCACCAACGACGAAGGCAAGCTGTACTCTTGCGACGCCCTCATCATCGCCTCCGGGGCGAGCGCCAAGCTGCTCAACCTTCCTTCCGAGACGCAGCTCATGGGCTACGGAGTATCGGCTTGCGCGACCTGCGACGGCTTCTTCTTCAAGGGCAAGAACATCGCCGTCGTCGGCGGCGGCGATTCGGCGCTGGAGGAGGCGACTTACCTGACTCGGTTTGCGACCAAGGTCACGCTGATCCATCGCCGCCACGAGCTGCGCGCCTCGAAGATCATGCAGGAGCGGGCGTTCAAGAACTCCAAGATCGAGTTCCTCTGGAACCGCGAGGTCACCGAAGTGCTCGGGGAGCGCGAGGGCGGCGTCCGCGCCCTCATCCTCCGCGACACCGAAACGGGCAGCGCCAGCGAATTCGCGACGCAGGGGCTCTTCGTCGCCATCGGACACGAACCGAACACGGCGATCTTCCGCGGCCAGCTGCCGATGAACCGCGCCGGCTATCTCGAAGTGCAGGAGCCATCGACGCGGACTGTAGTCTCCGGTGTCTTCGCCGCCGGCGATGTCGCCGACCCGCACTACCGTCAGGCGGTGACCGCGGCCGGCATGGGGTGCAAGGCGGCGATCGACGCCGAGCGCTGGCTCGAAGAGAGCTCCGCGTGAAAGCGCGCGCGCGAACCCTCGGCGAGCTGCGCCGCTCCGGCTACCGACCGATCCCGGTCCGGCGCGAGATCCGACGCAACCTCGAGGTGAAGCTGCGGGCGAAGGAGAATCTCTTTCCAGGCGTGCTCGGTTACGAGCGGACGGTGATTCCGGCGGTTGTCAACGCCCTCCTCGCCGGGCACGATCTCATCCTGCTCGGCCTGCGCGGACAGGCGAAGAGCCGGATTCTGCGCGGGCTCACCGGCCTCTTGGACGCCGAAGTGCCAGTCCTCGCCGGCAGCGAGATCAACGACGACCCCCTGGCTCCGACCTCGATCTGGGCGGAGAGGCTGCTCGCCAGCGCCGGCGAGGACGCGCCGGTCGACTGGTTGCCGCGCGAGGCGCGCTACAACGAGAAGCTGGCGACGCCCGACGTCTCGATCGCCGATCTCCTGGGCGACATCGATCCGATCAAGGCGGCGACCCGCAAGCTCACCTACGCCGATCCCGAGGTGATTCATTTCGGGATCATCCCGCGCACCAACCGCGGCATCTTCGCGATCAACGAGCTCCCCGACCTGGCGCCACGGATCCAGGTCGGGCTGCTCAACCTACTCGAAGAGCGCGACCTGCAGATTCGCGGCTTTCCGGTGCGGCTGGCCCTCGACATCTTGTTCGTCTTCTCGGCTAACCCGGAGGACTACACCCACCGCGGCTCGATCATCACTCCGCTCAAAGACCGGATCGCGTCGCAGATCCTGACCCACTACCCGCCTTCGCCCGAGCTGGCGGCGAAGATCACCGCCCAGGAGGCGTGGCTCGAGCGCGACGGCGCACCGATCGCGATCCCCGACGCCGTGCGCCTGCTGATCGAAGAGATCGTCGTCGCCGCCCGTGAAAGCGAGCTCGTCGACCAGTCCTCGGGTGTCTCGGCGCGCGTGGCGATCGCGGCGATCGAGCTGCTGATGTCCAACCTCGAACGCCGGCGACTGCTGACTGGAGACGATCCGGTTCATCCTCGGATCTGCGATCTGCCATTGCTCGCGCCCGCCATCACCGGGAAGCTGGAGATGGTCTACGAGGGCGAGCAGCAGGGCGCCGAGGTCGTGGTGCGGAAGCTGGTCGGCGCCGCGGTCATCAAGACGTTTCAGCGCCGCTTTCCCGAAATCAGCCGCGAAGCTGGCCCAACGGGTGAGAGCGACGGTGGGCCGTACGCGCCGATCCTGGCCTGGTTCGCGGCGGGGGGTGAGATCACTCTCGCCGACGAGATGCCGTTCGCCGACTACGCGGCCGAGCTGGCCCGCGTCCCGAGCCTGATGGAGATGGTGGCGCGCCTCGGCAGCACGCACGAGGAGCGCGCCTTCTGGGCCGAGCTCGTCCTCGAAGGGCTGCACCAGAGCGTCAAGCTGGCTCGTCACGACCTCGACAGCGCCATCTCCTACAAGGAGCTGCTCAAGTTCCAGCTGCTCAAGCCGCAGCGCCGCGAGCGGCGCCCGAGCGACGTTCATTGAGGCGCAGCCGCGAGGCCGTTCGTGCGTCACCGCTACCTGCATCTCGATCCCGAACTGCTGCGCCAGATCTTGGCCGGCATCGGTCTGATGCGGCTCTGGAATCAGCTCCTCCTCAGCTCGGGAGGCGACCCCGAGCGGGCCAAGAGTTGGCTGCGCTTTCTGCAGGAGCAGGGCTACATCGGTGCGGCCGTCGATCTCGACCGCTTCTTCGCGGAGCTCGAGGAGCAGGGGCTGGTCGAGCGCGACGGGAGCGGCGCGATGATCCTCTCGGGGAGCGGTGAACGGCGGATCCGCAAGAGCGCTTTCGAGGCGATCTTCGCCAACTTGGAGAAGGGCACCGCCGGATTCCACGCCGCCCGCGCTTCCGGCGACGGCAGCGAGCCGCTGCCCGAGACGCGGCCCTACCAGTTCGGCGACGAGATCTCGCACATCGACTCGGTGCGCTCGCTCGCCAACGCTCTCAAGCGCACCCACGGCGAGCTCGAGCTGACCGAACAGGACCTCGAGACCCACGAAACCGAGCATCTGACCTCGTGCGCGACCGTCGTGGCGATCGACATCTCGCACTCGATGGTCCTCTACGGCGAGGACCGGATCACGCCGGCCAAAACCGTCGCCCTGGCGCTCACCGAGCTGATCACCACCAAGTACCCCAAAGATTTTCTCGGCGTCCTCCAGTTCGGCGACCGCGCCGAGCAGATTCCAATTTCGCAGATCCCGTACATCGAGGCCGGCCCCTTCCACACCAACACTCGGGAGGCGCTGCAGCTCGGCCGCGGAATCCTGGAGCGCCGCAGGCAGCCCAACCGCCAGATCTTCCTGGTTACCGACGGCAAGCCGTCGGCGATCACCGAAGGCGACCGGGTCTACAAGAACCCGATGGGGCTCGACCTGCGGATCGTCAACAAGACCCTGGAAGAGGCCGATCTCTGCCGCCGCCAGCGCATCGTCATCACCACGTTCATGATCGCCACCGACCCCTGGCTTCAGGAATTCGTCGAGAAGCTCACCCAGGTCAACCGCGGCCGCGCCTACTTCGCCTCACCCGACAACCTCGGCGAGTTCATCCTCGCCGACTACATCAGGAACCGCCGGCAGCGCGTACGCTGAGTCGCCCGTCGCCGAGCTGCCCGGCGTCAGACCACGCGGCGCCGCCTAGAGGTCGGCAGCGGGTTCGATCCCGAACGGCCGCAGCCGTTCCCGAGAGACCCTGAGATACCAGCGCCACCAGCGCGGACGCCGACTGCTCACGTTGCCGCCATGGACGACTTGCAGAAGGTAAGCCGGTCGCAGGAAGGTGACCTTGTAGTGGTGCTCTAGAACCTTGTGATCGTGGGCGTAAGGATTCAGGCCGGGGCGAAACGCGGCAAGCGGTGACGGCTCACGGCGGGAGTAAGCGTAGAGGGCGCCGCGCGCCTGGTCGAGTCGGAGAAACCGCCGCGTGCAGTAGACCTCGAAGCCTAGAGGAGCTTCCTCCAGCGCCGCGAACCAGTCCGCGTGCAGCGCGTCGTCCGAATCGAGCCTGGTCACCAGCTCGTCCGGCCCGCCGGCCCAGCCGCCGTGCCAGCTATCTTGAACGACGGTTCGAACCCACGTTAGGTCGTCGAGCCGACCCGAGACGAGCTCGACGCTCTCGGTCGAGCAGAGCAGCACGACAGGCACGCCGAGCCGCTCCACGCTGGGAACGAAGTAGCGGCGAAAGAGGTCGAGGCGACCGGCGAGCCAAGCGCGGTCGTCGTGTCGGCTCGCGGTCGCGGTCTCCAGCCGCGGCACCGAAAAGCGCGAAACGACGACATGTCGCACGCGCTCAGTTCGCCTCGGGTCCGATCCGTTGCGTCCCGACCTTGCGCCCCTCGATGCGGCGGAGAAGCGTGCCGGCTTCGAGCATCGCCTCGGGGTCGTTGATGCCGTTGATCAGCGCCAGGCTCTCCGCACGCTCATCGGAGGGATGCTGGCGACAAAACTCGGCGAATGTCATCGCGCGCTGCAGCTCGATCAGCTGCAGCCGCTGCTCTCGAACCTCGATTCGGCGCCGGTCGGTGAGTCTGCCGAAGCTGGCGGCAAAGCGTTCGAGGTCGTCGCGCGTCCTGGAAAGTCCGCTCTCGAGCGAAACTCCCAGCAGCCGAAAGACCTTGCCGGAGTGCTCGACGAAGGTGGCTCGCCCGATGATCGGCTCGGCGTCGGTGCGCGCGATGGAGAACTCCGCGTCGTACGCGCGCAGGCCACGAATCGCCGTGAACCCCGACGACCGCACCTCGATTCCTTGTTGGGAGAGGAAGTGACTGGAGGCCTCTTGGGCCGTAGGCTCCTTGGCGAGCGTCAGCTCCAACTGGGCGACCTTCTCTGGATGGAGCGCGACCACCCGGCTCTTCTCGTTGACTCCGCTCCATCCCGACGGAAACTGGAGCTCGAAGAGAAGGGTGGGGTGATAGAAGCGCAGCCCCTCGAAGTATCCCTGGCGAGGATCGGCGCCGAAGACGAGCCCGTCGGTTCGGCGCAGGAGATCCGTCGTGCCGACCTCCCCGGTGGGATAGCCGCGCTCGGCGATGAGACGCTCCGCTCGCTGGCGCCGCGCCCCGGGATCGGGGTGCGAGGCGAGCCAGTTCGGGATCCGTCCCGCGCTGCCTACCGCGCTCACCCGCTCCAGTACGGTGAACACCCTCGGCATCTCGCGCGGCTCGAACCCGCTGCCCACGACGTAGCGCAGACCGAGGTCGTCCGCCTGCCGCTCGTCGTCGCGGCCGTACTTCAAGAAGAGGAGCCCAAGGCCGGTCTGCGCCAGCTGTCCGAACGCCTGCCCAGCCCGCGGCGAGAGAATGGTGCCGACGACCAGGCCGCCGGTCGCGAGCTGCGACTTGGACAGCTGGTTGACTCCGTGCTGAGCGGTAACGTGTCCGATCTCGTGCCCGAGGACAGCAGCCAGCTCTGCCTCGCTCTGCAGGTGGGCGAGAATCCCGCGCGTCACGTAGACGAAGCCGCCGGGGAGCGCGAAGGCGTTCACCACCGGATCGTTGACGAGCTTGAACGACCACGGCAGCCCCGGCCGCTCCGACTGAGCAGCGAGCCGCCGGCCGACCTCCGCCAGCCAAGTCTGGAGCCCCGGATCGTCAACCAACCCGAGCTCGGCCACGATCTCGCGATCGGCCCCCCTGCCGAGCTCGATCTCCTGCGCCTCGCTGTAGAAGTTGACCTGCCGCTTGCCCGTCGCTGGATTGGTCGCGCAGCTCGGGAGCAGGACAAGAAACGAAAGCCAAAAGCTCCAGAGAAGGGAAAGACGGATCGGCAGCCCGCCGTTGCGCGGAGCCCGTTCGGACTCGTGCTCCTGAAGGTTGTTCATGGCTGCGGACGATAGCTCCATGGAGAACGACCCTCAACCAGCTGGTTCGCTAGGTCGATCCGGGGTCGCGGTCCGGTTGCCATGTCGAAATTCTCCTGCTCTCAATAGTTAGAGAGATTCGGGCCGTGCGTCGGTGCAGTGGAGGCAGGCGCCGAGAGCCAAACAGTCAGTACGAACGCAACGAGAACGGCGAGAGCGGGCACGATGCTGACGAATCCGCGCAGACCCAACAGCTCCCCGAGGTTGTAGGCGTCCCAGAAGTCGGCCGCGGGGGTTGTAGGACGGGAACCGCCCTCGAGCACGCTCTGCGTGGAGATGGCAACCCTTCCTTGGGCAACCTTGTTGAATGCGAAGGCGACAGGATTGGCCTGCGGCGGTGGTCCGGAGTTGGGAGCTGGGATCATTGCCGAGACCGAGGTCACGGTGAGCATGATGGCCGCCGACAGGAGCGCGAGCGAAGCGCCCAGCACGCGAGCTCGCTGCCAGACCCAGGGCCCATAAAGGAACAGAAACGGCAGCGCTGGGATGAGGTAGCGCGGGCCGATGCCCCACCCGCCGGTCCAGCCGTTGAAAGTGAGGTTGAAGAGGAGGAAATAGATGCAGACGAAGAGCGGCAAGAGACGTTGTCCGCGTAGCGTCCGCTGCCCGGCGAAGCGGACAATTCCAACTACACCCAGGAGGAGGACAGGACAGCAGTAGAACAAGCCTCGGAACGGATGGACCGACAGCCACCAGAGCCGTTCCCACTGCGGCCAGTCCAGATTCCCGAAGAGTAGGCCTGAAGAGGTGAACAGGCCGCTCTGGTTCGCGTAGCTCGTCGTCAACAACCTTCCGAAGGTAAGGAGGTTGTAAGCGGAGAGGAGCAAGATCGCGACAGTCGAGCCACAGAGGAAGAGCGCCGGAGCGTGCCAGTTACGTGCCCGCGCGGCGACCAACGCGGAGGCGCCCGCTGCGATCGGAGCGACGAGATAGTCGGTCAGGATGCCGAGCCCGAGGAGCGCTCCGCCGAAAGCGATCGCGCCGCGCGATGGAGTGCCCGAAGCCGCCAGCAGCCAGGCGCCGAAGAGGCAGAGTGCCACCAAGTTGTGGCTCATCATCATGCCCGAATAGGGCAGGAGCAGCGTTCCGGCGCCAAACGCGGCGGCGAGGAGAGCGGCATCGCGGATCTCGACGCGCTCCCGGCGGAAGGCGACGTAGAGCAGGATGACAAGCACGGCTGCCGGCAGGCCGCTGACGAAGAACGTCGTCAGATGGGCATTGGCGGTGACGAGCATCGGATCGCGAATGTCCGCTCCCAGCGCTCGTTCGGCGAGGAAGAGGAGAAGATAGAGGGGCGCTCCGGCGAAGGCGAGGCCTGGTGGCTTGTTCGAGAAGACGCGCTCGCCCACCCGGCTGACGTCGCCGGTGTTGGCGGCGTACGGTGTGATCTCGGGGCTCCCCGTCTCGACGAGTGCCCGCACGGTGTCGAAATGGGCGTTCTGGTTCCAGCCGCCGCCTTGGAAGAAGTAGATGTAGAGAAAGCAGAAAGTCGAAAAGAGCAGCCACTTTGCGGAATCGTCGCGCAGCCTCACGCGAGAAAGATAGCGGAACGCGTGATGCTCACCTTGTAGGGCTGCGTCCCCTCGTTTCGGTCGTGCTCGTCAGCTCGAGGCGGGCAACGCACGCAGCTGACGTGCCAGCGCGGCGACGCGCGGATTGGCGGCATCGAGCGCCTCGGCTCTGCGCAGGTAGCGCTTGGCGTCGCGCGCCCGGCCGACCGCCAGCGCCCACTGCCCCAACGCCGCGACGGTCTCTGGATTGTCGGGCGCGAGCCGTTGGGCGCGGCGGTAGAGCCGCTCGGTCTCCTCCAGGCGCTGTTGCCGGAGCGCCAGATCGCCCAACGCCAGATAGCTCCACGGATTCCGATTCGAGCGCCGGTCGACGAGCTCGAGGAGTTCTTGCGACTCCTCGGTGCGGCCGACAAGAGCGAGGAGCGCCGAGAGGTTGTGATACGCGGAGACGATCTGCGGATCGCTCTCCAAGGCTCGCCGGTAGGCCGCCTCCGAACCGTCGAGATCGCCGAGGCGACGTCGCGCGACGCCGAGGTTGACCCAGCCGTCGGCCAGCTCGGCGTCGATCTGTACCGCGGTCTCGAGCAGCTCCCTGGCGGGGCCGAGCTCGCCGGCTCGGATGCGCTCGGCGCCCAGGTTCGAGTAGTGCAATGCCAGCGCCGTGATGTCGGAGAGCTGCTCGACCTGGTGGTACTCGCGCACCGGCCGGTCGGCGAAGTCGAGCACCCGTCGCTCCATACCCGGACCCCAAGCGGCCGTCACGTGATCCGAGCTGACGACGAGATCGCCTTCGCGGCCGAAGCTCGAGAGGTCGCGCACGCGCAGGTAGTAAACCTCGAGCCCGACTTCGCGCGCCATGGCGATGAAGAGGTGCGAAAAAGCCAGGCAGTTCGCGCGCCCGGACTCCCACGCTTCGCGCACGCCAGCGCTGTGGCCCGGAAGGTATTTGAACGGCTTCGGATCGCGGCGCAGGATCGCGAGCAGCAGCTGTTCGAGTCGCTGCTGCGGCGTTCCGGTGCGCTGAACCCGTTCGTGCGCCCAGCTCCGCATCTCGTCGCTCATCGAGATCGGATCGGCGGCGCTTTCCGGTACCCCCCGTTCGCGCAGAGTCGCCAGCAACTGCTCTCTGGCGACCGATCCGACGCCGGCAGACTCGCAGCCTGCAAGAGAAAGCATCAGTGCCGAGGCCGAGAGAGGCCCCCAGAGCAAAGAAGCCGGCCGGTCGAGATCTCTGCTCAAGAGCGTCGGTGCCTCCGCGGAACGATCGCTCGAGCTTCTGGCAATCCGAATGCCAAGCAGAGGAGCAGGTAGCTGGCGCCGTAGAGCGCGAAAACCAACGCCGCGCGGACCGTCGGGTGCAGCGCTGCCAGCGCGAAGGCGGCGACCGCCGCTGGAAGCGCTGCTGCCAGCGAGATGGCAATCTTGCGTGCCAGATCGGCTCGGCCGGTAGCGTGGCCGGGAAGGCGCTCGGCGAGGGAGCGCCCCAGGCGGAGTCGTTCGTACCAGGCGCCCACGCTGGCGGCGAGCGCCAGCCCCACTCCACCCAGGAAGACTGCGCTATCGCTCGCCCCGACGGAGAAGAGATCGGCGATGCGAACCCGGTCAAGGGCGAGCATGAGAGGTACAGCCAAGATGGCGCTCAGAACGACTCGGCCGGCGGCGGCCCGCGCCGGCGAGCGGGTGTCGCCGAGCGAAAAGAAGGTCGTCTGCAATAAGCGCGACGAGGTGGATGCCGGGAGACCGAGCGCGTAGGCAGCGAGGATGAGCGTCACCAACAGCGTGTCGGAGGTCGTGAAACGGCCAGCGAAGAGGCGATAGAGGCCAGCGATGGCGACCGAGCCGAGGAGGAGAAAGGCGACCGCCGTAGGGGCAACGAAGAAGTCGGTTCGCGTCAGGGTCGCCCGGGTTCGGGTTGCGAGCGAGTCCGCGCCCTCCACCTGCGCCGAGCGAGAGAGCTCGGGGAGCGCTGCGGCCGCTGTCGCCTGGCCGAAGAGGCTGATCGGCAAGAGATAGAGCATCTGGGCGTAGCCGAGCGCGCTCGGCGCCCCCGGGGCGAGAAACGAGGCCAGGATCAAGTCGAGATACGACGAGAGCTGGACCACGCCGCGCCCGGCGATGGCGGGACCGAGAGCGGTCAGCGCCGGCCGGACTCCGGGCGCGCTCAGCGAAATTTCTGGACGGAGCCCTCCAATCGCCCGTATCGCTCCAGGCAGTTGAACGAGGAGCTGGAGGAGTCCACCGACAAGAGCCCCGAAGCAGGCCGCGAAGAGCAGGCGGTCCGGCGCCGGCGATGCGCCGGTTGTCGCGGACTGCCCCACCCAGACAAGCGCGGTCACGATGGCCGCATTCCAGAAGACCGGAGCCACGTAGGGCAGCAGAAACTTGCGGTGGCTGTTGAGCACGCCCAGCGCCCAAGCCGAGAGAACCAAGAGACCGGTCATCGGGAAGATCCAGCGCACCGCTCGCACCGTGAGCTGGAAACGGTCAACCGACAGTTCGCCACGAGCCACACCGCCCGCGTCGCGCAGAAAGCCGGAGGCGAAGAGGGCGACCAGCGGCTCGGCCGCGAGCACTCCAAGGACGACCAACCCGAGAGTCGTGACCAGCAGGAGCCCGAACGCCGCGTTCGCGAAGCGGCGCGCCGCGGCGCGATCGCCGCTGGCGAGCAGGCGCGAATAGACCGGGATGAACGATGCCGAGAGCACCTGCTCGCCGAGCAGGTTCTGGAGCACGTTGGGCGCCCTGAGCGCGGTCTGCAGGACGTCCGCGTGCGGCCCGACCCCAAACGCGGCGCTGGTAACCGCCGCCCGGACCAGCCCGGCCGTGCGGCTGCAGAGGATACCTACCGCAACGGTGAGAGCGCCACGCGATTCTGACGGAGAGCGCGCTCGGTCGCCGTCGCGCTCGGACACGATGGGGCAGTATAGCGACAGGGGCGATCGGGAGGCGGCTCGGGTCGGCAATGACGGGCGGCTAAGATCGCCCGATGGCCGCGCGCCCGCAGCTCCATGTCGTGGCGCTCGCCCACCTCGACACCCAGTGGAGATGGACCGTTCGCGACACGGTGCGCGACCACCTTCCGGCCACCGTCCGCGAGAACGAAAGGCTCTTCGACAGCTTCCCGCGCTACGTGCTCTCGTTCGAGGGGGCGCATCGCTATCGACTTCTCGCCGAGCACCACCCGGAGCTCTTCGAGCGGCTACGTCAGCGCGTGCGCGAGGGGCGCTGGGCGCCGGTCGGCGCGGCGCTCGAGGCGTTCGACACTCTTCTGCCGTCGCCCGAGTCGATCCTGCGCCAGATCGTCTACGGTCGGCGCTGGTTCCGCGCCGAGCTAGGAGTCGAGAGTCGCGATCTCTTCCTCCCTGACTGCTTCGGCTTTCCGTCGACGCTCCCGACATTGGCGGTTCACGCCGGGATCGTCGGTTTCTCGACCCAGAAGCTGCGGCGAGGAGAGCTGATGCGCTCCGCGGTCGGGATTCCGTTCGCCTACGGTATCTGGCGCGGAACGGACGGCTCCGAGCTCTTGGCTGCGCTCGATCCCGGCGAGTACTCGGGGCGGATCGAAGGCGATCTCACCCGCGATCCGGCATGGCGTTCGCGCTTCGCGGCGCTCGCCGCTGCGGGTATTCCGGAGCGCCTCCTGCTCTACGTCGGCACCGGAGATCGAGGCGGAGCGCCTCCGGCTACGACGATCGCGGGCCTGGAGGAGGCGCTCGCCGGCGATGGGGAGATCGAGGTCCACCATGGCGCCTCCGAGGCGATCTACCTCGCTACGAGCGCCGACGAGCGCGCCCGTCTGCCGCGCTACGAGGGGGAGCTGCTTCTGCGTCTGCACGGAACTGGCTGCTATACCGCCAAGGCGATCCTCAAGCGCTGGAATCGGATTGGCGAGCTTCTGGCACTGCGCGCGGAGGCGGCCGCCGCGCTGGCGTCCTGGCTCGGCCAACCGGCTCCACTCGCACGACTCGAACGGGCGTGGAGCAGCCTGCTCGTCCATCAGATGCACGACGATCTGACCGGAACTTCGATTCCGGCGGCGTATCGCTTCTCGCTCGACGATCTCGGTCTGGCGGCCAACGAGCTCCAAGAGACGACGCTCGACGCCGTCCATTGCGCCGCCGGCGCGCTGGACCTGTCGGGAGGCGACCCGACCCTCCTGCTCCTGTCGGTGAACGCGGCGCCGGCCGACGAGATTGTCGAGCTCACCCTCGCGCCGGGAGCCTCCCGGCCCACGCACGCTCTCTCGCCGGAGGGCGAGCCGGCGCCGATTCAGCTCGCGGTGGACGGCGATCGCTGCTCCTCCCCCAATACGACTGGGGGCACAGTGGTGCTCGTCCCAGCGCACTTCGAAGGGGTCGAGTTGCAGGTCGTTCGGCTCGTCTCGCAAGGCTTTCCGGCCATCGCTTCGTTCCACGGCCACCTCGAAGCGGCGGACGATCGACTGGAGAGCGACCGCTATCGCGCTTGTTTCGACTCGAACGGGCGGCTTGCCACTCTGTTCGACAAGCAACTCGAGCGCGAGCTCCTCGCCGGGCCGCTCCAACACGAGCTCCTCCCCGACCGCTCGTCGAAGTATCCGGCCTGGGAGATCCGCTGGGAGGACTCCTCGAGCCGCCCGCTCGCCGAGGTCGAACGGCTGGTGAGCCGAGAGCCGATCGAGAGCGGTCCGCTACGCGCTTCGTTGCGGATCGCGCGCGCCGCACGAGGGGTCGAGCTTGTCGAGACCTGGTCGCTCCTGGCCGGAGGCGCCGGCGATCGGCTCGACTGCACGGTACGCCTCGATTGGCGTCGGCGCGGCGCGCTGCTCAAGCTCCGATTCCCGCTCGCCGCCGCCGCCGACCGGGCCCACTTTGATACCGGCCTCGGTGCGATCACCCGCCCGATCGCCAGCGCGTCGCTCTACGAGGTTCCCGCCCAGCGCTGGGCGGCGATCGACGACCCGGCGGCGGGGTTCGGGGTCGCGCTCTTCTCGGACTGCCGCCACGGCTGGGACTTTCCCGAGCGCTCGACGCTGCGCCTGACACTCGTACACGCCCCGAACGCGCGGGGGAAGTTCGGGCACCAGGCGACCCACGACTTCGGTCGCCACCGGTTCCGACTAGCGATCGCCGGCCTGAGCGTCGGTGCTGTCGCCGACGGATCGCTGGCCGTGCGAGCCGACCGCTTTGCCCAGCCGGTCTCTGCCTATCGCATCGACAGGCCAGCCGAGAACCGCTGCCTCGCTGGCAGTAGTTGGCGGCGGATCCTCTTCCTGAGCACCGACTCGCAGATCCGACTCCTCGCGCTCAAGCCGGCCGAACGCGGCGAAGGGATCGTAGTGCGCGTCGCCAATCCGACCCCCGAGGCGATCGAAGCCCGGCTCGACCTGCAGAGCGCGCCAACGGCGCTCTTCGCCGTCGACGCGCTCGAAACGGAGCTGGATAGCGTGGAGGACGCTCCCGTGGCCGACTCGACCCGGGTTCGAGCTCGGATCCCAGGGCACGCCGTCCGCTCGCTGGAGATTCGGCTGGCACCTCCCGCCACGGGCTCACCACCGGCCGCCGCGACGACCGCCCTGACCCTGCCGTGGACCGTCCAGGGCTTCTCGATGAACCGACAACGGGCGCGCTCGAGCTTCGACGGACGGGGTGCGCTCTTTCCGAACGAGACTCTCCCCCGCCGGATCGACCAGGGACCAGTGCCGTTCGACCTCTCGCACCTCGGCCGACCCGGAGGCGACACGCTGGTCCCGGCTGGTCAGGTGCTGGAGCTGGCCGCCGACATGGCTGAGCTCTGGCTGCTGGCCGCATCGGTGGAGGGCGATCGCGCCGTCAACTTCGAGGTCGACGGGCGGCTCCAATCGATCGTTTTCCCGGACTGGCGTCGGAGCTTTCTCGCCGAGAGCCGGTGGAGTCGCCGCTTCGGACTCCCGCACTTCGATCCGGGTGAATTTCGACGCTGCCCCACCGCCTGGTCGAGCGGGCACCTTCACGATCGCCGAGGGCGCGATCTGCCGGTCGAACGCGGCTCGCTCTTCGCGCTCCGCCTGGCACTCGGCGGCGTCCTACGACTCGAGCTACCCCACGCCCCGGCGGTTCGCATCGTGGCGGCGACGCTCTCTGCCCGCTCGGCGCGATCCATCGAGGAGGCGATGCTACCGCTCTTCCCCTAGCGCTAGGACGACGGCTTCGTCCGCTTCGCCTCTCCTTCGGGCTCGACGTGAATCGTGACCCGCGCGCCAGGATGTAGCAGCAGGAGATCGGCTTCGATCCGATCGCAGATCTCGTGCGCCTCGTAGACTAGTGCGTAGCGGCTGATCACTAGATGGAACTCGACGAAGACCTGGTTGCCGGCTCGGCGGGTCCGCAAGTCGTGAAACTCGATCACCGGCGGCCCCTCGTCGGCGAGGCGGGCCTCGATGGTGCCGAGCTCGGCCGCCGGCAGCGCCTCGTCGAGGAGCCCGGCGAAGGAGTGGCGCACCGCGCGCAAGCCGGCGATCAGGATGTGGACAGCGACGCCGAGCGCGAGCAGCGCGTCGAGCGCCCAGTAGCCAGTGACCCAGGCGATAGCAAATCCGAGGTAGACGGCGAGCGAAGTGACCACATCGGAGCGCAGGTGGATTGCGTCGACGAGCAGCGCGGGTGAAAAGTTGCGGCGACCGACGCGCTCGAGGTAGCGCGAGAGGAGCGCGTTAGCGCCGGTCGCCACCATCGAGATCGCCAAGCCGAGTCCGATCTGCGGAATCGCCGGCCGCTGCCCGAAGCGGGTGATCGCCTCGAAGGCGACCACGAAGGCGGCAAAGACCACCAGCGCACCCTCGATCGCGGCCGAGAGGTACTCGATCTTGCCGTGGCCGAAAGGATGATTGACGTCGGGCGGCTGGGCCGCGTAGCGGATCGACGCAGTGGCGATCAGCGCGGCCACGACATTGACCACCGACTCCGCGGCGTCCGAGAGAAGCGCCAGCGACCCGGTGCGCATCGCGGCCACGCTCTTCAAGGCGAGAACCGCCAGGCCGACGCCGACCGCGACGAGGCCTGCCGAGAGCGGAGCGTTCGACTCGGCGGAGACCGCTTTCGTGCTCATCGGCTCGCCGCCCCGGAGCGGATACAGTTCCGACCCGCTATGGTCCTGGCGCTGGCGGTTGCCCTCGTGCTCGCGGGCCTCGCGGGGACGGTAGTTCCTCTCCTGCCGGGCGTGCCGCTGGTCTGGGTCGGCCTCTGGATCGCGGCGTGGAGCGACGGCTTCGATCGAGTCGGAATCGGTACGCTGGTCGTCCTGGCGCTCCTCACCGCGCTCTCACTCGCCCTCGATCTCGCGACCTCGGCGTTCACGACTCGGCGGCTCGGCGGCACGCGAGCTGCGGCGATCGGCGCCGCGCTCGGAACGCTCGCCGGGCTGCCGTTCGGTCTGCTGGGACTCTTTCTCGGTCCGTTCGCGGGCGCCGCACTCGGCGAATATCTCTCGGTCAAGGACGCTGCTCGCGCCGGCCGCGCTGGCGCCGGGAGCTGGGTGGGTCTCGCTCTCGCCATCGCGGCGCGATTCGCCGTCGCGTTCTCGATGCTCGGGCTCTTCATGCTCGCCTGGATCTTCTGAGCAGCAGCCCGCTCGACGTAGAGGTCAGAAGGCTGGGCCGGACGCCCCGACAAGCTCGACCAGCTGCATCTCGCGAATCTTCCACTCCCCCTCGTGCTCGACCCAGAAGATCGTGGCGTCGAAGGTGGTAGCGCCGAATCCGCTGCTTCGGGCCCCTTCGACATCGAGCCGCGCGGTCATTTCAGCGGTGCCGTTATCCCGGATGCTCAGCGTCCGCGCCGAGTCGCGGATTCGCACCCGCTCCGACATCGCGCGGTAGCGGAAGATCGTGCCGGCCAGCTCCTGCGCGTTCGAGATCGAGACCTCGTACGGACGCGCCGAGACCAGGAACCCGGGGGCGAAGGTCTTGATAATCGTCTGCGAGCGGCCAAGCAGCGAGAGCGCCGAATCCGGGCCCTCTTTCTCGCACGCGCGTTCGAAGCGGTCGAGTGCCTTCTCGATCCGGCGCCGGTCGCTCTTCAACCAGAGGATGCCAGCGAGGATCGCCAGAAGAGCTGCGCCGCCGATCAAGTACCGCCGCACGAACCGATCCTACGCGACCTGACCGAGGAGCGACTCCCGCCTCGAAGTCAGCCGAGGCGTGCGTCGAGGACGATCTCTTCGACCGCGGCCAGCGCCCTCGAGATCGGACAGTTCGCCTTCGCGTTGTCCGCCTGCTCGGCGAACGCCGAGGCATCGATTCCCGGAACCTCGGCCACGCAGGTCAGCTCGATCTTGGAGATTCGCGGACCGCCCTCGCCGGTCGCCAGGTGGACGACGGCGTCGGTGGCGATTCGCCGCGGGGAGAACCCCGCCTTGCCGAGCAAAGCCGAGAGGAACATCGAGAAGCAGGCGGCGTGAGCGGCGCCGACGAGCTCCTCCGGGTTCGTGCCCGGCGCCTCCTCGAAGCGGGTGCCGAACGAATAGGCGCCCGCGATCGCTCCGCTGCCGACCCGAAAGCTCCCCGAACCGTCTTTGAGACCTCCGGTCCAAACCGCGGTGGCGCGACGACTAGGCATCTCTCCCCCTCCTCCAGGCTGCGACGATCGTCAGAAAGCGAAGCGCAAGGAGGCGCCGAGCGTCAGAGCGTCGGTCTTCGCCTCTTCCAGCGCCTTGAAGGCATCGGCCCGATAGTTGGCGTTGATGTCGAGGTGGATCCTCGGCAGCAGGAGCAGCTCGATTCCGGCGCGCGCCGCGTACCAGGGGTCGGACCACTCGTCGCCGTCGGCAAAGCCGTCACTCTTGGTGACGCCGACGCCCACGCCGGCATAAAAATTTCCTCCCAGCAAGAGGTAGATCTGCGGCGCGTAGGCGGTATCGGCGGCGCCGCCATAGCCGCCGTCAAAGTACTCGACGTCGAGCTCGATCTTGATCAACCCACCGGGAAGGTACTGATAGGAGATGACGCTCGCGTACCCTTCGTCGTCGATGGCGCCGAGGTCGGCGAGCTCGAGGTTGTCCACGGTCCGCCAGTAGTGGTAACCGAATCCCAGGCGGTGCTCCCCAGCGATGGTCGCTGCGGGGACGAGAAGCGCCAGGGCAAGGCTGGCCACGGCATAGCGGAGCGGTTGACGCATCGATCTCTCTCCCTTCAGTTCGCCGCTCGACGAGCGACGCGCGAAGACTAGCAGCAAGCGCCCGTACCGCGCCGCGTTCGCG
>CAZPYU010000009.1:0-8696 GCA_964590905.1 uncultured Thermoanaerobaculia bacterium
CCAGGAACGGGTTGACAGCGCCGCGGGCGAAGAGCTCCTGGCGCAGCCTGTAGACGAGCTGGGTGGCGGCGTGCCGGCGGACCGGACTTCCGCGCCGCTTGCCGAGCAGGATGGCGACTTCGTCGAGGCTCTTCCAGGCGACCAGAGGGTCGTTGCCGGCGCCGCCGTCGAGGGCGAGCAGCTCGAGCAGCTCGGCCAGCCCGGCAGGTAGCGGGAACGCCTTGCCGCCGTCGACGCGCACCCGCGCCCGGCCGTCGGAGCTCCAGACGATCTCGAGAGCGGCGACGCCCGCCTCGGCGGTGCGCCGCAGCGAGCGCCGCTCAGCGAGTCGCTCGCCGGTTCGATTCGGCGCCGCCGCGACTTCGCCCCGCTCGGCCCCCGCGAGCGTGCGCTCGACCTCCTCGAGATCGAGCGCCAGCGCGTCGGCCAGCTCCTCGGCGCGGCTCAGGCGGTCGACGAGCCGCCGGTGCCGCGCCACCAGCGTCCGCAACTGCGGCAGCAGCGAGCCGCGCTCGCCGCGAGCGAGGAATCCAGCAGAGGGCGATCCGTTCGCCATGCTCCTGGCAGAGAGCGAGCCGGATGCCAGCGCTCGTGATCGAGGGCGAATCGCTTGTGATTCAGCGAGTTCCGATCACGCGCTGCGGGAGGGGTTGAGTTGCGCCTGCGCCGAGGCCCGCGCGGGGTCGAGTTTCGACAGCGATGACTACGCCACCCGGACTGCGTGCGCTCGGCGATACGATGATCGCCGTCCCATGGCGGAGACTCTCCCAGGCGAGCGTGAGACCGCCTTCTGGTCGGGCGTCGAGGAGGCCACGAGGTTCTTCGCGGGCGAAGCCGACGTACAGCGCGCGCTGGAGCGGCTCGGCGAGAGACTCGATCGCGGCGCGATCCCCTACGCGATCCTGGAAGCGATGGCGCTCAACGAATGGGGCTATCGGCGCGTCACGGCCGGCGTCGACGTGCTGCTGTCGCCCGAAGGGTTACATCGGTTCAAGTCGGAGGTGCTGGGCAAGGGCTACGTCGAGAGGATCCCCGGCAGCCGCGGGTTGCGCGACACCGAGGCGGGCGTCAACATCGACGTCGTGCTCGCCGGCGAATACCCGGGCGACGGCAAGCCGAAGCCGGTCGCCTTTCCCGACCCCGCGACCGCGGCGCTGCGCGGCCGCCGCGTGGCGCTCTTGCCGCTCGAGAAGTTGATCGAGCTCGAGCTCGCCTCCGGCATCAGCGCGCCGCACCGTCTGAAGGACTTGGCCGACGTGCTCGAGCTGGTGCGCGCCCTCGGCCTTCCCCGCAGCCTCGGCGACACGCTCGATCCCTCGGTGCGCCAAGTACGACGAGCTCTGGCAGGCCGCGCAAACCGCCGATCGGGAGTAGAACCGGCGGATCACCCTCTTATTGGACAGTTGTGTGCACGGCTCTGAATGTCGCCGGAATGCGCCGCCCAGATCGCGCACGTCGCGCCGTAACCGCCGAACGCGAGCGGTTGTGGCCGCGCTGTCGCGCCCTCCACTGGCCCGCGAGCGGCGGGTGTACACTTCTGACGAATGCCGACGGTACTGCGTGCCGGGCCGTACCGACTCTTCTTCTGGTCGAGCGACTCGAACGAACCCCGTCACGTACACGTCGAGCGAGAAGAGATGCGTGCGAAGTTCTGGCTGAACCCGGTTCGGCTGCACGAAAGCGGAGGATTCTCGCGAGTCGAGCTGGCGCGAATCCAGGCACTGGTCGAGCGTCATCGACCGAGATTGGTGAGGGCATGGAATGATTTCTTCGGCGCCTGAGCTGAGGATCGCGGCCGCGAGGGAAGTGCGGATCACCGCGGGTGAGATCCAGGTCGAGCTGGTCGATGGACGAGCCGTGGTCGCGCCCCTCGGCTGGTTTCCGCGTCTCGCCCACGCCACACCGGCGGAGCGCAACACCTGGAGACTGATCGGGCGGGGAGAGGGAGTTCACTGGCCCGCGCTCGACGAAGACATCTCTGTCGAGCACCTCTTGCTCGGCCGAGCTTCGGGAGAATCCCAGGCTTCTCTCGCGCGCTGGCTGGCGTCGCGTGGGAAGCCTGGCGCGACCCGAGGCAAGAAGAAGTAATTCAAGTCCGGCGGTGCAGGCTCCCCGCCGAGTTTCGCGCGGGCGGGCGCTTCACCCCTCCCGCTCGAGCTCGGCCACTTCTTCGAAGAGGGCGCTCGAGACGAGGGCGAACTCCTGGTCGAGCTTCTTCGCTCGCGCCCGGGCGGCGCGCGAGGTCGGCTTGGCGTCGAGGAGCAGTTCAGCGAGCCGCTCGGTGAGCCGGCGCACGAGCTCGTAGAGCGCGGCGCTGTGGAAGAGGAGAGCGTTGCCGCCGAGCTCACCGAGCTCGCTCACGCGCTCGATCAGGATCCGGTTCGCCTCCTCCGCAGCCGCGTCGCCGTCGCGCCGCGGTTTCAGCGCCACTTGACAGGCGCGCAGCGTCTCGTCGACTCGCCGCAGGTGGCGCAGGCAGTCGATCCGATGGCGGGACGACTCGGCGATCTCTTGCGGCCAGTCGTCCTCCCCGTGCCCCTCGTAGTCCATCACCGCGTGCAGGTGCTCGCGGCTGAGCTCACGGTCGCCGAACAGCGAGTGGAGCGAGGAGAGCACCATCTTGAGCTCGCGCGCGTTGCCCGGCCAGCGGTGGCGCGCCAGCTCGACGAGGAGCTCGGGCGGCAAACTGCGCTCCGGATCGCGAGTGATGCGGCGCCAGAAGTGGTCGGCCAGCGGAGCGACGTCCTCCGGATGCTCGCGCAGCGGGCGGGTGCGAATCAGAAACGAGCGCAGGCGATAGTAGAGATCTTCGCGGAAGCGCCCCTGACGGACCAGGCCGAAGAGATCCCGGTTCGTCGCCGCGACGACGCGGGCGCGCACGCCGATCTCGCGCGTTCCCCCCACCGGCCGGATGCGGCGCTGCTCGAGGGCGCGCAAGATCTTCACCTGATGCGCGAGAGCGAGATCGGCGATCTCGTCGAGGAAGAGCGTCCCTTGGCCGGCGGCGCGCCAGAGACCGAGCGTGCGCGCGGTGGCGGTGGAATGCGAGCCCGGCTCCTGGCCGAACAGTTCGCTCTCGAGGAGCTCGCTCGGGATGGCGCCGCAGTTGACCGGAGTGAACGGGAAGCGGCGGCGCGGCCCGTGCTCGTGGATCAGCCGCGCCACCACCTCCTTGCCGGTGCCGGTGTCGCCCAAGACCAGCACCGGCTCGTCGTGGCGCGCCGCGCGCACCACCAGCTGGCGCAGCAGCGCAGTCGCAGAGGAGCGGCCCACGTACTGGCGCACCAGCGACTCGGGCACCGGGAGCGGCGCGAGCAGCGCGTGGAGCGAGGCGCGCGCCGGCGCTGGCAGGGTCGAGTTCGCGCTATCGACCGCGGCGAGCGTCTGGGCCTCCCCGGTCGGCGCCTCCTCCTCGGCCCGCTGCCAGAGCTGAGCGAAGAGCAATGCGTCGACTCCCAGGACGTAGAGATTGCGTTCGCCGCTCTTGAGCGCGTGGGTGAGGAGCGTACGCACGCTGCGGACGAGCTGCCCGTGACTGCGGAAGCTGCCGGCCAGGAGCGGGATGCGCTCCTGCCCGAGGAGCTTTCGCCGCAACGGCTTCGCCGGGTGCTTGCGCCCCCGATCGACAAGCAGCCGATCGAGCCGGCGCAGCGCCGGAAGCTCCTCCTCCTCGACGACGAGAGCGGCGGGCGCGCGGCTGGAGCGCAGGGCAAGGAGACTCGCTTCCGCGCTCGCACCCAGGAGCAGTCGGCGCACTTGACAGCCCGCCGGGACGAGCTCTAGACAGAGCGCGCGACTGCTCAGGCGCCCTCCTCGCCGTCGTCTCCGAGGTTCTCCATCGTGCAGCGCCCCTGCTCCGCACCGAGCGACGTCGGCTCGAGGGTGCTGGGACGCCGGTTGCCGGCGCGGACCCAGGCGAGCGGCACTCCTCGCGCCCGTGCCCGCTCGACGATCGCTCCGGTCCCTCCCTGACCTTGGGCGTCCTCGCCGTCCCAGATCGCGATCAGCACGTCGCACTGATCGACGACCTGGATCCCGACTGCTTCGTAGGACGCTTCGCGCGTAGCACCGGGCGACAGCTCGACCACCTCCTCGGCCCTCGCCAGCAGGTCGAGAAACTCTCGTCGCGAGCGCTCCGTACCGAAGTCGGCGAGGTACTGCGCGCGCGGCAAGGGGAGGAGGGCGCGCAGCCCGGCTCCTGACCGGCGCAGGATGCGCTCTACCACCAACCGGTCGGCGCCCTCGGCGAGCGCGGAGAGAGCGACGAGCCGACGGTCCGGATAGCGCGCCACGATCCGCTCGAGGGCCGCGTCGACGCCCGCTGCGATCTTCTCCTGCTCGGCGAGAATGCGATGGCCCGTCACGCCGATCGTCAAACTCATGCGCGCCCGGACTGGGTCGGCACGACGGTGAAGCCGATGCGCGCCAGGATGCGTGGGATGTCGCGCACCAGGTCGCGGTCCTTCTCCTTGGCGGCCTGCGAGAGAGCGCCGCGGCCGACCGCTGTCGCCACGGTGCCGAAGCGCCGTTCGCGCTCCTCGTCGGCGAGCCGCACCCAGGGGAGGAGATCCCGATGGAGCCGCTTCGCCTTGTCGGTCGTCCGCGCCCACCGCCACTCGGCGGCGAGCTTGGCGTTCATCCAGCGCTCGTGCTCCATCTCGGCGAGCCGGTCGAGGTCGGGCCCTGGAAAGCTGAAGGGAGGCGCGTTGCTGCGCGCCGGCAGCATCACGTAGCCGGCCGCAGCCAACTTGTTGGGGATGTCGCGGGCGTTGCCGCGGTTCTGCTCGCGCTCGTCGGCGGGCAGCTCGGCGAACGGCACCAGCGCGCTGTGCAGCTTGCGCCGCTCGTTGGTGTACGCACCGCGGCGGAGCCCGCGCGCCCGCAGCTTGTCGCAGAAGACCTCGTGAACCGCCTCGGCCAGCCGCTCCAGAAGCTCGCCTTCGAGCTCGATGCGTTGCACGAGCGAGAGGAATTCGCGGCCGTCGACGTGCAGATCGAGCTGTACCTCGGTGGGCAGCGACGAGCGTTCGAACGCACGCCGGCCCGCGAGCTGGCTCATCGCCACGATCGACTCCATCGAGCGGGCCCCGTGCTCGTAGCGGCCGATACGCAGCAGGGCACGCGAAACACCGGAGTCGATCTGCAATAGCTCGACACCGTCGCGCCGTTGGAAGAGCTCCGGGTGGCGGCGGCGGAGTAGCGAGCGCAGCAGGATGGCGCGGCGCACGGCGAAGAAAGGGTCGGCGGCCGCGTCACCGCCACGTGGATTGGGCCCCAGCACGTCGACGAAGCCTTTGATGCGGCTGACGAAATCGGGCCCCTTGACGCGCTTGAAGTCGACGAGATCGTCGCCCTCGCGGTGCGAGAAGTCGCGCAGGTTCGACTTGGTGCCGCCCGCGAAGACGAAGATGGCGCGCCCGATCGGGTGCGTCACCTGACCCTGCTGAAACTCTCCATCTTGCATGGGTGCCAGAAAGTGGGCGAGCCAGCCGAGCGGCTGCCGATCCAGGGCGGTGTCGAACTCGTCCCAGAAGACGAGCGGCACCAACCCGCGCAGACCGACGTCGCGCACCTGGTGGAAGGCATCGAGCAGCTCCGCGGGGCTGCGTAGCTGAGACAGGTTGAAGGTCAACGGGCGGTCGCTCAGCCTACTGGCGAGCGACATCGCCACCTGGATGACCCCGAACGACTTGCCGGAGCCCGGTGCACCGAAGACGGCGATCGACAGCGGCGCTTGCTTCGTTTCCTTTTTCGTTCCGCTGGCCAGGTACTGCGCGATCAGGGCGCGGATGCCGCGGAACGACTCGATCTCCTGGCGGTCGACGGTGACCAAGTCGCCGAAGCGGCCGATCGGTACATCGCTGATCGCCGCCTCGGGGCCACGGCGGACGATCTCTTCGGCGAGCAGCTCCAGCCCATGCGGATAGCGCCCCTCGAGGATCGTCCACGAGCCGGACGCGAGGGCGCGGCGCATCGGATCGCGGATCTCGACTACCGCGAACGGTCGCTCGGTTCCGGTCAGCTCCGCAGTCACCGTGTCGAACGGGAAGACGAGCTCGACTTGCGAAGCTCGTTCCCCGCGCTTGCCGTAGCCCTCCCGGTGCAGGGCGCGCATGGCCGTGAGCCCGCGCTGGATGCCGAGCGCGAGGTCGGGCGCTTCGGGGGCGAGAAGGAGTTGGCGCGCCAGCGCAGCGGTGAGGCAGGAGGTGTAGCCGACCATCCCCCCCGGGTGCGCCGCGTTCCAGCTCCCTTCGGTTTGCAACGGATCGAAGAAGAGGGTGCACTCGACGCTCCCGCCGGTCGCCGAGCGGTTGCTCATCAGGAGCGCGCCGACGGTGTCGAGCGAGACGACGACGTGCGCCGAGCGCACCAACGAGTTGACGCGCACATTGTGCACCAGCTCCCAGGCGAGATCCTGGGCCGTTCGCTCCCACGACAGCTCGCGCGAGATCTGAACCTCGCTTCGGCGCAGGTCGTTCACGGTGAGGACGGTGACCACCCGTTCGGCGATCGGGGAGAGCGCCTCCCAGAGCCCGCCCTTGGCGACCGGCTGGGCCATCTTGAGCAGCACCCAACGCGCGCGGCGCTCGCGCAGCGCGCGCGGCCAGGCCGCCGGTCGATCGCGGAAGCCGAAACCGGCGTCGTCGAGAACGACGAGATCGGCGCTCGCCGGATCGGCAGCGGCGGGGCGCCGCCCGAGAGCGCTCGGCGTCGCGGCGCGGTCGAGGCCGAGAAACGCTTCCACGCGCCAGGCGGCGGGCTCGCGAGGGCCCGGCCCTTCGGCAGCGTACGGATGGAGCGACCAGAGGGCGAAGGAGTGGTGGAACTGCGGATCGCGCCGCAGGGAGGCGGCGTCCGGAGCCGGCGGGCCGTGGAGCTCGAGCGCACGGCGATCGGCGACGCGGGGCGCCAGCGTCGCGGCGAGAAGATCGGCGAGCAGCGCCGCGCCGCCGCGCTGTCCGCACAAGCGAGCTTCGTCGCTCGCGTTCCAGATCGCGCCGTCGCTGCCGACGCTCTTCGTACGGGCGAGATTCCAGTCGATCGTCACGTCGCCGGCGACGACGACACGTCTCGGAGTCGAACCTCTCCGCTTCGCCTCCATCTTCGGCCTCTCCCTTCTGGCCAGTGGAGCCTGCGAGCTGATCGCGCGGAAGTGTAGCAAGGTGTCGAGCTCCCGGAGTCCGAGGCTCTCGCCGGCGACGAGAGTCCGACTAGGATGGACGCCGTGTCCGATCGTCTCGTCGCCCGTTACTGGCTCGCAGTCGCAGATGGAGAGTCGGTCGAGAGCCGCGCCGCGCAGCTCGCCCGCGAGCAGACTGTCGAGATCCTCGCCGGCGTCGTGCCAGCGGAGATCGAAGCGCGGGCGATCGGCGTCGTCGAGCGGATCGCGCCGCTCGCGGACGGCCGCTACGACGTTTCGATCGGCTATCCGCTCGAAACGATCGGCGGCGAGCTGCTCCAGCTGCTCAACGTGCTGTGGGGGAACGTCTCCTTGCAGAGCGGCGTGCGGCTGGTGGCTGTCGACTGGCCGGAGCGGCTGCTCGGCTCCTTCCGCGGCCCGGCGTTCGGTGTTGCCGGGCTGCGGCGGCTCTGCCGGGCCGAAGGGCGGCCGCTCGCTGCGACAGTGCTCAAGCCGATCGGCCTCGGGCCGCGCGACTTCGCCCGCCTCGCCGCCGACTGCGCCCTCGGCGGCATCGATCTCGTGAAAGACGACCACGGCCTCGCCGACCAGGGCTGGGCGCCGTGGCGCGAGCGCGTCCTCACGGTGAACGAACAGATCGAGCGCGCCAATCGCTCGACCGGTGGCGCCACCGTGTACGCGCCGAATCTGACCGGACCGGTCGATCGGCTGGACGAACGGATCGAACTGCTCGCCGAAATCGGTGTGCGCGCCGCGCTCGTCGCGCCGCTCCTCGTCGGCCTCGATTGCGTGCGCGCGCTCGCCGAGCGCTCGGGGGTCGTGCTCGTGGCGCACCCCGCCTTCGCCGGATCGTTCGCTCTCGGCGAGCAGGGCATCGCGCCGGAGGTGCTGTTCGGCGATCTCTTCCGGCTGGCCGGCGCCGACGCCGTCATCTTTCCGAAACCGCAGGGTCGTTTTTCGTTTGGCGTCGACGCCTGCCTGGCGATCGAGGAGCGGCTCGGCGCGCAGCTCGGAGAGCTGCCACCCTCTTTTCTGGTGCTCGGGGGCGGCGTCGATGCCGCGCGACTCGCGGACTGGATTCCACGTTTCGGCGTCGACACGATCTGGCTCGTCGGCGGAAGCCTCTACGCAGGCACCGACCTGCGCGCCGCGGCGCGCGAGCTGGCCGAGATCGTGGCGACGACGCCACCGAGGGCGGCGTGAAGTCGCGCGTCGTCCACGGGGGCGGGCTCGCTTGGCCGGCGGTGCCGCAGGAGCTCTACAAGCAAGAGGAGGCGAGCTTCTGCGAGGTGAACCGGCGCCTGCGCCTCGGCGCCGCGATCGGTGACGAGCTGGACTTCGAGCTGCGCTACTTCGATGTCGCACCGGGGGGATGGTCGAGCTTCGAGCGCCACGGATATGCGCACGCGGTTGTCGTCCTGGCCGGCCGCGGCGAGGTCCGCCTCGGTGCCGAGCTCCACGCGATGGCGCCGTTCGACGTCGTCTACGTCGCTCCCGGCGAGCCGCACCAGTTCCGCGCCGCCGCCGACGAGCAGCTGGGTATCCTCTGCATCGT
>CAZPYU010000010.1:0-14627 GCA_964590905.1 uncultured Thermoanaerobaculia bacterium
GTCACTCGGGCTCGGACTGGGGCTTCGAAGTACGAGAGCGATCGCCCGCGAGCTCGAGGCGCTGATAGCCGCGGTTCCAGTAGACGAGTGGCCCCTCGTCAGCCCGCGGCGTCGCGCTCGCCTCGACCTGTCCGACGTAGACGGTGTGGGTGCCGGCCGCGTGCCACGAGTGCAGGGTGCAGTCGATCCAGGCGAGGGCGTCGGTCAAGACCGGCGCTCCGGTCGCGGCCGTGGTCCAGGCGCCGAGGCCGAACCGCTCCTCGTTGGGCGCCCAAGCGAAGCGCTCCGCCAGCGCGCGCTGCTCTTCGCCCAGAATGCTGACTGCGAACACGGCGCCCGGGGTCTGGAGCAGCGCGTGGGCGAGGTGCTGGTGATCGATCCAGATCGCCACCAACGGCGGCTGCGGCGAAACCGAGGCGAAGGCCGAGACGGTGAGGCCGTGCACGACATCGCCGGCGCGGATCGTCACCAGCGTGACTCCGGCCGGGTAGTGACGCAGCGCGTTGCGATACTGATCGGACCCGACGCTCATCGCTGTTCCACGAGCGGCACGCTCTCCGGGTTCGAGCTCAGCGTCCGTCGAGGTGCCAAGAGGCGACCGTCGTGCGGCCAGCCAGGTCGCTGACCGCGATCTCGAGGAGCGGGCGTCCTTCGCTCTTCCGGTGCGGCGAGGGGAGGAGCCGCGCTCGCGCCAATGCGAGGCCGCAACCGTACTCGGCCACTTCGATCGTCATCTCGCTGTCGGCAGCGAGGTCGCGGAAGTCGCCGATGCGCAGCGCGCCGCCGCTGGCGCGCAGCCGCAAGCTCGCGCTCAATCCCGAGAGCGGGATCTCGCTGGCGCTCTCGCCCGAGCAGGCGATCGGCGTCCACTCTCCCGCCGAGCTCGCGATCGCGAGCCCGAGATCGCAGAGCGGGATCGAGCTCTCCGCGTCCGCCTTCTTCTTCTTGCTGCGCCGTCCGGGGCGCGGCTCGCCAGTCGACGGCGCGAGCTGCACCAAGGGAGCGGCGAAGTCGAGGTCGAGCGTCGTCGGCAGCGAACGCGATTCGCGCCCGCGGGCATCGGCGGCCACGGCCACCAGCTCGTAGCGGCCGGTCGCGCGCAGCCGAACGAGCGCTTCGGCGGACGAGTCGCTGCCGTTGACGAGCAGCCGCCAGCCGAGCGGCTGGCCCGCTAGGTCGGCGGCGCGGATGTCGAGCTGGGGCGGCAGCGGCATGCAGCGGCTGGGCTCGAGCGGCTGACCTTCGACAGTCAACAGCGAGAGCACCGGCGCCGGCGGCCCGACCGAGTCGACGGCGACGAAGGCTCGCGGAGCGCTCGGGAAGCCGTCCAGCCCGGAGGGGGCGACCGCGGTCACCCGCCAGTGCGACGAACCGTCGACGAGAGGCTCTGTCAGCGACAGCGAAGTCGCTGCGACTCCTGTCCGCCGTTCGCGCAGCCGCCCGCACTCCGGATCGGCGCAGACCTCGACCACGTAGCCGCTGGCTCCCGCGACGGCGTTCCACTCGAGCCGAGGAAAGTCGCGGCCGAGCTCGCCGCCGGTGGCGGGGCGGAGGAGCGGCGGGGCCGGGAGCAGCCGCTCGGCCGGCGACGGCGGGGCGGAGGGTGGCACCACGCTGCCGGTGCCGGCGGGGAGATCGACCTTGCCGCGCGTTCCGGCTACCGAACCGCTGCCCTGGTACATCATGAACTGCGCAGCGTTGCCGTCGCGGCGCGAGCGGGTGCTGACCTTCCCGTCGGGTCCCGCTGCGGCGCGAGTCCGGGTGCCCCTGACCACGATCTCGAGCTCGGGAGGGATGGCGCCCGCCGGCGTCGTCGCTTCGAGGTCGGCCTGTCCGAGCTCGATCTCGATCTCCTTCGTCGAAGCCGTGCCTAGCGAGGAGGTCTGGCGGCGAATGAAGACCAGGGAGTCCTCCGAGATCGTCGCCGTCGTGTCGTCGTCGAATCGGAGTTGCGCCGAAGCCTTCTGAAACGTCCGCAGGCCGTCGTCCTCCAGCAGCAGGTCGTCCTCCTCGGCCGATTTCCACGGCACCGGGGCGGCCTGAGCTTCGACGCGCCGCGAGAGCGCCGTTACTTTCGCGTTGGGTGTCGTCGCCGGGCGTTGGAGTACGACCCGGATCTTGCGGCCGGGATAGATCCAGTGCGGGTCGGCCAGCTCCGGATTCAGCCGCGCGATCTCCGGCCAGAGCTGCGCGTCGCCGAGATACTGCTTGGCCAACGACTCGAGCGTGTCGCCTGGGCGAACGATGTGGGTGCCGCGGTCGCGCGGAAAGGCGGCTGCGGGCGCTTGCGCGTGGATCGGTTCGATCGCGGCGGCCGCGGCGACCGCTACTGCAACCGCGAGCCGGCCGAACGGCGTGCTCCCTCGCTGGGACATCGTTTCTGAGCGGGGCATCGAGCTCTCCTCAGTGGGTGCGTGCCGGGTACTTGGTGGCGACGTAGTCGTCGACCAGCGCGAGGAAGCGCGTCGCGAGCTCGTCGTAGTTACCGGAGAGCGTCGTGAAGCGCGCGCCGTCGACGAAGACCGGGCAAGTCGGCGCCTCGCCGGTGCCGGGCAGGCTGATGCCGATGTTGGCGGCCTTCGACTCCCCCGGCCCGTTGACGACGCAGCCCATGACTGCGAGCTTCAGCTCTTCGACGCCCTCGTAGGCCGCTTTCCACTCCGGCATCTTGGCGAGGAGGTGAGACTCGACGCGTTCGGTCAGCTCCTGGAAAGTAGTCGACGTCGTGCGCCCGCAGCCGGGACAGGCAGTGACCGAGGGCGCGAACGAGCGCAGGCCGAGCGACTGCAAAATCTCGCACGCGGCGCGCACCTCCTCCCGCCGATCGCCTCCCGGCCGCGGCGTCAGCGAGACCCGGATGGTGTCGCCAATCCCCTCGTGGAGCAGGATCCCGATCGCGGTCGCCGACCAGGCGATCCCCTTGATCCCCATGCCCGCCTCGGTGAGCCCGAGGTGGAGCGGCTGGCGGGTCTTCGAGGCGAGCTCGCGATAGACGGCGATCAGGTCGAGCGGTCGCGAGACTTTGCAGGAGATCACGATCTGCTGCTCGGTGAGGCCGGACTCGAGCGCCATCGCGGTCGAAGCGAGCGCCGAGAGCACCATGCAGTCGTTCAGGACCTCTTCGGAGGAGCGTCCGAGGTCGCGATCGCTGTTCTCCTGCATCTTGGCGACCACCAGCTCGGGATCGAGCGAGCCGCCGTTGACACCGATCCGCACCGGCTTGCCGTGCTCTCGCGCTACCCGGCAGATGGTGGCGAACTGCTCGTCGCGTCGCCTGCCGCGTCCGACGTTGCCGGGGTTGATCCGGTACTTGTCGAGCGCCGCGGCGCAGTCGGGATACTGCACCAGGAGCAGGTGGCCGTTGTAGTGGAAGTCGCCGATCAGCGGTACGTCGCAGCCGGCGTCGAGCAGGCGCCGTTTGATCTCGGGGACTGCCGCCGCCGCCTGGGCGACGTTGACAGTGATGCGCACCAGCTCGGAGCCGGCCTCCGCCAACTCTAGGCACTGGCGCGCGGTCGCCGCCGCGTCGGCGGTATCGGTGTTGGACATCGACTGCACCGCCACCGGTGCGCCGCCGCCGACGGTGAGTCGCCCGACCGAAACCGGGAAGGTCTGTTGCCGTGGAGTAGAGGACATGCGCAGTGGGCAGGACGAATCGGGCCGTCGCCGAGAATAGCATCGCACCCGCGGTACGATGCCCGCGATGAGCGGCGAAGAGATCGCTGCGGCAGGCGGACGGATGACCGAGGGCGAGCGCGAGAAAACCGCGCTGGCGCTCCTCAACGAGATCGCGCGCGTCGTCACCGAGGGCCTCGAGCTCCAACCCCTCCTGCAGCGCATCGCCGACTCGTTGGTCCACTCGTTCGAGTGGGACCACGCCGGCTTCGCGCTGGTCGACGAAGAGAGGGGGATCTTTACTGTTGCGGCGCTGACCTCGAAGATCCCGACCGAGATCTATCCCGGCCTGACGCGCCCCTTGGGCAGCGGCATCGTCGGCCTGGTCGCCGCCACCGGACGACCGGTCGCGGTCGACGACGTCAGCAGCCATCCCGACTACGTCGAGGTGACCCAGGGCGCGCAGACCGAGATCTGCCTTCCCATTCTGCGCGGCGGGGAAGTGCTCGCGGTGCTCAATATCGAGGACCGACGGAAGCGCGATCTGACCGAGGAGTTCCCGCTGGTCGATGCGGTCGCCAAGCAGGTCGCCGGCGCGATCGCCAATGCGCAGCTTCACCAGGAGGTCTCGCGCCGCGCGCAGCAGTTCGAGCTCGTCGCCGAGCTCATGCACGCCGCGCTCGATGCGGAGGAGCTGGACCCTCTGCTCGAAATGATCAGCGGCCGGCTGCGCGAGCGCTTCGACCTCCTCATGGTCATGATCTACCTGCTCGAGCCGTTCACGTCGCGGCTCGACCTGCGCGCGATGTCGACCCGATTACCGCGCCCGCCGGGCGTTCTGCCCTCGCTCGCCTTCGGGCGCGGCATCACCGGGCGTGCGCTGCATCTCGGCCGCCCGCAGCTCGTGCTCGACGTCAAGAGCGATCCGGATTTCGTACCGCTCTACGAAGAGACTGTAGCCGAGCTGGCAATTCCGATCCGCTTTCGCGGCCGCATGCTCGGCGTGTTCAACTTCGAGAACGACCGCGCGCAGACCTTCTCGGAGGAGACGGTCTCGTTGTTGCAGCTTATTTGCGATCAGCTCGCCGGCGTGGTCTATCTTTCGGCCCTCAACCAGCAGCTCTCCGAGACCTCGGGAGAGCTCGAGCAGACGAATCAACGCCTACGCGAGATGAACCGCACGTTGACCGAGCTGTCGACAGTCGATTCGCTGACCGGGCTCGCCAACCGCCGCCAGTTCGATCGCGTGCTCGACCTCGAATGGCGCCGGGCGATCCGCGCCAGCCTGCCGCTCTCGCTCTTGATGGTGGACATTGACTTCTTCAAGCCGTACAACGACAGCTACGGCCATCTGCGCGGCGACGCCGTGCTCGCCGAGGTCGCCACGACCCTGGGAGCGTCGTTCACTCGCGCCGGCGATCTGGTGGCGCGCTACGGCGGCGAGGAGTTCGCGGCGCTCCTGCCGAACACGAACGCGGAGGGGGCGCTGGAGCTGGCCGAGCATGCCCGCACGCGGGTCGAGGCGCGCGGCATCTCGCACCAAGCCTCCGGCTCGGGGCGGGTCATGACGGTGAGCGTCGGCGTGGCGACAATGCTCCCGGAGGCGCGCCGCCCGATCTCGGCCTTCGTCGAGGCCGCCGACCGCGCCCTCTACCGCTCCAAGGCCGAAGGCCGCAACTGCGTGCGCGTCTACGGGAGCCCAGGGATCGGCTCGACTTCGGACAGCGGCTGAGACGAATGTCAGTCGTTGTAAGAGAGTGTGCGTTCGACGCGGCGGTGCCAGCCATCTCCGGCGTCTTCGAAGACCGAGCAGTGATCCATCTCGCCGCCGTAGACGTGCAGGGTGACCGAGACCGCGGCGGGCAGGGCGTTGCCGAGCGTGTGGTACTCGAAGGGGGGGATGAGAGCGCCCGCCGAGCCCGGGAAAGCGCGCACCCGGCCTCGCGGCGAGAACCTGTAGCGCTCGCCCTGCTGCTCGACGAGCTCGAACTGGACGACGTCCATCTCGCCGCTGATCGTGCCTTCGACGCACCAGATGCCGGCGTGATCGTGCAGCCCCGTCCCCTGGCCAGGCCCCCAAGTCATCACCACGGCTGAGTAGCCCCGCTCGCTGTCGCGGTGCAGGAGCCGGCGAGCGTAGCTGTCGGGGCGCGGTGCGAAGAAGCGCTCCGGGAGCGCGATGCCGCCGCTCGTGATGGCGTCAGCGAGGATCCGCTTGACGGCGGCCGCTCGACTCTCGGAGCTCGCCAACGCCACGGCGCCGTCGAGCTGTTCGAAGAGCGGGGCTAAGCCCGTCTCGACGTGTTGGTTCATCGTGCTCCTCGAAAGCTGAGGGTTCCCTCAGTCAGAGTATCAGAGCGGCCGCGGAGCGAGCGATTGACCGCACCTCGCTGCGAATCGTACTGTCCGCGATCTCGGGCCGATGGCCCACGGAGTCGAAGATGATGCTGAGCCGATCCGTTTTCGTAGGCACCACGATCTTGACGCTGGCGATCGACGCTCTGGCCGCAGCAGGCGAACCGCCGAAAGGAAAGCTCGACGCGCTCGAATTTCGCTCGATCGGTCCGGCGGCGGGCGGCCGGGTCTCGCGCGCCGCGGGCGTCGTCGGAGATCCGCTCGTCTACTACGCCGCGACGGCGCAGGGAGGGGTCTGGAAGTCGGAGGACGGCGGCTTCCACTGGAAGCCGATCTTCGACGATCAGCCGGTCGCGTCGATCGGCTCGATCGCCGTCGCGCCGTCCGACCCCAACGTCGTCTATGTCGAATCGAATGAAACGAACATCCGCGGCAACGTCATCGCCGGGCAGGGGATCTTCCGCTCGACCGATGCGGGCAAGACGTGGCAACACGTCTGGAAGCAGGTCGGTCAGATCGGCACCTTGATCGTCCATCCGGCGAATCCGGAGATCGTCTTCGCGGCGGTCCTCGGACACGCTTTTGGTCCCAATCCCGAGCGCGGCGTCTTCCGGTCGACCGACGGCGGCGTTACCTGGAAGCGGGTGCTCTTTGTCGATGATCAGACCGGAGCTTCGGACGTCGCCTTCGATCCGAGCAATCCGAGGATCGTCTTCGCGGGGTTCTGGCAGGCGCGGCGCCGGCCGTGGGAGATGACCAGCGGCGGGCCGGGAAGCGGGCTCTGGCGCTCGAGCGACGGCGGCGAGAGCTGGAAGCAGCTCAGCGGCGGAGAGCTGCCGCCGAGTCCGTGGGGGAAGGTCGGAGTGGCGGTCGCCCCCTCGAACGGCCACCGCGTCTTCGCTCTGATCGAGGCCGCAGAGGGGGGGCTCTTCCGCTCCGATGACGGTGGCGAGAAGTGGGAGCGCATGACCTCGCACCGTGCGCTCCGCCAGCGCTCCTGGTACTACTCGACGCTGACTGTCGATCCCGTCGACTCCGACACGGTCTGGTTTCCGCAGGTGCCGCTCTTGCGCACGATCGACGGCGGCAAGACGGTTCAGCTCGTCGGCGGCTGGGATCATGGCGATCACCACGATCTCTGGATCGACCCCGAGAATCCGCGGCGCATGATCGTCGCCAACGACGGCGGCGTCGAGCTGTCGCTCGACGGCGGCAAGAGCTGGTGGGCGCCGCCACTGCCGATCTCGCAGTTCTACAACGTGGACGCCGATCGTCGCGAGCCGTACTGGGTCGGCGGCACGATGCAGGACCTCGGCACCGCCTCCGGACCGAGCGACTCGCTGCGCGAAGAAGGGATCCGGCTCTCCGATTGGCAGATCGTCGGCGGTGGCGAGGCGGGAGACTTCGTCTACGATCTCGAGGAGCCGGGCGTCGTTTACGCCGGCGAGTACGGCGGCATTCTGACGGTCTACGAACCCGAGACCGGCGACCAGCGGAATATCTCGATCTATCCCACCAACCCGTCGGGTCATGGTGGCGAGGATCTGCGCGTGCGCTTCCAGTGGACAGCGCCGCTGGCGGTCTCGCCGCACGATCCGCGGCAGCTCTTCCACGGCGCCAACGTGCTCTTCCGGTCGAGCGATCGCGGCCGAACCTGGAGCGCCATCAGCCCCGATCTCACCCGCGACGATTCCACCAAGCAGCGTTGGTCGGGCGGTCCGATCACCGGCGACAACACCGGAGTCGAGATCTACGGCACCATCTTCTCGCTGGCGCTCTCGTCCCTCGAGCGCGGGCTGATCTGGGCGGGCAGCGACGACGGGCTGGTGCACCTGACGCGAGACGACGGGCAGAGCTGGCAACGGGTGACACCTTCGGGCGTGCCGGAATGGGGGACTGTCGAATGCATCGAAGCGTCGCCGCACGGCTCCGGCACCGCCTGGGTGGTCATCGACGCGCATCGCCTCGACGACCAGCGGCCCTACCTCTTCCGCACCACCGACTACGGCAAGAGCTGGCAGAACCTCTCGGCGGGGCTGCCGCAGGACGCGCCGCTCTTTGTCGTGCGCGAGGATCCGCGGCAAGCGGGGCTCCTCTTCGCCGGCAACGAGCGCGGCGTTCTCTTCTCGCGGGACGGTGGCAAGAGTTGGGACAAGCTCACAGGCGGGCTCCCGACCGTGAAGGTGACCGACCTCGTGGTGCGCGGCGACGACTTGGTGGTCGGCACCTCGGGTCGATCGCTCTGGATCCTCGACGACTTCTCGCCGCTGCGAGAGTGGAGCGCGGAGGCGGAGAAGGCGCCATTGCGTCTCTTCGCACCGCGCGCCACGCGGCGATGGACATACGGCGCGTCGTGGGGGGACGAGGCGCTGGCGGAGAATCCGCCAAGCGGCGCCATCCTCTACTACCGCCTGCCGGCAGGTGTCGAGGGTGAGGTGACGATGGAGATCCGCGACGCCCAGGGGAGAGTCGTGCGCACCCTCTCGAGCGTCGTCGTGCCGCCGGAGTATCCGGAGGACGATCCCGACGAGCCGTCCGAGGCGCCCGAAGCGGAGCTCTTGGCCGAGGCGGGGCTACACCGCGCGGTTTGGGATCTGAGCTGGCGCGGAGCCGAGCGGCTCGAGCGCGCCAAGATCGACCTCGGCGGCTACGAGCAGGGTCCCGTGGCGGCGCCGGGCAGCTACTCCGTCCGGCTCCTCGCCGGAGGGCAGGAGGCGACGACGACGCTGGAGCTGCTCGCCGATTCTCGCTCGCAGATTTCGACGGCCGAGCTCGTCGAGCAACAGGAACGGGCGCTGGCTACCCTCGACGAGCTGCGCGGCGTGATGGCCGACATCGAGACGGTGCGCGCTGTCAGCGCGCAGGCGGGCGCGCTCGGCGAACAGCTGAGCGGCGACGAGGCTGCCAAACCGTTGCACGAGCTGGCGCGACGTACGGCGGCCAAGGCCGACGCTCTCGAGGCGCGGCTGCACAACTCCCGAGCCGAGATCGTCTACGACATCCTGGCGCAACCGGGCGGAACGCAGCTGCTGTCGAACCTAGTCTTCCTTTACGAAACTCTGACCTGGGGCGACGGGGCGCCGACGCAGGGCGCGAACGAGGTGGCGGCGGAGCTGCGCAAGTGGCGCGAGACGCTGCACGCCGAGCTCGAAGCGCTGCTAGCCTCGGAGGTAGCCGAGATGGATCGCGTAGCGGAGGGGATGTCGCTGCCCCGGATCGTGCTGCCGCGCTGAGCGAGGGGGCCAGCGCTAGCCCTCTCGTCAGTGCACCAGCTTGCGGTACTTGATCCGGTGTGGCGTGTCGGCGTCGGCGCCGAGCCGGCGGCGCCGATCGACCTCGTACTCCTGGTAGTTGCCCTCGAACCAGACCGCCTTCGAATCGCCTTCGAAGGCCAGGATGTGGGTGGCGACGCGATCCAGAAACCAGCGGTCGTGGCTGATGACCACCGCGCAGCCGGCGAACTCGAGTAGCGCCTCCTCGAGCGCGCGTAGCGTGTCGACGTCGAGGTCGTTGGTCGGCTCGTCGAGGAGAAGCAGGTTGCCGCCGCTCTTCAAGAGCTTGGCGAGATGGAGCCGATTCCGTTCGCCGCCGGAGAGGTCCTTCACTCGCTTCTGCTGATCGGCGCCGCGGAAGTTGAACGCCGCGGAGTAAGCGCGCGCATTCATCTCCCGCTTGCCGACCATGACGGTTTCGCGTCCGCCGTCCGAGATCTCCTGAAACGCGGTGCGCTCACCGTCGAGTGACTCGCGGCTCTGGTCCACGTACGAGAGCGCGACGGTCTCACCGATCCGCAGTGTGCCCGAGTCGGGCTGCTCGCTGTCCACGATCATGCGGAAGAGCGTCGTCTTGCCAGCGCCGTTGGGTCCGATGACGCCGACGATGCCGCCCTTGGGAAGAATGAAGGAGAGGTCGTCGAAGAGTAGGTTGTCGCCGTAGCTCTTGGCCAGCCCCTTCGCCTCGACGACCAAGTCTCCCAGCCGCGGCCCGGGCGGAATGTGGATCTCGTTGGGATCGCGCCTCGCCTCTTGCGCCTGCTCCTCAGCGAGCAGCTTCTCGTAGTTGGCGAGCCGCGCCTTGCCTTTGGCCTGACGGGCCCGGGGAGCCATCCTCACCCAGTCCAGCTCGCGCTCGAGCGTGCGCTGGCGCGACGACGCCTCCTTCTCCTCGCGCGCGAGCCGCTCCCGCTTCTGCGCCAGCCAGGAGGAGTAGTTCCCCTCCCACGGAATGCCGGCGCCGCGGTCGAGCTCGAGAATCCAGCCCGCCACGTTGTCGAGAAAGTAGCGGTCGTGGGTGACGGCGACGACGGTGCCGGGGTACTCGGCGAGGTGGCGTTCGGGCCAGGCGACCGACTCGGCGTCGAGATGGTTGGTGGGCTCATCGAGCAGCAGCAGATCGGGAGCCTGCAGCAGGATCTTGCACAGTGCCACGCGCCGCTTCTCGCCGCCCGAAAGGATCGACACCTCCTGATCGGCGGGCGGCAACCGCAGCGCGTCCATCGCGATCTCGAGCTGACGATCCAGCTCCCAGAGATTTCCGGAATCGATCTTGTCTTGCAGGCGAGCGAGCTCGTCGGCGGTGTCGTCGGAGTAGTTGGCGGCGAGCTCCTCGTACCGCGCCAGGATCGCCATCTTTCCCGCCACCGCCTCTTCGACAACCTCTTGCACGCGCTTGCCCGCCGGCAACACTGGCTCCTGGGGTAGGAGGCCGACCGTGTAGCCCTCGGCGAGAAAGCTCTCGCCGTCCCAGTCGCTGTCGAGGCCGGCCATGATGCGCAAGAGCGTCGACTTGCCGGCGCCGTTGTGGCCGAGGACGCCGATTTTGGCGCCGTGGAAGAACGAGAGCCAGATCCCTTTCAGGATCTCCTTGCCCTGCGGGGTCAGCTTCCGCAGCTTCTTCATGGTGTAGATGATCGGCGGCATCGAAGTCGTTCTGACTCTATCGGCTTCGCCCGCCAGGGCGCCGGCGGCTCACCTCGCTGCCGCAGCGCGGCAAGGTGCGGGCTCGACTCGGACGTACACTTGCCGCGGCGGCTGGAGGAGCGCGATGAGCGAGCGGGTCGGATGGACGACGAGATGGATCGCTCTGGTGTGGATCGCACTGTCGACTGTCGTTCCGGCTCAGGGGCAGAGCGGCGATCCGCTCGCCAAGCTGACGGTCGAGGACGAACTGCTGACCTGGGATGGTCTCCGGTTGGGCATGTCGCTGGTGCAGGCCGAGCGTCGGATCGGGGTGACGTTGGCGCTCGAGAGGTCGAAAGCGAGTGGTTGCCCCGCCTACATCGTGCGCGTCGATCATCACGGCCTGGCGCTGACGATCGGCTTCGCAGCGGCCAAGCCGAGCGCCAAAGTCGAGTGGTTCCAGGTCCGCTTCGAGGGCGACCTGGTCCTGCCCTCCAGGCTCGAGCTCGCCGCCGCGCTGCGCCAGAAGATCGCCGGCGTCGAGTGGCTGCGCCCGGCGCAGCCGGCAGACATCGCCGAAGAAGAAGATCTGCAGCCGAGCTATGCGATACCCGGCAAGGAGGCGCAGGTCGTTCGCTTCGCGCCCCGCGAGTGGATGATCGTAGCTAAACGCGCCTGTCTCGGCGTCTGATCAGAAGCGCAATCGATAGCTCGCGTTGAAGCTCCGGCCGGGCTCGGGCCGGAAGAAGGCGGCGTTCGAGAACTCGGCGTAGAGCTCGTCGGTCAGATTTTCGACCGCCAGACGAACTTGGTGGGCAAAGCGCCCGCGCTCGAAGAGGGTGGCTCCGAAGGCGACGCTTTGCACCGTGAAGCTGGGCAGCTCGGTCCCGATAGGTGGCACCGGCTGCGCGGCGTCGAGGTTGGCGGCGGCCGAGCGGTTGTGACGCAGACGGTACTCGACCCAGAGCGGGTGCTGCTCGGGCTCCCAGCGCAGATACGCGACGACCTTGTCCCCGTAGGTGTCGCCGGTCGGCGGGTTGGTCGAGTCGATGCGCTCCGCGTCGAGATAGGTGTAGTTGCCGCCGACCGTGATGCCGCTCGGCGCCCGGTAGCCGAGCGCGAGCTCGATCCCCTGGTAGCGGAGCTTCTCCGCGTTGCGCTGCTGAACGACGTCGGCGATGCCCGCGGCCTCGATCTCCGCGAGCACCTCCGGGGGCAGGGCGGCGATCTCCGCGTCGGAGAGGAAGTGCTGCACGATGCCGTCGTGCAGCTCGGAGCGGAACGCGATGAGCTCGGCAAAGGCGTTGCGACGTCGATACTTGATCCCGAGATCGACGTTCCGGCTGGCTTCGGAAGCGAGCTCGGCATTCAGGATCTGGAAGCCGTTGCCTTCCGGCGTGACGCCGTTGAAGAGGCGTTCGATGATGTTGGGGGCGCGAAACGCGGTGCCGAAAGAGCCGAGCAGGTTGAGCTCCGGCGTGAGCTGCCAGGTGGCCGTGACGGCTCCCACCAGTGCATCGTCATCGAAGTCGAGGCCGGCGGTCTCCCAATCCGGGGTCGCTTCGGCGCGCGTCGCCACTTGCTGGTAGCGCAGCCCGGCAGTGACTCGCAGCCGTTCGGCGACGGACCACTCGTCCTGGGCGAAGAGACCCCAGCTCGAGTGCGTGGCGTTGGGAGCGTTGGCGACGGTGTCGGTGGCGTCGACGAAGGCGACTTCGAAGGGCGGAAACGGGAACCGAAAGCCGACGAAAGTGTGCGAGAAGTCGGTGTTGCGCGAATCGTCCTCGAAGCCCTCGAATCCCCAGGTGACCAAGTGCCGCTCCCCGATCGCCTTCACCGCTTCGAAGCGCAGGCCGGTGGTGTCGAGCTGGGTCTCGCCCAGGGTGTCGATGTCGACGACGAAGAACGGCCCGAAGCGCGGGTCGCGGGCGACGATATCGTTGCCGAGCTGGCGCCGGTTGCTCTGCCGGTAGGCCTTGAGGTCGATCGAATCGGCAAGGGCCGTGTCGAGCGCCGAACCCAGGTAGTAGACGGCGTAACGATCGAACTCCTGGAACGGATAGAAGATCCGGATGCGATCCTCTCCCGGCGCGTAGGCGTCGGGGTCGACGAAGCCGAAGCCGGTGCGATCGGCACGGTAGCGGTCGAAGCGGAGCCGTAGGGCGTGGCGATCGCGAGGCGTCCAGCCGAAGCTGCCCCAGACGCTGTCGTCATCGACGCCGCTGTCGAGCACCGGAGTGTCGTCGGCCAAGTCGACCTCGCCGAAGCTGCCGGCCGGGGCGTCGTACGCTTCGGACTGGCGTTGCGTCGCGCCGAGTTGATAGTCGTACCGGCTCTCGACTCCCGTCACCTGAACCGTGGAGCGCTGCAGCTCGGCGGCGGAGCCGTAGGCGTGCTCGAGCCCGCCGGCCAGGCGACGATCGCCCGCGATCCGCGGCACCCGGGTCACCAAGTTGAGGACGCCGCCGATGGCGTCGGTGCCGTAGAGCACCGATGCCGGGCCACGGACGACCTCCACCGACTGCACCGACTCGAGGTCGATCAGGCCGCTGATCTCTCCGAAGTCGGTCTGTCGCCGTGCATTGTTGAGGCGCAGGCCGTCCTCCAGAAAGAGGATCCGCAAGCCGCGCATGCCGCGAATCACCGGCCGCATCTGATTCGGCCCGACGCCGTTGACGTCGACGCCGGGCTGTTCGCGCAGGAGGTCGGCGGCGTTGTCGGGTGCCAGGCGCTGAATCTCCTCGGCCGTGACCACCGTGACCGGGGTCGCGACCTGAAAGACGTCACGCTCGGAGCCGGTGGCGGTAACCGTCGTCGCGTCGAAGAAGGAGCCGGAGGGTTCTTCCGCGCGTGCTGGTGAGTCGGGTTCGGAGGACGCCTCTTCCGCTGCTGGCGCCGGCACGGCGAGGAGCAGCGCGAGGAGGGCCACGGTCGCCGGGACGAGGCGCGGTAGCGAGCTCGGCGCCGGCGCAGCGATGCAGCGTCGATAGCCGAGGAGAATCAGGATGAGACCGAGAAGCTCGGTGACGTAGAGCATTTCGACGACTCCGAAGCGAGTGAAGGTTCCACCGATGCCGGGCAGGATCGCGCCGATCGCGATCAGGATGTTGCCGACATAGCGGTCGCGCAGCGCCGGTTCGCGGCGGTAGCGCACGGCAGAGACAAGGGCGCCTCCGACCAGGAAGGCGACCGAGTAGAGGTTGAGGAACGGGCTCAGCGCGCGTAGCCACTGCCAGCCGAGCGGAGCGCCCGAGAGTCGGTGCGCTTCGACCGCACCGAGGTCGAGGGGCGAGAGCGCGACGAGAATGGCGGCGAACGCGATGATCGAGCTCACGATCCACGCGGAGAGATCAGCGAACCGTTTTCGCGCCAAGAGGTAGATCGACCCCTGAGCGAGCGGGTAGCCGCCGAGAAAAGCGCCCGACACGTACCAGAGTTTGAAGACGATCGGGTGCCAGCCGAAGAGCGTCGTCCACGACTCGGTCAGGGTGCCGATGCCGTAAGTGATCATGCCGACTCCCCACCAGAGGAGGTGGGGTCCGCCGCCGCGCAGCCGATAGCGTCGAAGGAGCAGCGTCGCGAACAACATCGCGACAGCGGTAGTCACGATCGGGAGATGGAGCACGGCGCGATGCAGAGCGTCGGCCGGTAGCGCGTCGTTCATGGTCTCCTCCCGCGGCGCTCACCGCCAGGTCTGGACGGCGGAGCGTTCGCTCGAGCGGGCCGACGGCCCGCGTGGGTTTCGAGGGGTTCGATCTC
>CAZPYU010000011.1:0-38995 GCA_964590905.1 uncultured Thermoanaerobaculia bacterium
GCGGTCGACGTCACCGGAGTGGTGACTGGCGTAGATTCGCGTTCGCGCCCGCCGGGTTTCTGGATCGAATCGCCGACGCCCGACGGAGATGCCGCCACGTCGGAGGCGATCTTCGTCGAGGCTGAGAGGCTCCCTGAGCTCGCGATTGGAGAGGCCGTAGAAGTCAGCGGCCGGATCGTCGAGAGCGCACGCGGTGCCAAGCAGCTCTCCGTCACGACGCTCGCGCTCTCCGCGCTCTCCCGCTCCACAGCGGTCGGCGAGCTGCCGGCGCCGGTCCAGCTCCTCGGCAAGCGGACAGTCCCGAGCCAGATCGATGACGACAACCTCGCGGAGTTTCAGCCGGAGAGCGACGCCATCGATTTCTGGGAGAGCCTCGAAGGGATGCGCGTCGCGCTCGCCGACACCTTGGTCACCGGGCCGACACTCGGCTTCGGTGAGCTCGTCGTGCTTCCGGTCGAGGGCGGTCCGGTGGCGAAGAGCTCCGCTGGAGGGGCGCTCCTGACTGGCAGCGGACCGCCGTTCGAGCGGGTCATCGTCTCGCAACGTCTGCTCGGCGAGCCCGCCCAGCTTGCGGTCGGGAGCACGATCACGGGCCCGCTCTTCGGCATCGTCGACTACGGCTTCTCGAACTTCAAGGTCGTGCTGACCGCTCCGATCGAGAGCACCCGCGGCGGAGCGAGCTGCGACAGCGTGACCGCGCTCACCTCAGGTCCCGGCCACGTGACGATCGCGACCTTCAACGTCGAGAACTTGAGCGCAGCGGGTCCCGAGGCGCGCTTCGAACGCCTCGGGCAGGCGATCGTCCGGCAGCTCCGCGCGCCGACGATCGTGGCTCTGCAGGAGATTCAGGACGACTCGGGGAGCGAGAAGGGCGATGGCGTCGTCAGCGCGCGGGAGACCTTGGCGCGGCTCACGGCAGCCGTCGTGGCGGCCGGCGGGCCGAGCTACAGGGCGATCGCGATCGACCCCGAGCTCGACCGCGAGGGCGGAGCTCCGGGCGGGAACATCCGCGTCGCACTACTGTTCGATCCCGCGCGGGTCGGATTCGTACCGCGTGGCGCCGCGGGAGCAGTCGACGCGACCGAGCCGACGACCGGCAGCACCGAGCTTCACCTGACTCTTAACCCTGGGCGCGTGGCGCCGAGCTCGCCGGCCTTCTCCCCGAACCGGGGCGAAGGGGTGCGGCGCACCCTGGCGGTCGAGCTCTCGATCGACGGCAATCCCTGGTTCGTGCTGGTCAACCACTGGTCGTCCAAGTACGACGACGACCGCGCTTTCGGGTCGGCGCAGCCGCCGCAACGACCGACGGGAGAGCGGCGGGCGCAGCAGTCGCGCGCCGTTCGCTCGTTCGTCGAGCGGCTGGTCGCCGTCGATCTCAAGGCGAGCATCGTCGTGCTCGGAGATCTGAACGACCTGCCTTGGAGCGTGCCGGTCGAGCGGCTCGCGGCGCCCCCGCTCCAGAATCTACTCGCCCGCGTTCCCGCCGAGAGCCGTTACACCTATAACTTCGAAGGCAGCGCCCAGGCGATCGACCACGTGATCGTCTCGGGCCCGCTGGCGGCAGGAGCCGAGATCGAGATCGTGCATCTCAACTCCGACTGTCCCGAGCGCTCGCGGACGAGCGATCACGATCCAGTGGTGGTGCGACTGCGAACCAGCGGCGAACACGTTCGGCGTTAGCCCGTTCTCTCCACGATCAGCAGCGTAAGGTCGTCCGACGGCTCCTCGTCGCCCAGCCGGCGATCGTATTCACCCAGTAGGCGCTCGCAGACCGCGGCTGCGCTGCCACCGGTGGCGACGAGCGCGCGCAGCCGCTCCCAGCCGAACGGCTCGCCATCGGCACCCACGGTCTCGTAGAGCCCGTCGGTGAAGAGCACCAGCAGATCGTTGGTCGAGAGCGTCGTCTCGCCCGACTCGGGGTGGCACTCCTCGCCCAGTCCGAGCGGCGGCGCGCCGCGCGCGAGCTCTTCCAGCGCCCCGTTCGCTCGCCGGAGGAGGGGACTCGGGTGGGCGGCTGAAGTCCAGCGGAGGCGTCCCGACTCCGGTTCGAGCAGTGCCAGGAAAAGGGTCACGAAGCCGCGCCCAGGGCCGCGCGAGCGCAGCACGCGGTGGAGGAGGCGGGTCGATTCGACCGGCGGAAGGCCGAGCTCCTTGGCGCTCTTCAACGTGGCGTTGGCGATCGCCGCCAAGAGGCCGGCCGCCATACCGTGGCCGCTGGCGTCGGCGACCGCCAGACGAAGGCTACCGTCGGGCTCGCTGTCGAAGCCGTACCAGTCGCCGCCCACTTCGCGCGCCGTACGGGTGCTGTGCGCGAAGCGCCAGCCCGGCAGCTCGGGATCGCCAGTGGGTAGGAGATCGCGTTGTAGCTGGCGGGCCAGCTCGAGCTCGTCGCGTACCAGGATCCGGTCGGTCATCTCGAGGACGAGCAGAAAGACCAGGCCGGCGATCGCCAATTGCAAGGCGAGCGGTGAGCTGTTGAGCTGGAAGTTGCTCCCATCGATCTCGAGGTGCACCGAGCCCACGATGGCGACGAAGATCGAACCGGCGAAGAGGGCGCGGCGCGCCGGGGTCAGGCGATCGGAAATGCCGAGAAAGAGGAGCCGCGCTTTGGTGAAAAGGCCGAGTTTCTTCTTCTTGGTCTGCGCTCGCGTCTCCTCCTCGCGTTCGGAGACCAGGACCCTCCAGGCGCGCTCTGCGTCGCGGTCCACCAAGCGGCGCAGGCCGCGCCGATCGACCCCCGCGGCGTAGCTGCGCACGAACTCTCCGAGCCGTCCGAAGCGAGAGGTCGACGATCGGCGAGGCGGTTTGGCCACGCTCCGAGTCTACGCCGCGGTTGACCCGCAGGTCTGGCGGTCCGTATTCTCCAGCGGCCATGGCCAGCGCACCGAATGGGGGGAATCGAAAGCTGCCGCTCCATACGCGAATGCTGCTGGGAGCCTCGACCGGTATCGTGCTCGGTCTCTTGGCTCATGCGCTCGCGGCGGGCGATCCGAAACTGGAGTGGATCCTCCACTACGTCGCGCAGCCGGTGGGGAGGGTCTTCCTCCGGCTCCTCTTCATGCTCGTTCTGCCGCTGATCTTCTCGGCGCTGGTTCTCGGCGTGACCGGCCTCGGCGATCTGCGCAGCCTGGGGAGGATCGGCGCCAAGACGCTCGCCTACACCGTCGTGGTGTCGACGATCGCGGTGCTGCTCGGCCTCCTCCTGGTCAACGTCTTTCGTCCGGGAGAGGGGCTCTCGGAGTCGGCGCGCGCGCGCCTGATCGCCGGCGCCGCAGATCGCGCCACCGTGTTGGGCAAAGCGCAAGCCCCCAAGAGCGGCATCGACCTGCTTACCGATCTCGTGCCTTCGAATCCTATACGCGCCGCAGCCGACGGCGACATGCTGGGTTGGATGTTCTTCGCGCTCATGATCGGCATCGGGCTCTCGGTCGCCAGGACCGAAGCGGCGAGACGGTTCGAGGAAGCAATCCAAGGCCTCTACGATGTCACCATGCGGCTGATCGGCATGGTGATCGCTCTGGCTCCGGTGGGAGTGGCCGCGCTCCTCTTCTCGCTCACCGCGGAGCTCGGCGTCGAGATCCTCGTCCTGCTAGCGCGTTACGTCGGCGTGGTCGTCCTGGCGCTGGCGATTCACCAGTTCGTCGTCTACTCGTTGGCGGTGCGTTTCTTGGGCGGAATGAGCCCGCGGCGGTTCTTCCGCGACGTCCAGGAGGCGATGCTGACGGCGTTTTCGACCGCTTCCTCGAACGCCACCCTGCCGACGGCGCTCAAGGTCGCAGAGGAGAAGCTCGAGCTGCCGCCGCACGTCAGCCGCTTCGTCTTGACCATCGGCTCGACCGCGAATCAGAACGGCACCGCGCTCTTCGAAGGGGTGACTGTTCTCTTCTTGGCGCAGTTCTACGGCGTGCCGCTCTCGTTCGGCCAGCAGCTGACTGTGCTCTTCATCTGCATTCTGGGCGGGATCGGCACCGCGGGAGTGCCGGCAGGATCGATTCCGGTAGTGGCCATGATCCTCGGGCAGGTCGGAGTTCCGGTCGAGGCGATCGGCGTCATCCTCGGAGTCGATCGCTTCCTCGACATGTGCCGCACGACCCTCAACGTCACCGGCGATCTCGCCGCCGCAGTCGTCGTCTCGCGCGGCGAGCGCAGGCTGTGCGAGACTCCGGCCGCTCCCTGAAACGAGCGGCTGACCAGGAGGCGCGAGTGATCCGAGACCTGCTGCGCACAAAGAGCCTCGACGAGATTCTCGCCGCGCCCGAGAGCGGGCAAGGACCGACGCTGAAGCGGAATCTGTCGGTCTGGGCGCTGACCGCGCTCGGCATCGGAGCGATCATCGGCGCTGGCATCTTCTCCTCGGTCGGCGCAGCGACCGCGGGCAGCTCCGGCCATCCCGGAGCCGGCCCGGCGATCGTCGTCTCGTTCATCCTCACCGCCATCGCCTGCTGCTTTGCCGGCCTCTGCTACGCCGAACTGTCGTCGATGGTGCCGATCTCGGGCTCGGCGTACACCTATTCGTACGCCACGCTCGGCGAGGCGATTGCCTGGATCATCGGCTGGGATCTGATGCTCGAGTACGCGATCGGCAACGTCGCGGTGGCGATCTCCTGGTCGGGCTATTTCCAAGAGCTCTTGCGCGGCTTCGGCATCGACTGGCCAGACTGGCTGGGGATCAGCCATCGCACCGCCTCGTTCGCCGCCTCTGCAGTGGCGGAGGTTGCCGCCAGCGGCAAGGAGCCGCTGGCCGAGTTGGGAGCCGCGACGCTTCGCCATGCCGAGGCGCTCTCCGCCGCGCCCCGGCTGGGTGGGCTCCCGATCGTGTTGAATCTCCCGGCCTCCCTGATCGTCGGGCTCATCACCGTCATCCTGGTACGTGGAATCCGCGAGAGCGCCAGCTTCAATAACTGGATGGTCGGATTGAAGCTCACGATCATCGGCTTCTTTACGGTGATGGGAGCGTTCTACGTCAAGCCCGAGAACTGGACGCCGTTCGCGCCCAACGGCCTCACCGGGATCGCCTCGGCGGCGGCGATCATCTTTTTCGCCTACATCGGCTTCGACGCGGTCTCGACCGCCGCCGAAGAGAGCCGGAATCCGCAGCGCGACATGCCGCGCGCCATCCTCGGTTCGCTTGCCGCCTGTACGGTTCTTTACATCCTGGTGGCGCTGGTGCTGACGGGGATGGTGCCGTGGAATCAGCTCGGGACGGCAGAGCCTCTCGCCACGGCGTTTTCCAGTCTCGGCATGGGTTGGCCGGCGATGGTGATCTCGCTCGGAGCGGTTTTCGCGACGACCTCGGTGCTCCTCGTTTTCCAGTTCGGTCAGCCACGAATCTTTCTCTCGATGGCTCGCGACGGCCTGTTCCCGAAGTGGGGGTCGCGGATCCATCCCCGCTATCAGACGCCGGCCACGGCGACCTGGATTTCGGGAGTCGTCGTCGCGGTGCTCGCTGCCTGGGGTGACTTCGACGAGATCGTGCAGCTCACCAACATCGGCACCTTTTTCGCCTTCGTGCTGGTCTGCATCGGGGTCACCGTCCTCCGCCGCCGCGATCCCGATCGGGAGCGACCGTTTCGAGTGCCGGGAGGCGATTGGCTGGTGCCCTCCTTGGGCGCGATCTGCTGCATCTTCCTCATGTTCTACCTGCCCGGCACTTCGTGGTGGCGCTTCGTCGGCTGGCTGGTGCGCGGCGCGGCGGTCTACGCCGGCTACAGTTGGCGGCACAGCGTCCTCGGTCGACGCGACGGCCGACCGGCGGAGAACCCACCGCTCGTGAAGGCGATGGCGAGCGGATTCTTCGTCGCTGCCATCGGGCTCTTCGTCGTGCCCCACGACCTCGGGTTCGGCGCGCTGCTGCATGCGGCGACCACCGGCGGGGCAGAGCATCATCTCCGCGCGCTCACAGGCGGCGGCATGATCGCTGCGGGAGCGCTCGTGGTAGCCGTCGGGTCCGCAGCCGGGCTCCGCCGCGCACCCGCTGGCCGATGATTCTGGCGCTGCTCGGCGCGGCGCTTCTGCTGCTGCTCGCCACGGCTTACACCCTGTATGGCGGCTGGGTAGCGCGCCAGTTCGGGCTCGACGACGAGCGCGAGACGCCGGCACGCCGGATCAACGACGGCGTCGATTTCGTACCGACGCGTCGGTTCTACCTCTTCGGTCAGCACTTCTCGGCGATCGCCGCCGCCGGCCCGATCGCCGGGCCGATCCTCGCCTGCCAGGCCTTCGGTTGGGGTCCCTGCCTCGCTTGGATCGCCTTTGGCGTCGTCTTCATCGGCGCCGTGCACGACTTCTCGGCGCTGACCGCATCGGTTCGCCACGGTGGAGGATCGATTGCCGACATTACCCGCGCCGAGCTGGGCCCGACTGCCGGACGGGCGATGGTCGCGTTCATCTGGATCGCGCTGGTCTACGTGATCGTCGCCTTCACCGATATCACGGCGAGCACCTTCATCGCCGGCAGCGAGGAGCTGCGCGAGTCGAACCCGGGCTTCGATCCCGGCGGCGCGGTTGCCGCGGCAGCGACGATCTATCTCGGTCTCTCGCTGCTCCTCGGGTTGGTTCAGCGCCTCTTGAAGCCACCGCTGTGGGTCGTTACCGCTCTCTTCGTCCCCGCCACCTTCGCCGCTTGCTGGATCGGAACCCGGATCTCGACCACCTTCTTGATCTCACACTCGACCTGGGTGGTACTGATCCTCATGTACTGCGCGCTCGCCTCCGTGCTGCCCGTCTGGGCGCTGTTGCAGCCGCGCGGCTACCTGGGCGGATTCGTCCTCTATTCCGCGCTCGCCCTGGGCGTGGTCGGCATCCTCTTCGGCGGCTACGAGGTGGAGCAACCGTTCTTCCGCACCTGGCACGCCGGCGGGCTCGTGGGTGGGCTCTTTCCGTTCCTCTTCGTCACCATCGCCTGCGGCGCCTGTTCCGGATTTCATGGCCTCGTCTGCTCGGGAACGACCTCCAAACAGATCGAGCGCGAGAGCGACTGTCGCTTCGTGGGCTACGGCGCCATGCTCGCCGAGGGGTTCGTGGCTCTGGTGGCGCTGGTGACGATCATGATCGTGTCCCCAAGCGCGCTCGCCGGCCTGTCGCCCGGAACCATCTACGGCAACGGCATCGGTCGCTTCTTCACCCTGCTCGTAGGCGAGGAGCAGATGGCGTTCGCCGTCACCTTCGGCGCCATGGCGTTCTCCACCTTCGTCTTCGACACGCTCGACGTCTCGACGCGACTGGGGCGGTACCTGTTGCAAGAGCTGTTCGGCTGGAAGGGAAGAGTTGGCGCGGCTGCCGCGACGGTTCTGACAGTGGCGCCGGCGCTCTACCTCGTGTTGGCCGGAGGTCAGGGCGCCTGGAGCAAGTTCTGGACGCTGTTCGGAGCTTCGAATCAACTACTCGCCGCGCTCACCCTGCTCGTTCTGACACTCTGGCTGCGACGACAGGGGAAACGGTATCTCTTCACTCTGCTGCCGATGCTCTTCGTCGCCACGATCACGATCTGGGCGCTCGGTACGCTCTTGGCCGGCAACTGGCGCATCTCCAGCGGCCTCGATCTCGCCTTCTGGAACGCCACCTCCGCGCTGGCGCTCCTCCTCCTCGCCGGACTGCTGATCGTGCTCGCCCTACGCTCGCGCCAGCGCGCCGCAGCAGAAGCGAGCTGAGGCGGCTGACTCGTGAGTGAGTCGACCTCGGTGAGCTCGGAGCTACACGCGCGGCTGGCGGACGATCTCGCCAGACGGCTGCTTCCGGACGGCTCGTACTCGGCTCGGCCGGGCGCTCCAGTGAGCCTCGAGGCGACCGGCTGGAGTGCGGTCTACTGGGCCTTGATCGACGATCGGCCGCGCCGGCTCGCGGCGGCGCGGGCGTTGGCGGCAGCGCAGAGCGCGGACGGACGCCTCTCGGCCTCGCCGCTCCACCCGGGGGCGTCGTGGCCGACACCGATCGCCGTCCTCGCCTGGCATAGGCTCGCCGAGCTCGAGCGCGAACGCGGGCGAGCGATCGACTATCTCCTGGCGCTCTCGGGTCACCGGATGGAGCGGAGCGCGGCGGGTGCGGTCACGATCGACCCCGCGCTGGTCGGCTGGCCGTGGGTCGAACGGACGTTCTCGTGGGTGGGACCCACGGCGCTCGCCCTCCTGGCCCTCCACGCCGAGAGCAGGAGCGGCGAGGCGCGTGCCGCCGAAGGGCTGCGGATGCTGCTCGATCGGCAGCTCCCTTCGGGCGGCTGGAACTACGGCAACACGATCGTCTTCGGCTCCGAGCTCCTCGCCGCGCCCGAGGAGACCGGGCCGGCTCTCGCCGCGCTCGCCGGAAGGGTTCCTCGTCACACGGTAGCCTCGAGCCTCGAGCTCTTGAGAGTCGAGCTCGGGCGGATCCGAACGCCGCTCAGCCTGGCCTGGGGCGTTCTCGCCCTCGCAGCGTGGGGCGAGCGCCCGCCCGCGGCCGACGCCCACCTCGAGGAGTCGCTGGCGCTCGCATCGCGGTTCGGCGGTTACGAGTCGACCGACCTCGCCCTGCTCGGAATCGCCGCCCTGGCGCGCCACGGTCTCCTCGCCGGGCTAGCGAGCGGAGCCAACGCATGACCGGCCCCGAGCCCCATGCGAGGCCGTCGCGTCGCGACCTGCTGCGCGGCGGTGTGGCGGCGTCGGCGCTCGCCTGGAGCGGGGTCGGCCTTGGCTGCGGAGCGGACTCGCGCCCGCGCGTTTGCGTGGCTCGCGCGGCGAGCTACGCGATCGACCTCGTGCCGATCGTGCGGGAAGCGCTTGCGGTGGTAGGGATCGGTGCTCGAGAGGTGCGCTCGCGGCGAATCCTGCTCAAGCCCAATCTGGTCGAGACCGCGTTGGGGCGGTCGCACATCAACACCCACCCGATGGTCGTGCGCGCTGTCGCGGAGGCGCTCCGTTCGCTGGGAGCGGCACGCGTCGTGATCGGTGAAGGGCCTGGGCATCGTCGCGATACCCTGCTCGTCCTGGAGGAGTCAGGTCTAGCCGAGGTTCTGGTGCAGGAACGACTTTCGTTCGTCGATCTCAACCGGCAGCCGGGATTCGCGGTAGAGAACGCGGGACGCCGGTCTGGCCTGTTGCGGCTCACGCTCCCAGCGATTCTCTCCGAGATCGACTGGATCGTCTCGATCGCCAAGCTCAAGACGCATCACTGGGCCGGGGTCACGCTCTGCATGAAGAATCTCTTCGGCCTGATGCCGGGCAGCTACTACGGCTGGCCGAAGAACGTCCTCCACTATGCCGGGCTCGGAGAGTCGATTCTCGACATCACCGCGACCGTGCGTCCGCAGCTCGCGATCGTCGACGGCATCATCGGCATGGAGGGCGACGGACCGATCCTCGGCGAGCCGCGGCACGCCGGCGTCCTGGTGGTGGGGACTAACTTTCCGGCCACCGACGCCACCTCGGCGAGGATCATGGGGGTAGAGCCGGCGAAGATTCCGTATCTGGCCGCGGCCGACGGCTGGCTGGGTCCGATCGGCGAGAGCGCGATCGTCCAGGTCGGGGAGCCGATCGCGACGGTGCGCGTGCCGTTTCGCCTCGTCGAGAAGATCCCGGCGCAGAAGCAGATGCTCGACAGCCAGTCGGTCGTCGCTTACTAGGCTTCAGGTCGCGGGCACCGTGGCGCGAGCCGCACGGGCCAGGGCTCAGTGCGCGTTCAGGCTCAGGCCGTGGCGGAAGGTCATCCAGAGGATCTTGAAGTCGAGGCTGATCGACCAGTTCTCGATGTAGTAGAGGTCGTACTCGAGCCGCTTGCGGACCGAAGTGTTGCCGCGCCAACCGTGCACCTGAGCCCAGCCGGTGATGCCCGACTTCACCCGGTGCCGGAACATGTACTGCGGCAGGTGCTGCTTGAATTCGTGGACGAAGCTCGGGCGCTCTGGACGCGGACCGACCAGAGACATCTCGCCGTTCAAGACGTTCCAGAGCTGCGGCAGCTCGTCGATCGAGAAGCGGCGGAGCAGGCCGCCGATGCGTGTGCGTCGCGGATCGCCTTCGACCGCCCAGATCGGACCCGTCGAATCTTCGGCGTTGACGCGCATCGAGCGGAACTTCCAGATGTCGAACGTGCGGCCGTCGAGCCCCATGCGCTCCTGCTTGTAGAAGATCGATCCTCGATCCTCGAGCCAGATCGCCAGGGCGACGAGCGGAAGCACGGGCATCAGAACTGTCAGGCCTACCGCCGCGAGGAGGATGTCCACGACTCGCTTCACCAGGCTGCTCCAGCCCTGGAGAGGCACCTGCGTCAAGTTGATGACCGGCGTGCCGTCGAGATCCTCCAGGGTCGCCTTGAGCGCCGCGTATTGGAGGATGTCGGGAACGAGCTTGACCTCGACGCATTCGCCGCCAACCGCCTGGAGGAGCTGCATCATCTTGCGGTGCGCTTCGAGCGGCAGCGCCACGAAGACCTGGTCGACCTTCGTCCTCGCCACGATCGGACCGATTTCGGTGATCGGTCCCAGGACCGGAACGTCGAGATGAGTCTGGCCTAGCTTCAGCGGGTCATCGTCGAGGAAGCCAACCAGCTCGTAGCTCTGGTCGCGGTCGGCGAGCAGCTTGGCGGTGATCTCCCGTCCCAGCCTGCCAGCGCCCACCACCAAGATCCGCTGCGGGCGGTTGGCATGGAATGCGGCGCTGTGGTGAAGCCAGCGTACGGCGACCCGCGTCGACACCACCGCCAGCAGCTGGAGGAAGACGAAGAAAGCGAGGAAGTAACGGCTGAAGGTGAAGTATTCGAGACCGTCCGGCACCTGGGTCGGCCGGTACCAACTGAGCAGGCCGGAGAGAAGAACTGTTCCCAGGAGCACGCCAAAGAGAATCGTGACCGCTTCCTCGACCCTGCTCGGGGAGGTGCGCGGTCGATAGAGGCCGTGGAAATAGAAGACGACAGGGAAGAGCGCGAGAACGATCGGGAGCAGGACCAGGTAGCGGTCGAACTCTGGCGCGGTTTTTGTAAGAGGAACGACTTCGACGACGACGCGGAGGTACCAGGCGGCAAGAAAGGCGGTCGCCGTAGCGACGAGATCCCCGGTCAGGAGGAGTGTCGCCAGGATGCGATGTCGTTGTCGAATCACGCGATATAGCCCTCCAGGTCCGGCCGATCCGAGACCAGCAGCTGTCGAAGCCTGCGAGTAAAGTGCTCGGGGGCGAACTGCTCCGCCCGCTCGCGTAGGTTCAACGGATTGAACTGCATTTGGCGACATTTGTCAATCGCCGCCCTCAGCTCACCCGGCTCGCTGGAGTCTAGGAGCAGGCCGTCCCTGCCGTTGCGGATGATGTCGCAGACCCCCCCCTGCCCGAGAGCTACCACGGGGGTCCCGCAGGCGAGCGCCTCGACAGAGGCGATACCGAAGTCCTCCACTCCGGGCTGGAGATAGCAGACGGCTCGCTGGTAGAGCTCGCGGAGCTCCTCGGCCGAGGCCCTGCCGACGAAACGGACGTTCGTATCGGCCTCCCGTTCCAGCCGCCGACGCTCCGGCCCGTCGCCGACGACAACGAGCGGGAGCTCGGCGGCTGCACAGGCCTGAATCGCCCGCTCCACCTTCTTGTACGGAGCGAGAGCCGCAACCACCAGGACGTGCTCGCGCGGCAGCGGCCCGCTCGCGAGCGAGTAGAAGTCGGTCGCGACCGGCGGCGGTACGACCTCAGCGACCCGCGAGTAGTGCCGCCGAATCCGCTCCCGGACGAAGCTCGAGTTCGCGACGTAGCGGTCGACGCGATCGGCGGTCGCCACGTCCCAGCGCCGGAGGAGGGCGAGAATCGCGCGCTGCACCCAGGCGATCGCCCCCCGGCGCTCCCCGAAGTACGCCTTCTCCTGATCCCAGGCGTAGCGCATCGGCGTGTGGCAGTAGCAGAGGTGCCAGCCGCCTGGCGCCCGTCGAGCGGCTTTGGCGACGCAGTGACTGCTCGAAACGAGCAGGCGGTGGTCGCCAACGGGGAGGTCCTCGACGGCGGCGGGGAAGAGGGGCAGGTACCAGCGGTAGGCGGGATCGAGCCCCGGCGCCTGCTGGAGGAAGCTGGTGACGATCGGATGCCGTTCGATCGCGGGGTCGACCGAGCCCGGAAAATGAAAGAGCGTGTAGAGCGGGGCGCCCGGGAAGAGCCTGCAGATCGCGGCCAGGACGTTCTCGCCTCCGCGCTGCCCGGTCAGCCAGTCGTGAACGATTCCGACAGCGCTCGAGCTCATCCCCGGCCTCGCGAACGGCGGGGAGAGTCGGCCAGGACCCTGCGATAGGCCGCAAGCGTCTGGCGGGCGGTCTCGTGCCACCGAAAGCGCGCGGCGCGTTCGCGGCCGCGGAGGGCGAGATCGACCCGTAGCGACGGATCCAAGAGCACCCGCTCCATCGCGAGCGCGATCGTCTCGGGTCGATCCGGATCGACCAAGAGGCCAGCATCGCGGACAAGCTCGGGAAGCGCACCGCGGTTAGAGACGACGACGGGGGTGCCGCTCGCCATCGCTTCGAGGGCCGGCAGGCCGAATCCCTCCCAGTGCGAAGGGAGAACGAGCGCTGCGGCGCCGCGATAGATCGCCGGGAGGTCGGAGGTGGCGACGACACCCAGGAAGCCGAGTCGGCCGAGGAGTCGCTTCGCGGCCCACGTTCCGCCTTCGGCGCTCAGCGACTTGGCCGAAGCGCCGCCGACGAAGAGCAGCATCGGGCTTTCGGGCCGTCGCTCGACGAGCTCCGCATAGGCCGCAATCAAGCCGTTCAAGTTCTTGTGCGGCATGGGATTGCCGACGAAGAGCAGATAGCCGGCCGCCAGCCCGAGCCGGGAGAGCGTCGCTCGGTCGGCCTCGGGGTCGACAGTCGCAAACCAGTGCTCGTCGAGGCCGTTCGGGGTCACCTGAATCTTTGCCGGTGAAGTGCCGAGCTGGGCGACGAGCTCGGACCGAGTCGCCTCCGAGACCGCGAAGACCGTGCGCGCGATCCGCGTTGCGCGGCGCAGCATGGTGCGCGCGTAGATCCGAGCGAGCGCCGAACGGTGCTTCGAGAAGCGGAGATGGATCAGGTCGTGGATCGTGACCAGCACGGGACAAGGAGCGCGAAGCGGCACGACGTAGTGCGGCACGTGAAGAAGATTCGCGCCGGCTCGCCGGACAGCCATCGAAACGGAGTAGAGCTCGCGCAGCGAATAGCCGCGACTCGACTCTCGAAGCCAGCGAAAGTTGGGGGGAGTCTCGAGGTCGGCGCCGGCGGCCGGATCGCCCAGGAGCACGTAGTCGCTTTCGGCGTCGAGCCGGGCGAGCCCCTCTATCAGGCCCCGGATGTAGGTGCCGATGCCAAAATCGGCGAGCTTGCGGGCATCGATGGCGATCGTTGTCATGCCGCGTTGCCCGCCACGGCTTCGCGAAAGACGGCCGCGAGCTGGGTCGCGGCCCGCGCCCACGAAAAGCGGCGGGAGAGCTCGCGCCCGCGCGCCCCGAGCGCCCGAGCCAGGTCGCTGTCGGTGGCGATCCGCGCCAGCGCCGCGGCGAGACCCTCGGCATCGGTGGGATCGAAGAGCAGTCCCGCGTCGCCAGCGACCTCGGGCAGGCTGGAGCGATCGGAGACCAGAACCGGAACTCCGCAAGCCATCGCCTCGGCGACGGGCAGGCCGAAGCCCTCGTAGAGGGAAGGGTAGACCAGCGCGCGAGCGCCCTGCAGCACCGCGATCAGCTCCGAGCGTGGAATTCGACCGAGGTGACGGACGCCCTGCCCTTCCAGCCGAGCCAGCCGAGACTTCAGGGCGCGGTTCTTCCAGCCGTCCGGGCCGACCAAGATGAGCGGTAGCGCGGCCTCGGGCCGATTGCGACGAAGCAGCTCCCAGGCGTCGAGCAGGAGGCCGAGATTCTTGCGCGGCTCGAGCGTTCCGAGAGCGACGAAGTAGCCGTTCGTCGCCCCGAGCCGCTCCCGGGTGCGAACGATTTCGGCCGCTGCCGCCGGCTCGAAATCGGCTGCGACCCCGTTTTCGATAACGCGCACCTTGCCCAGCGCCGCCGGAAAGGCGAGCTCGAGGTCGGCCGCGGCGGCATAGGAGACGGCCACGATGCGCGCCGCGCGATCGACGCTGTGCGCCAGGAAGGGGAGCAGACTCCAGCGCACGCGGAAGGTCAGAGTCTCCGGGTAGTGGAGAACGGCCAGATCGTGGATGGTGACTACCCCCGGGACCGGTAGACGCCAAGGAAGGGTCAAGAGCGGAGACCAAAAGAGGTCGATATCGCCTCTCGCGAGTCGACGCGGCAAGAGTAGCTGCTGCCAGAGCACTCCGAGTGGTGCCCACTGGTGCTCGACAGCGATGCCCATCTCGCGCAGCGACGCCGCGGCCAGCGGCTCGCGATGCGCCAGCGCGAGGAGCTGGAGCTCGTCTAGGCGCGCCAGCTCGCGCAGGAGCTCGAGGGTGTGGATGCCGATGCCGGTCGGTTCTCGAACCGCGGCGCGCAGGTCGACGGCAACTCTGAGGCGGCTTCGAGAGGAGATGGTCGACTCCGAGTCCCGAGGTCCCCTCCGCGAGCAGACGGGGCATCTAGGAGGGAGCAGCGCGACAAGGCTAAGTCTAGAGCCTGGCGGCCGATCTTAGAAGAGATTCTTCGCATTCGCCCAGCGGTTTGAGTAGATTAGCCGAGATGGCGGGCCAGACGACCCCAGCGCAATCGGATAGCGCCGAGCAGGTCGAAGCAGTTCTGCAGCAGTTGCGCTCGGGTGTGCGTCAGCGACAGGCTGAGGCAGCCACCGCGCACACTGGGACGAAGGGTCTGGAGTACCGCATTCTCGATCTGCGGCAGCACGAGTTCGTGCAGGAGCCGATTCCGGTCTCCCACCGGCCGGGCCTCGGAAGGCTGATTGTTCTCGCGCGTAAGGCGTTCTACAAGCTGTTCTGCAAGTGGTGGGGCCGGGCCGTCCTCGAACAGCAGAACGGCTTCAACCAGATCGCCAGCCGAACCCTGCAGGATCTGATCGAAGAGCACCAGCGAACGGTCGAACGCGTGCGGGCGCTGGAGTCTCGACTGGCGGCTGCAGAGGATCGAGAGCCCTCTCCGGCCACCGGCGGTCCGGGCGGCCTGCCTCTCTAATGCGGATCCTACTGTGCGGCGCGCAGGTGCCGTTTGCGCGCGGTGGCGCCGAGCTGCTGCTCGAGTCCCTGCGCGCGGAGCTGCTCGCGCGTGGCCACGAAGTGGATCAGGTGGCAATTCCCTATCGTTGGGAGGAGCGTATCGACGTCTTGCGCTCGGGTCTGGTCTGGCGTCTGCTCGACCTCGAGAGGGTGGCGGGGGAGCGTGTCGACTTGGTAATCGCGACGCGGTTCCCGTCCTATCTGGTGCGCCATCCGAACAAGGTGGTCTGGTTGGTCCACCAGTTCCGGCAGGCCTACGACCTCAAGGGGACGCCGCACAGCGATTTCACCGATTCGCCGCGCGATCGCCGCGTCGTGGAGATGTTGCGGACGATGGATCGCCGCACTCTGGGCGAAGCCCGCGCGCTCTTTTCGATCTCTCGCAACACCGCGGAGCGCCTCGCGCACCACAACGGGCTGCACGCGCAGGTGCTCTATCCGCCGCCGAAGCTGGCAGCACAATATCGAGTGGCAGGGCTTGGTGAGTTCGGCGGCTACGTCTTCACCGCGGGCCGCCTCGATTCGCTCAAGCGTTTCGATCTGCTGCTGCGCGCGTTGGCAGCCACGCAGTCGCAGGTGCGCTGCAAGATCGCTGGCACCGGCCCCGAACGCGCGGCGCTGGGCGAGCTGGCGGAGAGGTTGGGGTTGACCGGTCGGGTCGACTTTCTAGGTTGGGTTGCCGACGCCGACCTGCCGGCCCTCTACCGCGAAAGCCTCGCGGTGTACTACGCGCCCTACGACGAGGACTACGGCTATGTAACTGTCGAAGCCTTCCTGTCGGGCAAACCCGTGGTAACGCTCTCGGATTCCGGCGGCGTGTTGGAGTTCGACACCGACGGCGCGACCGGCTTCGTTTGTGCGCCCGACGACCCGCGCGCCGTAGCAGCTCGATTCGACGAGCTGTTCCGCGACCGCGACCGCGCGCGAACGCTGGGCGGGGCCGGACGCCGCAAAGTGGCAACGATCGGCTGGGACGACGCCATCGCGCGCCTGACTCTCCAGCAGCTGGACTGACAACAGTGCGCATCGCCTACGTCAGTCCCTTGCCGCCGCAGGGGTCGGGGATTGCCGACTACAGCGCCGAGTTGCTGCCGCGACTGGCGGCACAACCGGAGATCGACGAGATCGGACTCTTTGTCGAGCGCGGTGCGCCGCGTCTGGATGATCCGCGTCTTGCCCCGTTCGAGGTCTGTCCCCTTGCTTCGCTCGGGCGTCAGCTCGCCGCCGGTCGCTTCGATCTGCCGCTCTACCACGTCGGCAACAACCACGAGTTCCACTCCGAGATTCGCGCCGCGCTGCTGGACTCCCCAGGAGTCACCGTCCTCCACGAATTCGTGCTGCATCAGCTCGTGCGCGACGCTTGCCTGCGGCGTGGCGATCTCGAGGCTTACCTCGAGGAGCTGCGCTACGCCTATGGGCGCACCGGGGTCATGCTGGGGAGGAGGCTGGCGGAGGCGGGAGTTCCGGTCGATCCTTGGAGCTTCCCGTTGTTCGAACGCGTGGTCGATCGCAGCCGCTCGCTCATCGTTCACAACGAGACGACACGGCGCCGAGTCCTCCAGAGCCGGCCGCTGACTCGAATCGCGGTGGTGCCACACCATCTGAGTCTGGAGGCGCTCGGCCCCGAGCTCCCTGAACCTGCCGCCGCGCGGAGGGCGTTGGGGCTGCCGACCGACGCCTTTGTAGTGGCGACCTTCGGCTTGATCACGCCCTCCAAGCGGCCGGCAGTGCTGCTGGATGCATTCGCCCGCCTCCGGCAGGCTCGGCCGGAGGCACGGCTGCTCCTGGTCGGGGAGGTGTCGCCGCACTTCGATCTCGGTGCGCAGCTTCGTACCGATCGCGCTCCAGGAGTCACCGTCGTGGGCCGTACCGACCTGCGGGAGTTCTTGCTGCACATGCTGGCCGCGGACGTTTCTGTCAATCTCCGCCATCCGTCGGCGGGGGAGACTTCCGGCACCCTCATGCGCCTACTGGGACTCGGAAAAACCGTGATCGTCAGCAACGAGGGTTCGTTCGCGGAGATCCCAGTGGGTTGCGCCGCCAAGGTAGACCTCGACGAGTACGAAGTGCCTCACTTGGCGACGCTCTTAGAGCGCTTCGCTTCCGATCCGGAGCTCGGCCGGCGGATGGGAGAGAGCGCGCGCCATCACATGGCTGTACACCACACGCTCGAGGGATCCGCACAGGCCTACGCGCGAGTGTTGACCCAGACTTTGGCGAGTGGCGAGCAGCCATTCGTTGCCGCCTCTCCCCTGCTGAGATGCCGCGACGACGAAGTCCTGAGCGAGTTGTTGAGCGAAGTGGCGACCGCAGCGCACGATCTAGGAGTCACGGAGATGGATGACGACATCCTGCAGGATGTCTCCATGCTGGTGTGCGAGCTGGGTCTCGATCCCAGACTGGCTCCCGGAGAACAGGGATGATTACGACGGGCGGCGGCACAGGATCTACAATGACCGGGGAGGCCGAGAGCCCGGATCCCGAACGTGAGGCGGCTGCGGCGGCGCTCGCTGCGCTGAACTCCGCGGTCCGTCAGCGCCACGCGGAGCTGGCGGTGATAGGAGTTCGCGGCAACGGGGTCGACGTGACTCTAGCGGAGCTCCACCGACTCGAATGCGTCCCCGAGCCGCAGCCGGTCTCTCCGCGCCCCGGAATCGGGCGGCTGATCGTCTTCACGCGCAAGTTGGTCTACCACCTCTTCGCGAAGTGGCACTCGCAGGCCGTTCTCCAGCAACAGAACGAGTTCAATCAGACGACCGCCTCGATCCTTGCCGCTTTGGTCGAGCGGGAGCGCGAGGGTCGACGCGAGCTCCACCAGCTGAGGGCTCGGCTCGACAAGCTCGAGACGCGGCAGGTTCGTCCTCCAAACCCGCCCCAGGCCGCGAGTTGAGCCTCCGGATCGCGATCTGCGCCGCCCAGGTTCCGTTCACCCGCGGCGGCGCCGAGGTGCTCTACGAATCGTTGCGCGACGAGCTTGTGCGGCGCGGTCATCAGGCCGAGATCGTCGCGCTGCCGTTCAACTACTCGACCCGTGAGGCGATACTGCGGAGCGCCCTTACCTGGCGCCTGGTCGACCTGACTGAGGCGGCGGGCGAGAGGATCGACCTCGTCATCGCGACCCGGTTTCCGACCTACGCGGTGCGCCATCCGCGCAAAGTGGTCTGGCTGGTGCATCAGCTCCGCCAGATCTACGACCTAGCTGGCACCCGTTACTCGGACTTCGGTTCACGGCCCGGTGACGACGAGGTGACGGCCATGATCCGCTCGCTCGACGCGCGCTGCCTGGGAGAGGCTGCAGCCCGCTTCGCGATCTCGAAGAACACCGCCGAGCGGTTGCGGACTTACAACGGCCTCGACGCCCGGCCGCTCTATCCACCACCGAAGTTGGGCGGGCGCTACCGGAGCGAGGAGCACGGCGATTACATTTTTTCCGCCGGCAGACTCGACCCCATGAAGCGGTTCGACCTCCTGGTGCGGGCGCTTGCCGACTGTCGACGTCCGGTGCGCGCGGTGATCGCGGGTGATGGCCCCGAAGCCGAGAGGCTACGAGCTCTGGCGGGCGAGCTGGGCTTGAGCGACCGGGTCGAGCTGACGGGTCGGGTCGACGACGAGCGCCTGCTCGCCCTCTACGCCCGCGCTCTCGCCGTTTTCTATGCGCCGTTCGACGAGGACTACGGCTACGTCACTCTGGAGGCGTTTCGGTCGGGGCGGCCTGTGGTCACCACCGCCGACGCCGGAGGCGTTCTCGAGTTCGTCCGGGATGGCGAAAACGGTTTCGTCTGTTCGGCAAGCTCGACCGGAGAGATCGCGGCGCGACTCGATCGTCTGTTCGACGACCGGGAGCTGGCGCGCACTCTCGGCCGCGCCGGTCGCGAAAGTGTGGCGGGCGTTGGATGGGACACCGTCGTCGACGCGCTGCTCGCCATCACCTGAACCGGTCTCGCATGCGAATCGCGTACTGCTCACCGCTCCCTCCGCAGAGCTCGGGCATCGCCGACTATTCGGTCGAGCTGATTCCGGCCTTGGCGGGGTGTGGGCTCGAAATCGGGGTCTTTTTCGAGGGACGGGCTGCGCCGACGGGGGAGGTCGGAGCCAACTTCTCTTGTACTCCCGTTCGCGAACTGTCGCGCGTCGCGAGCGAGTTCGATCTCGTTTTGTACCAGCTGGGGAACAGTGCGGCGCACCATGCCGAGATCTTCCGGACCCTGCTCGAGCTCCCCGGTCTCGTCGTGTTGCACGAGTACCTGCTGCATCACCTGGTGCGCGAGCTGACTCTGGGGGCCGGCGACGTGGACGGCTATGTCGACGAGCTGCGTTACGCAGCAGGAGAGACCGGGCGCCGCGCGGCTCGCCGCCTCCTCGATGCCCATCTGCCGCTCGATCCGTGGGAGTTTCCACTCTTCGAGCGAGTGGTGGATGCCTCTCTGGGAGTTCTGGTGCACTCGCAGTTCGCCCAACGGCGCATTCTCGCCAGCCGGCCGGCGGCTGCTGTCGAAGCGGTCCCGTTTCCGGTCGATCTCGAGCGCGACGGCCTGGTCACGGCGGCCGAGCGGCAGGCGGCTCGACGTCTCCTCGGACTTCCGCTCGACGCATTCGTCATCGGCAACTTCGGGTTCGTAACCCCCCAGAAGCGGCTCGAGCCGGCGCTCCGTGCGTTCGCCGAGCTGGCGCGCGATCATCCCCAGGCGCTCTTCCTCGTCTGCGGTGAGATCTCGCCCTACTACGACTTCGAGCGCCTCCGCTCCGCGATCGGAGAACAGCGCATTGTGGTCAGCGAACGGGTCGATCTGGCGCGGTTCCGAGCCTCGATGCGCGCTTGCGACCTGGCGGTCAACCTCAGGCATCCGACCGGCGGGGAGACGTCGGCTTCTCTGCTCCGACTACTGGCGGCGGGCATTCCGACCGTTGTCACCGAGACCGGCTCGTTCGCCGAGCTCCCAGACGGCGTGGTGGCGAAGGTAGCGCTCGACGAGTTCGAGACCGCGCAGCTCGAGGCGATCTACCGGCGGATCGCGGACGACTCCGGCCTGGCTGCGACGATGAGCCTGGCAGCGCGGCGCTACGTAGAGAGCCACCACGCTGTCGCGTCGACGGCGCAGGCGTATCACGCCGCAATCTTGGCCGCCGCAGCTCGCCGGCCGCACTTTCGCGAGCCGACTCCGCCGCCCAGAGCAGACTGCGAAGAGGAGCCTCGAGAGGGACTGTTGGCGTCGGTAGGGGCCAACTTGGCAGATCTGGGCCTCGACGAGACCGAAGAGGGGCTCTTCAGTGAGGTCTCACGGGTGGTGGCCGAGCTGGGATGGGCGCCCCGTTCGAGGCGGCGTTGAGGAAGCGGGTCGGCGCGCGATGGGGGATTTCGCTCGGCCTCCTCGCGGCACTGCTTGGCCACCTCTGGTTCTGGTACCTGCCGCGGGAGCGCGGCGCTTCAGCACCTGGACTGGAGGCCCAAGAGCTTCTCTTCGCCAGCTCCTCCGAGCTCGCGATCTGGCTGCCGTTTCCCCACCAGAACCTAGGCCAACTCGAGGCGCGGGTCGGCGACGTCGCGGCGCTCCTGCTCTCGGAGATGGGGACAAGCGGCGAGAGCGCCGTCCAGCTTCCCAGCTTCGGACCGTTTCGCGTACCACCGGCGTTCGAGCTTGCGGTGGCGTTCGGTCGCGGGGACCGGCAGCCTCGAGCTGTCGTGCACACGTATCCGCTCATCGCCTGGACAACTCGAGCGGCGGGCCGACTGGCGGGCAATCCTTGGCTCGGGGGCGGCGAGGTGACCGATCGGTCGGGAGGAACGATGCCGATCGTTTGGCGCGGCAACATCTGGAGAGTCGGTACGACGGCCGAGCCGAGCGCCGCTGGAGGCCTCTCGACGTCCGCGATCTCCGAACCGTTGCTCCTGGGTCTCGTCCGGCTCGGCTCGGCGATCGGAAGGGTGCCGGCGGGTCTCTATCGGATCGTACGCGGCGACTCCGGTCTGGAAGCTCGTCTCGGCAGGATCCGGCCCGGGGAGGCGGCGCGACTCACGGGCGCTCCCGATCCTCCGATCGGTTGGGTGGCCGAACGGAGGGGGGAGGGTGGTCTCTCAGCGATCATGATCTGGGAGGAGTCGAGCCCGATCTCGCCTCTCCCTACCTGCGCCGTCTTGACGCGAGGTCGGGCGGAGCCGTTTCGGCTACCGGGCCGCGACCTGCTGCGGCTGGCCGGGCGCCAACCGGCTCGCGGGCGAGCCGCCGGCTTCGAAATCGAGGCGCTATCGGAAGAGGGCGTTCAACGTGCAACCAGCTTCGCCCGCGAGTTAGCCGAGATCTCGGCTGCCCACCGAGCGGCCTCCCTTCTCGGCGACATGGATCCCAGGGCGCTAGGAAGGGTCGCCCGGAAGGTCGGGCTCGAGCTCGGCTCCTCGCCAATTGCAGCCCTGCTCGGGTTCGATCCCGGGCGCTGGGCACGCTTGCTAGCTCCCTGGGAGAGCTGTGGCCGATCCTCGGTCGAGGTCTGGAACGGTGGGCGATCCGCCCGCTGGTGGGTCTGCGCAGCGGACCCCGCCGCTCCCAGCATTCGTTGACGCCGCCGCCGATTTTCGTTAGCCTTCCACTGCTCGATCGGGAGCTTGAGAGTTGAGGATACGCTTGGATTCCGCCCGTTTCGAGCCACTTCGCTGGCATGAGAGCGTAGCGCCCGATCCGAGCCAGGTCGGTTACTCGGGTGTCGTAGCGATCTCTCCCATCGCGGTCTCCGGGAGCCTCTCTTACCTGGGCCCGGGATACCTTCTGGAAGCGGAGCTACGCTTTCAGATCGAGGTCGCTTGCGATCGCTGTCTCGAGCGGGCTGAGCTCGAAATCGTGAGTCGGATAGGCGTCTTGGTGGAGCAGAGGCGCTCTGCTCGAGAAGAGCGAGGGGAGCGCGAGCTGGAAGTCCAGGATCTGGAGACTGTCGAAGTCTCCGGCGATGATCTCGAGACGGGACCGCTCGTCGGCGAGCAGGTTCTGCTCGAGCTGCCGCGGAAGCCGCTTTGCCGCGAGAGCTGCCGCGGACTCTGCCCGAGCTGCGGCGCGAATCGGAACCTGGGGGAGTGCGGGTGTGACAGCCGGTCGATCGATCCCCGCTGGGGCGCGCTCGCCGAGCTCAAGAGCAGGATCGGCGGCCACGGATGAGTGACCGTTCGGAGCTATCGAACGAGGAACTACGATGCCCAATCCCAAACGACGCCACTCGAAGGCCCGGCGCGACAAGCGTCGCGCCCACGACGCCCTGACGCCTCCGGCGTCGTCTCTCTGCCCGAGCTGCGGCGAGCGCAAGCTGCCGCACCGCGTCTGCCCGAGCTGTGGCAGCTATCGCGGCCGAGAGGTGATCGAGATCTCAAAGCCTACCTGAAGCTCGCGGCCGGAGCTCTCGGAAGACGATGCGCATCGCCGTCGACGCCATGGGGGGCGACTACGCTCCGCGAGCCGCCGTGGCGGGCGCCGTGGCGAGCGCGCGCCGCGACGGGAGCTCGATTCTCCTGGTTGGCGACGAAACGGACGTACGGCGCGAGCTGGCCCGCTGGCACGCTCCCGAGGTCGAGATCGAGGTCGTGCACGCCGACGAGGTCGTGGGCATGGGCGAGCCGGCGACCGCCGTGCGCAGAAAACGAACCTCGTCGCTCATGATCTGCGCCGAGCTGGTTCGTCAGGGCCGCGCCGATGCGATGGTCACCGCCGGCAACACGGGAGCGGCGATGGTGGCCGCTAAGCTGGCCCTGGGCACGATTCCAGGAGTTGCGCGCCCGGCGCTCGCCGCGGTCTTCCCCAATCGCCGCGGTCGTACCGTGGTTCTGGACGTGGGCGCCAACGTCGACAGCCGGCCGGAGCACCTGCGAGAGTTCGCGGTGATGGGTCACTCGTACGCCCAGCAGGTGATCGGTACCTCCGAGCCGCGAGTCGGGCTGCTGTCGATCGGCGGCGAAGACCAGAAGGGCAACGATCTGGTTCGCGACGCTGGGAAGGCGCTAGCTGCTACCGGCCTCAACTTCGTCGGCAACGTCGAGGGTCACGACGTCTTCAACGGCAGTTGCGACGTGGTGGTCTGCGACGGCTTCGTCGGTAACGTCCTGCTCAAAGGGGCGGAGGCGATGGCGGAGCTCATCATCGGCATGATGCGCGAGGAGCTGCTCCGCACTTCCCGGACTCGGCTCGGAGGCTGGCTGGCCAAGCCGGCGTTCGGCAACTTTCGCCGGCGCACCGACTACGCCGAATACGGAGCGGTGCCGCTCTTGGGAGTGCGGGGGGGCTGCTTCATCGGTCACGGGCGTTCGAATGCCAAGGCGATCCGGAGCGCTATCTCTCGAGCGGTCGAATTCTGCGATGCGAACCTAGCGACGAAAATCCAGGAGACGGTGGCCCGGCTGCACGCCGAAGAGGCGCGTCTCGCGGCCGAGCCTGCGGTGACTTCGGCCTAACGAACCGATACTTCGCCCGTGCCGAGCCCGAAAACAGCGTACCTCTTCCCCGGCCAAGGGTCGCAGAAGGTCGGCATGGGCCGCGACTGGGCAGAAGCGTTCCCGGAGGCTCGCTCGGTCTTCGCCGCCGCGAGCTCGGCGCTCGGATTCGACGTCGCAGCCCTCTGCTGGCAAGGACCCGAGGCCGATCTTCAGCTCACCGCCAATACGCAGCCGGCGATTCTGACAGTCTCGGTGGCGATTCATAGCGTGCTCTCTGCGCGCGGAGCGGAAATGGCCGTCGCCATGGCTGGGCACAGTCTCGGCGAGTATTCGGCGCACGTGGCGGCCGGATCGTTGACGCTCGCCGATGCGTTGCGGTTGGTGAGACGCCGAGGTGAGCTAATGCAGGAGGCGGTGCCGGTGGGCGTGGGCGCGATGGCCGCTGTGCTCGGTCTACCGGCCCAGCGCGTCGCGGAGATCGCAGCGGAGGCTGCGCAGGGCGAAGTCTGCGCGGTCGCCAACTTCAACTCTCCCGAGCAGACAGTGATCGCCGGCCACCAGGGGGCGGTCGAGCGCGCCATCGCCCTGGCTCGCCAGGCAGGCGCCAAGCGCGCCATCGCTCTTCCAGTCTCGGCGCCGTTCCACTGCGCCTTGATGGCGCCGGTCCGCGAGGCGCTAACGCCGGCGCTCGTGGCGACGACCCTTCGCGACCCGCGAGTGCAGGTGGTCGTGAACGTCGACGCGCGCCCGGTGAGGAGCGCCGACGCGGCGCGCGAGGCTCTGATCCGGCAGGTCGACGGGCCGGTGCGTTGGGTCGAGACGATCCGCACCTTGTGGACGGAGCTCGGGATCCGGAGATTCGTCGAGGTCGGTCCGGGCAGCGTCCTCTGCGGGTTGGTGCGGCGGATCGAGCCCGCAGCCGAGACGATCGCGCTCTCCGAGCCGGGGATGCTGGCGAAGCTCGAGGGAGGGGGGACGTGAACCTGTTCCGACTCGATGGCAAGACCGCCCTGGTGACGGGCGCTTCCCAAGGGATTGGCGAAGCGATTGCACGCCGGTTGGCCGCGCAAGGAGCGAGAGTCGTTCTCGCCGCCCGCAGCGAAGCTAAACTGGCGACGCTCGCGACCTCAATTGCTGCCGAGGGTGGCGTCGCTTTCCCGCTGCGGCTGGATCTCTCTCGCGCGGCCGAAATCGGCGAACGGATTCGAGCCCTCCCAGAGGAGTGGAGCGAGATCGAGATTCTGGTCAACAACGCCGGAATCGCGGCGGACAATCTGCTGGCGCGCATGAGCCTCGAGCAGTGGCAGCGGGTGCTCGACACCAATCTGACCGGCACCTTCGCTGTCACCAAGGAGCTGGTGCGGGGCATGCTGAAGAAGCGCTACGGTCGGATCGTAACCGTTTCGTCGGTGGTCGGCCTGATGGGCAATGCCGGCCAGGCCAACTACGCGGCCGCCAAAGCCGGTCTGATCGGGTTCACCAAGTCGGTGGCACGCGAGCTCGCGAGCCGCGGCATCACCGCCAACGCAATCGCTCCCGGCTTCGTCGAGACCGCGATGACCGCCAGGCTCCCGGAGGCGACCAGGAGGGCGATGTTCGACGACATTCCAGCCGGGCGGCTGGGCACCGTCGACGAGATGGCCTCCGCGGCGCTCTTTCTGGCTAGCGCCGAGGCCGGTTACATCACCGGGCAGGTACTCAACGTTTCGGGCGGTCTTTATGTCTGAGCCGGACGGTGCCGCCCTGAGTTGGACTCGCGTTCGGTACCTGTGCTAGAAATCTGTCGCTTTAGAGCAACTTCCGAGGGAGGTTCCAGTCGCATGTCGAACGTCGCGGAGAAGGTCCGGAGCATCATCGTGGAGCAGCTTGGGGTCGAAGCCGACGAAGTGACGTCGGAGGCCAGCTTCACTGAAGACCTCGGCGCCGATTCGCTCGATATCGTCGAGCTGGTGATGGCGTTCGAGGAGGAGTTCGGAATCGAGATCCCGGACGAGGACGCCGAGAAGATCGGCCGCGTCTCCGAGGCCGTCTCCTACATCGAGCAGCACGCAGCCGCGAAGAACTGAAGGGCCGCCCGGCCGCTGCGGCCGGGTCCGGCCGGCAAATAAACCATGGCGAGAAGCGACCGACGACGTGTCGTCGTCACGGGCGTGGGCCTCGTGTCTCCGCTCGGCATCGGGACGAATGAGACCTGGGAGGCCCTGCTCGCCGGCGCGAGCGGAATAGGGCCGATCCAGCGCTTCGATGCCGCGGTCTACGAGTCGCGCATCGCGGCCGAGGTCAAGGGCTTCGATCCCGAGCGATTCCTCGACAAGAAAGACGTCAAGAAGTCGGACACCTTCATCCATTTCGCGCTCGCAGCGGCGCAGATGGCGGTCGCCGACTCTGGCTTCGAAATCGACGAGGGAAACGCGGATCGGGTCGGCGTGGTCATCGGTTCGGGGATCGGCGGCCTGCCGCTCATCGAGCGCACGCACACGACGATGATGCAGCGAGGTCCGGAACGGGTGTCGCCTTTCTTCATCCCTGGGCTGATCGTGAACCTCGCGGCCGGGCAAGTTTCGATCCGTTTCGGCGCCCGCGGTCCGAACAGCGCCCCCTGCACCGCCTGCACTACGGGCCTGCACGCGGTCGGCGACGCCTTCCGGCTCATCCAGCACGACTACGCCGACGCGATGATCACCGGCGGTACCGAAGCCGTGATCTCGCCGCTGGCGGTCGCCGGCTTCAGTGCCATGGGTGCGCTGTCGCGGCGCAACGACGCTCCCGAGCGGGCCTCTCGCCCGTGGGATCGGGAACGCGACGGCTTCGTGATCGGCGAAGGAGCGGGAATACTGCTGCTCGAGGAGCTCGACCAAGCTCGCCGCCGTGGCGCCGAGATCTACTGCGAGATCGTCGGCTATGGAATGGGCGCCGATGCGTACCACATGGCGGCGCCTCATCCGGAGGGTCGAGGGGCCGCGGCGGTGATGCGAAATGCTCTCGCCGACGCCGAGCTCACCGTCGACGCCGTGGACTACATCAACGCCCACGGCACCTCGACGCCGCTTGGAGATCTGGCCGAAGTCAAGGCCGTTCGGCAAGTTTTCGGCGCCCACGCCGAGCGGCTCGCGATGTCGTCCACCAAGTCGTCGACCGGCCACCTTCTGGGTGCTGCGGGGGGGCTCGAGTGCGGCCTCTTGGCGCTAGCGCTCAAACATCAGGTCTATCCCGCGACGCTGAACCTGGACGAGCCAGGAGATGGATGCGACCTCGATTTCGTGCCCCACACTCCGCGCCAGAAAAGGCTCGACGTCGGACTCACCAATTCGTTCGGCTTTGGCGGTACCAACGGCGCGCTCCTGATGCGCCGATTCACCTAGAAACTGACTACTGCCCGCCGAGCTCGGCGATCGCGGTCGGCGGTCGCAACTCGGTGACGACTCCGCTGTCAAAGGAGACCAACGTCCAGGTGGTCGATCCGTCCGCTCGGCGCTCGCCGCGCGCCCAGGCGCGCGTCGTGGGCGAGAAGCTCGCGGAGGTTGGATCGCTCCCGCCGGCGAGGAAAACCGGCGCTGCGCCGGAGCTCGAGAGGAGCAGGAACGCCGACTCTTCGGTTCCGGAGGCGGCAGGCCGCCGGGCAGAGACCACGAACCCGGAGCCGTCGGCGAACTGCGCTTCGATGCGCGCTACCGACCAGCCGTCGAGGAGCCGACGCCGCTCGCGACCGAGCTCGTCGAAGCGTGCCAGGCCGGTCGCCTCACCGATGAGCGGCAGCCAGACAAAGCCGCCGTCCGCGAGTCGAAAATCGTCCGCCGTCCGGTCGAAGCCGGGGGGTAGAGCGCCGGGGCGAACGACGAGCGGACGGCAGAAGAGCCGATCGGTGCGGCAGCGCCGTAGCGTCAGGCCCGAACTGCCCTCTCCCGTCGAAAGCAGCACGATCGTCAGCCCGTCGTTCTTCCAGTAGAGCCGGGGATGCCCTTCGCGGCTGAGCGGCCCGGTGTCGAGAAAGCGCGCCTCTGCGTCGGCGAGGTCGACGAGGCCGATCCTGACGCCCTGACCTTCGAGCCGTACGAAGGCGAGCGAAGCGCTGTTCGAGCTCCAACTCTCGCCCCAGCGACCGCCAAGCTCGAGGAGCCCACTCTCCTGGCCGACCTCGATCTCCTTGTCCGTTGCAAGGCTCTTCACAAAGAGCCGCCCGGCGCGGAGATACGCGACCCGTGCGCCGTCGGGCGAGACGATCGGGCTCTCTTCGCGCTCGGGCGTCTGAGTGAGAAGGCGAAGCTGACCGGTGGCCGCGGTCGCAACGAAGAGATCGCCCGCAGCTAGCAGAACGACCTCTTGACCGCCAGGCAGGAGGGCCAGCGAATCGACAGTCAGTGGCCGCCGCCAGCGGCTCTGGCGGAGCCGATCGAGTGGGAGGAGCCAGAGCGGCTCTCCGGTCGCTCCGTTCCAGCTCGCGAGGGCGGTACGCCGGCCGCGCTCCACGACGAATCCAGCGACGACAGCTCCGTCAGGGCTCCAAGCGAGGTCGGCGATCTGGGCGACATGCCGGTCGCTGGCACGGGCGGACGTGTCTCCAGCGCCGGAGAGAGCGGCCGTCGCGGCAACGGCAAGCACAGCCAGGGCTAGTTGTCGGCGCATCGGCTCTCCTCGAAAGTCCGTCCTCGTGCTAGAGCTTGCCGTAGTTCGGTCCGCCGCCGCCCTCGGGCGGAACCCAGGTGATGATCTGGTACGGATCGGCGATGTCGCAGCTCTTGCAGTGAATGCAGTTGGCGGCGTTGATCTGCAGGCGCTTGCCGGCGGACGCGGCTGGATCGTCGACGATCTCGTAGACCGCCGCCGGGCAGAAGCGCGTGCACGGGTTGGCGAACTCGCGCGCGCAGCGATCGACGCAGATCGAGGTGTCGGAGACCAGCAGGTGAACCGGCTGGTCCTCCTCGTGGGCGGTGCCGGAGTTGTAGAGATCGGCGAGGCGGTCGAAGGTGAGCTGTTGGTCGACCGCGACTGCAGCTGGCGGTCGGAAATCGGCGCGCTCGCTGTCGAGCCGCCGCATGCGGGCGTGACCGGGTTCGTTGGCGAGGCGATCGAAGAGGCCGAAGCCAAGTCCGGTCAGCGACATCAGGCCGGCGTTCAGCATGCCGTCGAAACCGCCGCGCTCGAACGCCTGATGGAAGTTGCGTACCTTCCAGAGCTCGTCGCGGATCCAGCTCGATTCGACTCGGCGCGGGAAGTCGAGCCCGGCGCAGGCGAGCGGCTCTCCGGCGCGCGCGGCGTCGAAGATCGCCTCGGCGGCGAGCATTCCCGACTTCATCGCGAGATGGATCCCCTTCAAGCGGGCGCCGTTCAAGAAGCCGCCCGAATCGCCGATGAGAGCGAAGCCGTTCCCACCCAGTCGCGGCATCGCCCAGAAGCCACCTTCGGGGATCGCCTTGGCGCCGTAGTACGCCATACGACCGCCCGCCAAGAGAGCGCGCAAGGCAGGATGAGTCTTGAAACGCTGGAATTCGAGGTGAGGATCGGTGTACGGGTTCTCGTAGTCGAGACCGACGACGAGCCCGACCGCCGCCAGATTCTCCTGCATTCCGTAGACGAAACCGCCGCCGAAGTGCTCGAAGCCGAGCGGCCAGCCCATGGTGTGTACGATGTCGCCGGCCGCCAGCCGGCCGGCAGGGAGCTCGAACACCTCTTTCAGGCCGAGGGCGTAGACCTGCGGATTCGCACTCTCCGACAGGCCCAACCGCCGATCGAGCTGCTCGGCGAGGGTGCCGCGCGGACCCTCTCCCAAGAGGGTGATTCCGGCGCGAATCTCGACTCCGGGCTCGAAGTTCGGCTTGCGCCGACCGTCTCGGCCAACTCCCCGGTCTGCGGTTTCGACGCCGATCACTCGATCGCCATCGAAAGCGAGTTTGCGGCCGGGAAACTCGCAGAAGAGATCGATCCCGAGGCGTTCGACCTCTCTGCCGAGCCACTTGACCAACTTGCCCAGCGAAGCGACGTAGCAGCCGTGGTTGCGCAATGTGGGGGGGGTGAAGGGAAGCGGCCACGCTCTCGACTCGGTCAGCCAGAGCACCCGTTCGGAGCCAACCTCGGCCTCGAACGGCGCCTCCTTCCACGAGTCGGGCAGCAGCTCGCGAAGCGCTCGCGGATCGACCACCGCGCCGGAGAGCGCATGGGCTCCCAGCTCACTCCCTTTCTCGAGCACCGCCATCGAGAGCTCGAGCTTTTGGGTGGAGCTACGGTTGTGCCGTTCGAGCAGTCGACCGAGATGAATCGCGCCGGCGAGAGAGGCCGGTCCGGCGCCGACGAAAAGAACGTCCAGCTCGAGAGTCTCGCGTTCGGAAGTCATGGAGTCGAGTCGAGGACGGCTACTGCCCTGGCCGCGGGTTGATCGTACCAAACGCTCCGCGCGCATCCTGGCGCTCCGCCTGCGACTACACGCCGGCGTCGTGAAAGAGCTCCCGAGCACCCTCCAGGCCGAGGATAGAGTTCGGCAGCGCAGCTCATCTCGGGAGGAATGATGGCGAAGCGGTGGATCTACGGTTTCGACGAGCTCGCGGCCGCGGAGGCCGCGGTCGGTGGCCGCTGGGACGCGGTGCGTTCGCTGCTGGGCGGCAAGGGGGCGAACCTCGCCGACATGACCCGCATCGGCGTGCCGGTACCTCCTGGGTTCACCGTGACCACCGAGGCCTGCACCGCTTACATCGCCTGCGGCCAGAGCTTTCCGGACGGGCTCTGGGAGGAGGAGCTGGCGGCGCTGGCCCGCCTCGAGAGCCGGACCGGCAAGCGGTTCGGCGACCCCGACAATGCGCTCCTCGTCTCGTGCCGTTCGGGCGCCAAGTTCTCGATGCCCGGGATGATGGATTCGGTGCTCAATATCGGGCTCAACGATGCCGTGGCTGCGGGGCTGGCTCGTAGGACCGGCGACCCGCGCTTCGCATTCGACAGCTACCGGCGGCTCGTCCAGATGTTCGGCTCCGTCGTGCTCGGAATCGCCGACGAACCGTTCGAAGAGCGGCTCACCGCGGCGCGCCAGCGCGCTGCGGTCGCCAGCGACTCCGATCTCGGCGGCGAGGAGTGGAAACGGGTAACCGCCGAGTTCCAGGAGATCGTCACCAAGGAGGCTGGCCGTGATTTTCCGCAAGACGCGCGCGAGCAGATTCGACTCGCCACGACCGCTGTCTTCGACAGCTGGAACGGCAAGCGCGCGATCGACTACCGGAACGCCGCCAAGATCGCGCACGACCTGGGCACCGCGGTCAACATCTGCACCATGGTTTTCGGCAATCTTGGAAACGACTGTGCCACCGGCGTCGCGATGACTAGGAGCGGCGCCAGCGGCGAGAACGCGATCGAAGGCGACTATCTCACCAACGCTCAAGGCGAGGACGTGGTCGCCGGCATCCGCCAGACGAAGCCGATCGAGCTCCTTCGCGACGAGATGCCGGCCGCCTACGCCGAGTTCGAGGCGATCGCCAAACGACTCGAGCGGCACTATCGCGAGATGCAGGACGTCGAGTTCACGATCGAGCGCGGCAAACTCTGGATGCTCCAGACCCGCGACGCCAAGCGCACCGCCCAGGCTGCGGTGCGGATCGCGGTCGAGATGGCGCAAGAGGGGTTGATCACACGGGAACAGGCGGTTCTACGCGTCACGCCCGAGCAGGTCGACTTTTTTCTCCACCCCCAGTTCGATCCGCGGGCGGTTCTGGCCGCCGAGCGACTCGCGATCGGGCTCAACGTCTCCCCGGGCGCGGCCGTCGGAGAGATCGCGCTCGACGCCGACATCGCCGAGCGCTGGGCGAAGACGGAGGGACGGGCGGTCATCATGGTCCGGCCGGAGACGAAACCGGACGATGTCCACGGCATGCTGGCGGCCAAGGGGATCCTGACCAGCCGCGGCGGCAGGACTTCGCACGCTGCGCTGGTGGCGCGTCAGTTCGGCAAGCCGGCCGTAGTCGGCGTCGCGTCGCTCGAGATCGACCTCGAGGCACGCACGATCGCCATCGGTGGCAAGACCTTCCGCGAAGGCGACTGGCTGTCGATCGACGGCACGACGGGGCAGGTCTACGCCGGCAAGCTCGAGACCGTAGTCCCCGACATCCGCGATCCGTTCCTCTCGCAGCTTCTCGCTTGGGCCGATGACTTCCGCCGGCTTCAGGTGTGGGCGAACGCCGACTACCCGGTCGACGCTCGCCGGGCGCGCGACTACGGCGCGCAGGGGATCGGGCTCTGCCGTACCGAGCACATGTTCTTCGAGCCGGAGCGGCTGCCACACGTGCAGAAGATGATTCTCGGCAAAGACGAGCCGCTGATCGTCGCCGAATGTCTCGAGGTACTGCTGCCCTTTCAGCGCGCCGACTTTCTCGGTCTCTTCCGCGCCATGGACGGTCTGCCGGTGATCGTTCGCCTGATCGACCCGCCGCTCCATGAGTTTCTGCCGGCCGAAGTCGATCTGGTGCGTGAAGTCGATCGGCTGGAAGAGAGCGGCGCCGATCCGGCGCGACTGATCGAGGTCCGCGGCATTCTCGCGGCGGTCACCAAGCTGCACGAGGCGAATCCGATGCTCGGCCTGCGCGGCGTGCGGCTCGGCATTCATCTGGCCGCATTGACCCGAATGCAGGTGCGAGCGATTTTCGAAGCGGCCTGCACGGCGGCCGAAGAGGGCATCGAGGTTCATCCCGAGATCATGATTCCGCTCGCCGGCCACTGGCGGGAGCTCGAGGTGCAGCAGACGGCGCTCGAGGAGGAGGCCGCCAAGGTCATGGCCGAGCGGCGACGGACGATCGGCTACAAGTTCGGCACCATGATCGAGGTGCCGCGCGCGGCGCTGACCGCGGACCAGCTCGCCAAGTTCGCGCAGTTTTTCTCGTACGGCACCAACGACCTGACGCAGACGACCTTCGCCATCTCGCGCGACGACGCCGAGAAGGGGTTCCTGGTGGAGTACCTGAAGCGCGGCATCCTGCCCGAGAACCCGTTCGCTTCGATCGACGAGGACGGGGTCGGTCAGCTGATGCGGATCGGCGTCGAGCTGGGCAGGAAGCAGCGTCCGGGCATGGAGATCGGAATCTGCGGCGAGCACGGCGGCGACCCGAAGTCGATCGCCTTCTGCCACGCCATCGGCCTCGACTACGTCTCCTGCTCGCCGTTCCGCGTCCCGATCGCCCGCCTCGCTGCTGCGCAGGCCGCCCTGCGGGAGAAGGGGTTCTCGCCGAAGTAGCAGTGAGGCTATTCTCGTAGCGGCGATGGCGGTTCGGAGAGACGACGAGGGCTGGGTGCCCCTACCGTCGAAGGTGGGGGGTGCTGTGGGCGCAATCGACTACGGTGACGCTCAGCAATTGACCGACGTGGCGGCAGAGCGCTTCTCGGAGCTCGTCGATCGCCTTCTCGCCACTGCGCCCGTCGCGCGCGCCGAGATCTTCGGCGTCCGGGTGCCGCTCCGGGTCTGTCCGTTGGGCGCCCACATCGATCATCAGGGCGGCACCGTGACCGGTCTGGCCATCGACCGCTACGTCCTGATGGCCGCAGCAGCGACGCCCGATTCCACTCTTCGAGTCGAGAGCCTCGACTTTCCGGGAGCCGTGGAGGTGGACCTGACAGTCACTCCAGCTCCGCGCGTCGGAGAGTGGGGCGACTACGTGCGTGCCGCTCTTACCGTCCTTCAAGCCGAGTTCACTTTTCGAGGCGGTCTGCGGGCGATCGTCGGCGGCGAGCTGCCGGGTGCCGGCCTCAGCTCGTCGGCTGCAGTGCTTCTGACCTACTTGCTGGCGCTCGCAGAGCGCGAGCGGATCGAGCTGTCGCGGCACCAGCTCGTCGACCTCGCCCAGCTGGCCGAGAACTCGTACATCGGGGTCGCCAGCGGTCGCCTCGATCCTGCGATCATGCTCTTCGCGCTCGAGGGGCACCTCACCTGCGTCGACTGTTCCGACTTCACCGTCGCTCAGGTTCCTGCGTCCGCCTCTGGTCGACTATTTCGGGTGTTGGTGGCCTACTCGGGAGCGTCGAGATCGCTCGCGAGCACCGGCTTCAATTTCCGCGTCGACGAGTGTCGAGAGGCCGCTCGACAGCTGCTCGAGCTGGCGGGGCAGACGCCGCCGGCGATTCCACTCCTGTCCGCCGTCGACGCCGAGATCTTCGCGGAGATGCATCGACTCCTGCCCGCTGATCTGCGTTCGCGAGCCGCCCATTTTTTCGGCGAAACGAACCGTGTGCGCGAGGGAAGGGATGCTTGGCGGCGCGGAGATCTAGAGCGATTCGGCGAGTTGATGACCGAATCGGGCGAGAGCTCGATCGTCAACTACCAGTGCGGAACGCCGCCCCTCGTCACCCTCTTCGAGCTCCTGCGCGATGCCCCCGGGGTTTACGGTAGCCGCTTCTCGGGGGCCGGCTTCGGCGGCAGCTGCGTCGCGCTCGCGGAGCCGAGCGCCTGCGACGAGATCGTCGCTGCGGTGGCGAGCGAGTATCGGACGAGATACCCAGACCTCGCCTCGCGGTCGAGCTTCGCAGTCTGCGGCACGGGCGGACCGGCGCAGCTCTTCCGGCGTTAGCGAAGATGCGCGCGGTGATCCTGGCGGCCGGGCTCGGACGGAGGTTGCGGCCGATCACCGACCAGCGCAGCAAGGCGATGCTGCCGGTCCTGGGGCGCCCGTTAGTCGAGAGGGCGCTGCAGCCGCTGGTCGCCAACGGCATCCGTGACTTCGTGTTCGTTGTCGGCCCCGACGATCTCGAGATCCGCCGCCACCTTCGGGAACGGACCGCCCTCGAGATCTCGACCGAGCTCGTGGTGCAGAAGGAGCGCGCCGGGATGGCTCACGCGCTCGGTCTCGCCGCGCCGCTCTTGGACGGTCCCTTCGTCGTCTCCGCTTGCGACAGCCTGGTGCCCGCGGCGCACGTTCGCGAGCTGTTGGACGCGTTCGCAGGGGCCGACGCGGCGCTCAGCCTGCTGGAGGTCGAGCCCGGCGCCGTGACGCGCAGCGCAGCGGTCTCGCTCGAGGGTCAACGGGTGACGAAGATCGTCGAGAAGCCGCGGCCCGAAGACGCCTTCTCGAATACAGTCAGCCTGCCGCTCTACGTCCTGCCTAGGAGCCTTCTCGACCTGCTGCCCGGTTTGAAGCGGTCAGTGCGGGGTGAGTTCGAGCTGCAGGAGGCGCTTCAGATGCTCATCGACGGCGGCAGCCGCGTGGTGGGAGTGCACACCTCGGAGCGGATGCAGGTGTCGAGCGCGGAGGACCTGCTGAGCTTGAATCGCCGACTGCTGCGGGCCGGAGCGGAGCTCGAGCTGGTCGCGTCCGCGCCTGTGGTAGGTGGAGCGGTCCTTCGTCGCCCGCTGCGGATCGAGGAGGGGGTCGAGATTGGCGTCGGCTGCGACATCGGCCCCGACGTCTACCTCGAGAGCGGATGCAGCATCGGCGACCGAGCGGTGGTGCGCGACGCTCTCGTGTTGCGAGGGGCTCGGGTCGCCGCCGGCGAGCGCGTCGAGGGCAGAGTCGTCGCAGCCGCCTCCGCTCCGGTGGTGCGATGATCCGTCACCTGGCCGGCCGAAGAGGTTCGGCGCCTGCGGCAGCCAGGGCGAGCAGCGTGGCTCTTACGCCGGGAGGAGAGCGCCGATGAGCGACCGACCGTCGCGAGACGATGTCAGCAAGCCCAAGGTCGAGGCGTACTCCTACAAGAAGCAGTTCTATCGCGATACCGCTGTCGCGGCCGACTACGACCAGCACCGCTTCGCGACGCCGGTGCGGCAGCGTCGCAACCAACGCAAGTGGATCGCGATCCAGAAGGCACTCGCCGAGGCAGGAGACGTACGCTCGGTCCTCGACCTGCCCTGCGGCACGGGCAGGTTCACAGGAGCGCTGGCGCAGGCCGGCCATCTCGTCGTCGGCGGCGACATCTCGTTCGAGATGATGCTGCAAGCCGCGGCACGGCCGACACTCGGCGCCAGCGGCCGCGTGGCCGGCTTCGTCAACGTCGACGCCGAGAGGCTGCCCTTCCGGAGCTCGTCGCTCGACTGTGTGCTCTCCATCCGATTCATGTTCCACGTCGATCCCGCCACCCGGCGCCGGATCCTGCGCGATATGGGACGCGTGTCGAAACGGTGGCTGATCGTCGACTATCGTCATTGCTACACCCTCCGCTGGCTGTTCTGGCAGGTGCGCTCTGCCCTCCGGTTGATGCGCCAGCCGCCCGAGCGAGTCAGCCGTCGCGAACTGCGGTCCGAGTTTCACGACGCGGGTCTCGAGATCCGTCGCGTCGTTCCGGTACGACGCTGGCTGTCGGACAAGTGGATCGTGTTGGCGGAGACCCGCCACGACGAGCCCGCGCTCGAACCGAGATTGGCCGAGGAGCGACTTCGAGGCACCGAGCTCGAAGGCGTGGCGATCTCGGGTACTCTGGGCGAAGGTCGGCGCAGCACTGTCTATCGCGCTTCGTGGCGCGGTCGCGAGGTGGCCCTCAAGGTCTACAAGCGGACGGCGATCGCTTCGCACGCGCGCAAGAGCGCGCAACCGATCGCCGACTTCGAATACTCCCGGAACCTGCAGTTCTACTCCGTTCCGGGCCTCGACCGCTTCGTGGCCCGGCCGCTCGGTTTCGTCGTGACGCCGACAGTCCAAGCGATCGCTCAGGAACCGATCGAGGGCGCGCTCTACTACTTCTTCCAACGTGACCGGGGCGGAGAGGTTCCGCCGGCATTGGCGCTACATCTGCGCGAGATTCTCAGGCTGAGTCACGCCGCCGGCTTGTACGACGTCGACTTGCACGCGATGAACGTGCTGGTGGCTCGCGAGACGAGCGGCGAATGGATCCCGAAGCTGTTCGATTTCAATCTCATCCCCTTCACGATGCGCCCACAGAACCCGCTCGTCGGCTGGCTGCTCAGGTGGGGTCTCCTCTCCAAGGAGTCGCGCGACCTGCGGCGGCTGCGCCGTTTCGACGATTTCAGGCACATCGAGAGGCGGCTCCTCAAGTTCTACCCCTCCGGCGTCTGACCGTTGCGGTCGGCCGAACGGGTCAGCCGACACGGATCGTGGCGCGGCCGGGCTCCAGGCCGGATGCCGAAGCCGTGAGCCGAACCTCGCCGGCCTCGCTTCCGGCGGTGAGGTAGCTGCGACCGACTCCGCGGGCCAGCTGAACCGTGCCGTCGGGGGAGTAAGCTCGCCAGCGGGCTGGGCCCTCGACGCCAAGCTGCAGGTGACCGTTCCAGCTCCAGGCCGGTCGACCGACGGCGTCGTGGATCGAGAACCGGACCTCCGCCGAGCCTCCGGCGGGCAGCGGCCCTTCGGCAACAGAGATTTCGATCTGCGCGGCGTCGCCGTGACGGCGGAGGCTAGTCCGGGCCACGCTGCCGCCGCGGCTACCCGTAGCGACGATCTCGGTGAAATCGCCCTCGATGCCGACGACATAGTGCAGTGCGTTCTTCAGCTCCGCCGAGGTCGAGGAGTCCGTCGCCAGCCGCAACGTCGGGCAGTTGGTAAAGACGTGCAGCTCGCGGTTAAGGTGGTGAGCGTGTTCCAGGGGGAGGTCCAGTCGCAGGCTGGAAGCTGGTCTCTCCGGTCCGGGCGCGGTGACGAAGAGCGCCACGAACGGCGACACCGAGTAGCGAGCCCGAAAGAGCTCGGCGGCCATCTTCGGATTCCGCCAGGCGTCGAACAGCCCGGGCAACCGACGGCAGCGTTCGCGGTGCTCGGTGGCGTAGTCGGTCAGGCACCAGACCGCGTGACCAGCCAGGTAAGCGCGGTCTCCCATGGCCTTCCACTCGCGCTCTACGGCGTAGACCTGAGTCAGCTCCTCGAAGTCGTCCCCGCGGACGCTGTGAGGGTGGTTGCAGCATTCGGTGAGGACGACGTTGGCGAGCCGGCAGGCGGCAGCGGCCTCCTCCAGCACCTCGAGCTCGTAGTTGACGCCCCAGACGTCGGGAATCCCGACCGTCCGCTTCCGACGAGCCCGGTAAAGGTGGTTCTCCGCGTAAGTCACGGCGCGGCCGGGATCGAGCTCGTGGGCAACGGTCGCCAGCTCGAGAAAGGCCTTGCGCGACCGCGACTCGTTGCCCATACCCCAGAGGAGGATGCTCGGACGGTGGCGATCCCGGACGATCAGGTCGTGGAGCTGCCGGCGGGCCGCGCGCCGAAAGCCGCGCGCCGAGCGGACGCTCTTCCAGGTCGCGATCTCGGCGTAGACCAGCAGGCCGAGCTCGTCGCAGGCGTCGAGAAACGCTGGCGACTGCGGGTAGTGCGACAGGCGAACGAAATTGCAGCCCAACTCCTTGAGGATCTGCGCGTCCCGGCGCTGGAGGTTCGGGGGCAGAGCGCTGCCGAGCCCTGGGATCGCCTCGTGCCGGTTGCAGCCGTGAAGATCGATTCGCTGCCCTTCGAGGAAGAGCCCCTGTCGCGGTCGGAACTCCGCGTGGACGACGCCGAACCGAACGCGCACGGTATCGACGACTCCTCCGTCGACCGACAGTCGCCCCTCGGCCCAGTAGAGCTGGGGATCGTCGGGCGACCAACAGCGCGCTCCGGAGAGAAGTATCGAGGGGCTCTGCGAGAGCTCCTCGGCGTCGCTGCCCGAGGCGGCCGGGAGAGCTGGTGACTCGACGACCGCAGCACCGGCCTCATCGGTGATCGTCCAACGGACGGTAGCCGGGTGATCAGCGGACGAACGGTTCGTCACCTTCCAGCGCAACTGCGCACGCCACTGGCGGCTCGCGACCCGTTCGCAAACGACTTCGACTCGATCGAGATCGAAGTGGAGGGCGGGGGTCCACTCGAGCCAGACGCCTCCGGTCAGACCGCCGTGCAGGATGAAGTCGGGAGACGGAGTTGCCGGCAGGACATTGCGGTGGGCGCGATTGTCGAGCCGGAGACCGAGCCGGTGCCGGCCCGTGCTCAGCGAAGCGGGCAGATCGACGGCACAACCCAGATACTGCCCGTCGATCTTCGCGAGTCGCCGGCCGTCGAGCCAGACGTCGCCGAGTCCGTAGAAGGGGCCGATGCGAAGGCGCGGGAATCCATCGCCGGCGGAGACGAGCGGTTGCCATTCGAAGGCTCTCCGATAGGCGCCCCATCCCGAGTAGCTCCGGCGGCCATATTGAAAGGTGTCGCTCTCGTTCCAGCAGTGAGGGAGTTGGACGGGCTCGCCAGCGCCGCTCTGCCCGGCGAGCCAGGAACGGCCGACGCGACCGCGGACGAACTCCCAACCGAGGTCGAGCTCGCCGATCTGCCGCGACGGTGTCTCGATCAACCGGTCATTCCAGGTTCGTAGTCGGGCTCCTCGCACCCGGCTTCGAATGGCGGCCTCGAAGCGCCTTTCGCGGCGAGGCGCGGGCGACGAACTCTTGCGGCATTGGGAGGCTCGCCACAAGGCTAACACCGGGCCGATCGCGGGCGGCTGTGTTCGCGGCGAAGGATCCGAGGGAGTGCCGCATCCAACCGAGTGCAGGGCAGTCGGGGCGGCAGGCTTGAGGCTCGATCGGTCGCGATTCCTGTGCGGTAGGGTTGCAGCGCAATGGAGCTGGCGCCGGGACGACCGATGGATT
>CAZPYU010000012.1:0-16370 GCA_964590905.1 uncultured Thermoanaerobaculia bacterium
CAACGTCGAGCACCGCGTCGCCGACATCAACGAGCTCGAGCTCGAGCAAGGCAGGTTCGATCGCATCGTCTCGATCGAGATGTTCGAGCATCTGCGCAACTACGCCGCGCTCTTCGACAGGCTCGAGCGCTGGTTGGCGCCGCAGGGCAAGCTCTTCGTGCACGTCTTCTGTCACCGCGACTTCAGCTACGCCTTCGAGGACGAAGGAGCGGGCGACTGGATGGCGCGCCACTTCTTCACCGGCGGCATCATGCCGGCGAGCGATCTGCTGCCGGCGATGAGCGGCGGCCTCGACCTCGAAGAGCGTTGGATCGTCGACGGCAGCCACTATGCGCGCACCGCCGAGGCGTGGCTCGAGCGGCTCGACGCGACGGAAGCGAGCGTCCTAGCGGTCTTCGCGAGCTGCTACGGAGAGCGCGACGCCCCGCTCTGGTTCGAGCGCTGGCGCCTCTTCTTCCTCGCCTGCGCCGAGCTCTTCGGCTACCGCGGCGGCGGCGAGTGGCAGGTCGCTCACTACCGCTTCGCCCAGCGCTCTTTCGCGCTCTAACGCGCCCGCGATATCGTCCGCCAATGCCAGCTCCGCCGACCACGCACGACGACATCGTCTACCCGTCGGCGATCGCCTTCGTCATCGTCCATCTGGCGAGCTTCGCCGCGATCTGGACCGGCGTACCGGCGCGGGCGGTGGCGATCGCGATCGTGCTCTACCTGGTGCGAATGTTCGCGATCACCGCCGGCTATCATCGGCTCTTCTCGCACAAAACCTACCGCACCAGCCGCCCCTTCCAGTTCCTGCTCGGCTTCGTCGCCGAGAGCTCGGCGCAAGCCGGATTGATTTGGTGGGCAGCCAAGCATCGCGAGCATCATCGCCACTCGGACACCGAGCTCGATCCGCACTCGCCGGGCTTGCACGGCTTCTTCTACTCGCACGTCGGCTGGATCTTCCACCGCCGCCGCGAGGTCGCCGACTTCGCCGTCGTGCCCGACCTGATGCGCTGCCCCGAGTTGGTCTGGCTCGAGCGCAACAAGCTCGCTCCGGCGCTCCTCCTCGGCTTCGCCTGCTACCTTGTCGCCGGTTGGCCCGGCGTCGTGGTCGGCTTCTGCTGGAGCACTGTCGCCACCTGGCACTGCACCTTCGCGATCAACTCGCTCGCCCACGTGCTCGGAAAGCAGCGCTACGTCACCGGCGACGACTCACGCAACAACTGGTGGCTGGCGCTGATTACCCTCGGGGAGGGGTGGCACAACAACCACCATTGGTTCCAGGGCTCGACGCGGCAAGGCTTCTACTGGTGGGAGATCGACTTCACCTTCTACGGCTTGAAGCTCCTCTCCTGGGTCGGCCTGGTCTGGGACCTCAAGACGCCGCCTCCCGAGGTGGTGCGCGGCGAACGCCTGCTGCCCCGCGCGCTGGTCGAGAAGGCCGCGGCGCGGCTCGCCGCCGCCATCCGCGTCGACTGGAGGCACCCGCGCCTGCCGAGCCTCGCCGAGCTGCGTGCCCGCGCCGAGGCGATGTACGCCCGCACCAAGTCGCTCGACGAGATCGTCGAGCGGGCGCGCGCTCTCTTGGCGGTCGAGCTAATGCTTCCGCTCGAAGAGCCGCTGCCCGAAGGCGCCGGCTGAAGCGTCGTCCTTTCGCCGTCGCCCCTCTCCATGCCCGCACGGCGCTCCGCGCTCCGCTCATTCCGCGCCGAGCGCGAGTTTGGCCTACTGGTCGGCGGTCTCCTCCTCGCCCTCGGCGGCTGGTGGCTCTGGCGCGGAAAGTTCGACGCCCTGCGCCCGCTCTTCTTCGCTCTCGGGGCGCCGCTCGTTGTCGCGGGGGCACTCCTGCCGCGCGCCCTCGTCCTCCCGCGTCGCGCCTGGATGGCGCTCGCCGAGCTCCTGGCGCGCGTCGTCACCACCCTGATCCTGGCGTTCGTCTTCTTCGCGGTGGTGACTCCGATCGGCGTCGTCAAGCGGCTCGCCGGCTGGGATCCGCTCGAGCGGCGCGCGCCGCCAGGTAGCTCGTTCTGGCGGCACTATCCCGCTCGCCAGCGCGACCCACGTCACTTCGAGAAGATGTACTGAGCCGCGGCCGCGTCGCTTCGCTTCAGATCCAACGCCGCACCCGCCGCTTGTAGTCGAGGTAGCTCGCACCGAAGGCGCGCTCGAGGTAGCGCTCTTCGCGCGCGATCGCGTAGCGGTCGATGACCAGCGCGGCGAACAACGCGGCGAGCGCGATCCAGACCCTTCCGAGGGCGAGCCCGACGCCGAAAATGGTCGCCGTCATGCCGAGATACATCGGATTGCGCGTGAACCGGTACGGTCCGCTGGCAACGATGGCCGAAGCCGGACGAAACGGCAACGGGCTCGTTCCCGCGCGGCGAAAGAGCCCGAACGCCCAGAGGTCGAGGAGGAGTCCGAGAAGTACGAGCAGCCCTCCTAGCGCGCGACCGATCCCAACCGACGCGTCATCGACGAAGAACGCCCAGGGCCAGAGACGATCGATCAGGCCTCCGACGCCGAACGCCGCGATGTAGATGAGCGGGGGGAGAATCCGGATGTCCGGCGAGTCCTCGCCGTCGAGCCTCACCGCGTGCGGTGGTAGGTGTCGGGATCGGCGTCGGCGCCGCGCGTCAGCTCGACGAAAGCGGGGTCGGAGTGGAACTGCGCGAAGACGAAGTCGTCGCGCGCCTCGCGCATTTCGCGAACGCGCACCGCTTCAAACCGTTCGTACTCGAAGAAGTGGCGGGCGAGGAGCTCGAGCATCTTCTCGCGCTCGCCCAGCTGCGCCCAGATTGCCGCCAAGTTGTACGACGCCTCCAAGAGATCGGCGTTGTCGGCGGCGATCCGCCGCGCCTCGTCGGGTCGTCCCATCTCGACGAGATACGTTGCGGCGAAGATGATGTTGTACGGGTCGTCGGGAGCCAACGCCACGGCGCGCGCCATGAGCTCGCTGGCGCGGTCGAGCTTCTGTTCGGAGAACCAATAGACGGCGAGGTTCCGGTAGGTGAGGGGCAGCGGCCAGGCGGCTAGCGACTCTTCGAAGAGCGCCACGCCGAGCGCGAAGTCGCCGCCGTGGATCGTCATCTTGCCCAGCCCGTGCAGGGCGACGGCGCGCGAGACCGGATCGGCGGCGAGGGTCAGGAGGCGGGAGAAATTGATCTTGGCCCGATCCCACTCGCCTGAGTGATGGCGGTGAAATTCGCCCAAGTAGCGCAGCGCCACGGCGTCGTTCGGATCCAGTCGAACCGCGTTCTCGTAGCGCGTGCGCGCCTCGTCGAGCGCCAGGCGGGCCTCGGCGTCGAGCCCGCTCCGGATCTCGGCGATGACCGCGTCGCCGATCGCGGAGTCGAGATCGGGGAGCGCGCGGTCGAGGAGCGCGTTGTCATCGACCGGGTCGACCGGATGGCCAAGCTTCTCGAGCGCTTTGCCCGCCTTCTTGCCCAAGCTGGCGAAGAGACAGCGCTCCTGCCAGACCTCCCGGTAGAGCGCCGCCGCGGCGTCCACTTGGCCTGACTTGCGCTTCATTGAACCGTCGTCGAGCTTCGCTTCGAGCCCCTTCTTGCGGCGATCGAGCTCGGCGCGCAGGAGCTTCTCGACCTGGGCGGGCTTGGCGGCGCCTTCTGGGGCGGCAATGCGTGTGATCTCGGCGCCGTCGCGGTCGAGCAGAACGACAGTGGAGCCGGTCGGCACCAGCGCGGTGCGCACCGGATTCTCGGGCGGCAGGAGTCCGAAGCCGACGCACTGACCCGAGGTCAGGGTCAAGTAGCGCGATTCGAGTAGATCGGAGTTCCGCGCTTCGAGCGCCGAGCCCGGCAGCCAGAGGAGCTTCAGATCGCCTTCGGGAACTCCGGCGAGCAGCACCTTCCACGGCACGCGGTAGACCTGGCGCTCGCCGGCCGGGCCGCCGGAGATGCCTCCCAGTCCGCCGCCTCCGCCTCCTCCGCAGGTGGCGGTCGCAGGCGGCAGCGGAAAGAGCGCGCCGACCAGAAACGGAATCAGAAGGGAGCGGCCGCGCATGTCGACTCTCTCCACGAGGAGCGGTCTCGCCGAGTATAAGGCAGCGAGCACTCGGCGAAGCTGCAAGAGCGCTGCCGTGCCGATGCGGCCCGACGCGAGCAGCGTACAATCGCTACCGATCTCGCGCCGAACGAACGAGCTCCGCGCGGCCGAAAGCCGATGACGACGCGCCACGTCGGACCTTACGAGCTGCTCGACTGCCTCGGAGAGGGGGGGATGGGACGGGTCTATCGCGCCCGCGATCCGCGCCTCGACCGCACGGTGGCGATCAAGTTCCTGCAGGGCCGAGCGGTCGCCGACGCCGACCGCCGGATGCGCTTCTTCCGCGAAGCGCGCGCCGAGGCGGCGCTCAACCATCCCAACATCGCCGCCGTGCTCGACGTCGGCGAGGCCGAGGTCGACGATCCCGATCTGCTGCCGCACAGCGACGAGATCGGCCGTTCCGGAAAGGTCCCTTACCTCGTCCTCGAGTACGTGCCAGGAGTGGAGCTGCGCGAGCTCATCTTCGACGGCCCGATGACGCTCTCCGAGCTCCTCCGGCTGGCGCACCAGATTGTCGCCGGTCTCCGGGCGGCGCACGCGGCCGGCATCGTGCACCGCGATCTGAAGCCCGCCAACATCCGGATCACCCCGGAGGGGGTGGTCAAGATCCTGGATTTCGGGCTGGCGCGATTCATGGTGCCGCAACCGATCTCGGGCGACTCGCCGACCGACTTCCACACCACCGAAGGCTCGATTCTCGGCACCCCGCCCTATCTCGCCCCCGAGCAGACGACCGGTCTCGCGGCCGACCACCGCGCTGATCTCTTCGCCTTCGGAGTGATCCTCTTCCAGCTGGCGAGCGGCGAGCTGCCGTTTCGCGGCGAGAATGCGATCGAGCTGCTGCAGTCGACCTTGCGCGACGAACCGGCTACCCTCGCCGAGAAGGCACCAGGCGCGCCGCCCCGCCTCGCCGCCCTGGTTGCTCGCCTGCTCGCCAAGCACCCCGCCGACCGCACCCAGAACGCCGAGGAGGTCCTCCACGAGCTCGACGCCGTCGCCCGCGAGGCCGCGGAGATGCACACCTCCATCACCGGGCCGACCGTGGGACAGGCAGTGCGCGCACAAGCGCCCGGCGAACCGAGGAGCGAGACCCGACGAATCTCCACACGCACTCTCGCCGCCGCCGCGGCCACGCTCGCCCTTCTCGTCGGCGCGGCGTTCTGGTTCATAGACCTGCGGCAGACTCGAGCAGCCAGCGCGCTGTTCGAGCAGGGTCAAGAAACAGCACAGATGCGAGACCCGCAGGCGGCCCGGATGGCAGCTGAGTTGTTTGAGCGCGCGGCAAGCATCGAGCCGGATCTGGCAATTGCGTGGGCAGCTGCAAGCGAGGAATGGGTTCGAGCGTACAAGAACGAGAAAATTCCCGAGCTGCTTGAGCGTGCTGACAAGGCAGCCAGCCGCGCGTCCGAGGTCGATGCTGATCTCGAGGATTCGGTGCTCGCACGAGCTCGACTCTGCCGCGTGCGCGGCGACCTGGCTCAAGCAACCTCTTTGCTCGTTGCGCTTCTCGCTACTGCCAACAACGTATCGCGCGTTCACCTCGAGCTCGCCAACGTCTACGAGCAAAATGGAGATTCGACGAAAACCGAATCGGAGCTCGTCGCCGCCACGGCTAGCGGGGGAAGCTCGTGGGAAGCGTGGAATGCTCTTGGTGTTTTCCGTGTGCGAAGTGGCAACTATCCGGGAGCGCGAGCCGCCCTCGAACGAGCGATGAACCTCGCTCCCAAAGGGCTCACACACCCAGTCGAGAACCTAGCCTCCCTCCTCTTCCTAGAGGGAGACTTTCAAGGAGCGCTCGAGACCTACGAGCAGATCCCAGCTCCAAAAACCTCAGCTGAGACCGCGAGCAACCTCGGCACGCTCTACTATTTCAGGGGTCGATTCTCCGAGGCCGAAAAATCGTTCCGGCGGGCGGCACAGATCGCACCACGGCAGCCGCTCTTCCACAGCAACCTCGCCGACACGTTGCTCCGATTGAATCGAAACGAAGAAGCGCAGGCGGAATACACACTTGCCCTTCAACTGGTTGAAGAACTCCTCGTTGAGTCTCCGACTGACCAGGCGCTCAGACTCCAAAAAGCGCTCTACTTGGCGCGCTCCGGTGACTGCGAGTCAGCGCTTGCATTTGCCCGCAGCCTGGATGCCGAACTCTCGGACAGCGCAAAGATTCAGCACGACCTTGCACGTCCGTTCGCTCTCTGCGGCAGTAGCTCAGAGGCTCTAGAGCGGCTGCACCAGGCAGTCGCACACGGCTATACCAGGGAAGTGCTTGGCGACGAGGACGAGTTCGCTTCGCTACGTGGCCTTGTCGGGTTCGAGCGCCTGGTCGGTGCCGAGACGCCCCCGAGTAGCGAGAGCCCTCATTGAATCCCTTCTTGCGTGAAGTATCAGCCGCTCGGCTTTCTAAGGATGATCTCCGGATCGAATTCGAGCGGCTCGGTGGCTCCCTTGAAGAGGAGCGTGCCGTCGTAGTGCTCCGTCCTCTCCGTGACGGGCTGCCCGTCGTACATCCAGACCGGTTCGCCCGCGAGCTCGAGAGAGATCAGGTCGACGTCCTTGGTGTGCTTCTTCTTGGCCTTGAGAACCGGTCTCCCCGCAGCGTCGAGAACCTCGTTCTCGAAGTGCTCGAGAACGAGCTTTTCGAATTCCTTCGCCTTGGTACCCTCGACCACGAACCAAGCGAAGCAGATCTCCCGCTTCGTCGCCGCAGTCCCCGGATACTCGACCACGATCTTGGACGGAATCACCGTCACCTTTCCGGTGGAAACCGAAATGGCCAGCACTCCCGAGGCCAGACAGTCGTCCTGGGGATTCGCGGACGCCGCTGGCGGTTGAATGTCGGACATCGACGGGCTCGCGGCGAGCAGGAAAAGCGCGGCGGCTCCGAGAAACGCTTGTCGCATCGGGAACTCCTCCTCTTCAGAATGTTTGCTGAGCGTAAGAGGCGAAGCGCGAGCTGTCAACTCGGGCGACCGAGTCGAGGTAGAGCGCCGCTAGCGTCCTCTCAGCCGATCTTCTTTCCCGCGACGACGACCGCGAGGCGCGACAACGCTTTGTCGCCAACGTGCTTCCGGCGCAACGACTCGCGGGCTCGCCGAAGAAGAGTGGGAACGCTCGAGAGAGTGTCAACTGGCTCCCTAATTTCCCCCTTTTGTGGCGGTTGAGTTTCCCCCCTCTGGTTGACTCAGTTTCGTCGTAGTCGGCCTGTGGGGCCTGTGGAAAACGCGCAGCGTTTTCCAAGGAGCTGCGGGAAACGCGCTTCTTCGCGTTTTCCGCAGCTCCGGCAGGCTCCATAGGCCGGCGGTCTCGAAAACGGCTTCGCAGGAGGCCGCAGGAGCCACGATCTCGCTGTGCCGCGACCTCCGGGTATTCCCTCATTTCAGTCCTCGGTGGCGGCGGCCGTAGGTTCAGCGACTGCGGTGAACGGCTCGAGCTCACCAGGTGGCCACCGGGAACTGTCGTTGTCGTCGAGAGCCAGTTCGTCACCAGGCCGCCGAGCTCGGCATCTGGGGCCGTCGTCGCTGTAGCCGTGACTCCGAGAGGCGACGTCGAAGCGAAGCTACCGTCCTTCCGGGCCAGCACGCTCGATTCGAGATCGACCGAGTCCCGGGAGGTGAAACGCTGCTCCCGCTGCGGCAGAAAGTCGACCTTCGTCGCACCGCTGCGACCCATCGCGCTCGTCGCCGCGATCTCGCGCCCGTCTTCGCTCTTGGAAGCGGTCGCGAGCACCAGGCTCCCGCTCCCCGGATCGTCGACGCGGGCGAGCCGCCCCAGCTCGTCCCACTGGTATGCGTAGAGGCCGCCGTTCGGATCGCGGAGTGACTCCAACAGGCCGTCCGGACCACTCGTCAGGACGATCTCTTCGATGCCGACCGAGCCCGGGCGCGAAACCGACGCGAGGTAGCCCTCCGCGTCCACCGTCAGCTCGGTCCGCTGGCCGAACGGCGCCACGATCGCCGTCGCCTCGCCGCTGCCGTTGCGCTCGACCCGGATCGTGTTGGCGAAGGCGTCGGTGATCTCGGTGACCAGCTTCCGCGGCCGGCCGTTCGGTGCCGCCGCGGGGTAGCTCTGGTAGGTGAAGCTCCAGAGCGTCTGGCGGGAGAGGCCGTCCTCGGTGCGTAGGTGGTTGGCCTCGAGGTCGAAGACGAAGATCGCCGCGCCGTCCTCCGACGGGATCTCGTACTCCTCGCCCTCCCGCGGCGCCGCCAGCTCCATCTTCCAGACCGTGTGGCTCGGAGTGTCCGAGAAGTAGAGCGACGAGCCGTCCGGCGAGAGCGCCACGCCCACTGGGCCGCTCAGGGCGACCGACTTCGCACGCTGGCCGTCGTGGTGGAGAGCCGCGCTCCCGCCGCCGACGAGAGTCTCGACCATCCGGTCCGGCCGCACTACCCGGATCCGCTGGTTCAGGGTGTCGGCGACGTAAGTCGTCTTGTCCGCGGCGAGCGCGATGCCGGAGGGACCGAAGAACTTGGTGTAGTACGTGGCCGCCGGCGCGCCGTCGCCGAAGAAGTACGGAAAATCCTTACTCTTGACGTAAAACCGGGGGTAGCCGGCCCCGGTGCCCGGGAGAGCACGGTCGTAGCGGTTCGCGGGTCCGACGCCAGTCGCGTGGATCTCATTCAGCCAGTTCCACTGGATGTAGGCCAGCTCGCCGTCCGGCCGCACCGAGAGCGCCGCGACGGCCGGAATGTGGGCGGAGTATTCGGGGCGGTACGGATCGAGGTAGTCGATCAGCTGAGTCGAATCGCCGTCGGGTGCGACGCGCCAGATTCCGGAACAGATGTCGTCGGTGCCCATCGGCCAGGTCCAAAAATCTCCGACCGTCACGTAGAGGTTGCCGCCGGCGTCCATCCCGAGATCCGAAAGCTTGCCGTCGCACTTCTCGGATCGAGCGTCGAAGAAGGTCGAGATGATCTTCGATTCGGGAGCGACCTTACGCACGACGCGGTGGCCGGCGTCGGCGATGTAGATGGTGCCATCGGCTCCCTCGACCGCCTTGGACGGGTAGTAGAGCCGCGCGGCGTCGGCGGGCCCGCCATCGCCCATCGCCGCGGGCGAGGGGTCGGAGCAGTCGGTCCCGGCGACGGTTCGAATGATCCCGTAGCGATCGACCTGTCGAATCCTGCGGTTGTGGGTGTCGGCAATCAGCAGCCCGCCGTCTCGGGTCGGCCAGAGGCCCGTGGGATCGAAAAGCGAGGCTTCCCGCGCCAGCTCCCCGTCGCCCTCTTCGCCCGGCGATCCCGTGCCGGCAACGCGCACAAGAACTTCGGTCGTGTCCGGCCCCCCTCCCCAGGCCTGGCGCGAGCCGGTTCCGTAGTAGAGCGTCTTCGCTAGCGGGTCGTACTTATGGAGCACGCTCAGACCCCACCCGCCGAAGCCGAAAGCATCGGCGGCATGGAACGCCGTGAAGGCGCCGCGATCCACGCGCACGTGGCGAACTTCGCCCCGCGAGGGGAACGAGTCGACTCGGCGGCCGAACGGTCTGGCGAAGGAGCGATCCGTGGTCAGCGCCTCGCCGAACTCGGCCGCGTAGACGTAGCCGAGCTCGACCGTCCAGTCGGTCGGTTCGGAGCTGCTCAGCTCCTGCGCGCCGAGATCGGACCAATCGACCGTCGTCGAGAGCTCGGCGGCGGGGGCGAAGGAGCGCTCGAGCCTCCTCCCCTCGACCTCGACGAGGAGGTCGATCCGCAGAAATCTGGGCGAAACGGTCGCACCGGTCAGCGGGATCTCCAGCTGGTGCGCGGCTCTCCGACCCGGGACGCGATCGCTCCAGTACTCGAGCGACGCGCCGGCTGCCACGAGATCGAGCCTCTGGCCGAGGATCCGGTTCTCCGAATCGACCAGGCCGCCGAACAGCCCGAGTCCGCCGCTGGCGGTTCGCTGCTCGTCCGGCACGAACGGCCGCGGCAGCTCCGGGTCCGGTCCCCTTCCGGCCGCGAGCTGCGCCAAAGAAGGGTCAATTCTGACGCTGTTGGACAGAAGCTGGGGGGGGGTCAAACCTCGACGCCTGAAGGAGGGTCAATTCTCGGCGCCTGTTGACACGGCTGTCCGTCCCGGACGGACGACCGCTGCCGCGAGGAGGTCAGCCGAGTCGCTGTGGATGCCGGAAACGAGGCCGGGCAGGGCATGAGCCCCGAGACTGGGTGTTGGGGGATTACGACACCTGAACAGAATTACGAAACCTGAACAACCCGGACCAACCGCGCAAGAATCGCAGGACAGAGACCACTCGGGTTCGGGCCTTTCCTGGGACAGAGTGATCAGTTGCTGCTGTTCCGCCGAAGCTCCTCGACTAAGGCATCTAAGTCGACGGCGACCGGGCTATATCCGAAGACCCTGACCCGCCCCGGGGATACGATCAGATCGATCCCCCCTCCAAGGCGCAAGAGCACATCCCAGCCCGATGCTGGTTCCATTGCTTCAGACACTGCTTCTAACCATCGGGCAGAAACCTTTTCGGGGAGCGGCTCAACAATCAGTCTGCGATCGTCGTTGTACTGATCCTCGACGATGTAGAAATCAGGGTTGCCGACAGAAACGACTTCATGTCCTTCCACCGGCAACTGCCCGCTCGGCCCAACTGTTCCATACCTCGCACACGCCACTACGAGCTTGTTCCTTACTCGATCAAACTCGGGCCGAGAGAGCGTTCCGTCATCGACTGCCGGTGCATTCCTTCCGCTCACTGCAACGATCTCAAGTCTCACTGTTGGACTCCTCCAGCGTCATCCGCGAAGTCGAAGAGCTACGCACAGGTGCCGCACGCACACGGATCTTCTTCACACCTTGCCGCTTCCTCAGCGTACTCCCAGGCATCCCAGATCATGAGGCCGATCCCCAGCACACCGAGCGTCTTACCCAGCGTTCGAAGGGCACTCCCACTCGGCGCTACGACTTCCGGTGGTGTCGCTGCAGCCCGGCGCGCAGCAGCGGCCTCGACGTCCTGAACAAAGGAGCTGATGGCCGGGCTCTCCGACTGGCGGACCGTTTGAACGAACGCGCTCGCCTGCGCCCGAGTCATCGTCGAAGGGTTGATTCCGTTCTCAGTAACCCAGCGATCGAAGAGTCCACGCACCTCCTTGTTATAGATGCGATGGGGAGTGTTGTATCCCGGCTGATTCAAATTAGGCGTGGCAAGCGGTCCCGAGGTGGCTTCGTTGAAGAGCGCCGCCGCCTCGGGTGACAGCTCTGGAAGGCCGCGCACGATCTTCGGCACCCAGTGGTGTCCGTACTCCGGCTCGAGCCCGGTCGGGTCCGTCGCATTGATGGGATCGTTCTCCACGTAGTTGTAGAGCCCCGCAGTGCCACCGCTGAATCCGATCGGATCGCGCGCGGTCCATCTTCCCGTTTCGGGGTCGCAATCCCGAGCCCCGAAGCGGGTGAGCCCGGTCTGCGGATCATAAAGCCCTCCTGCAAACCCGAAGGGTTGGAAGCCTGGGTTGCTGTCGTAAGTGATCCGGCCGAAGGCGTCGTAGTCGATCCGCTGGACGATCTCGCCGGTGCCGGCATCGACCACCGTTCTGACGCTCCCTAGGTGGTCGGTCACGATCCGGTAAGCGACGCCGTTTCTCAAGAAATAGTCCGGCACGGTGGCGCGGCTGCCGTAGACGAACTGGGTGCGCAGCGCTCCGGCGCCGTCGGTCTCGGCGATCGGAGACAGCCCGCCGGTGTAGACAAATCCCTGCACCAGGGTGCCGTTGACCTTCTTGGCGATCCGCCTCCCCCAGGCGTCGGTCAGGTAGTCGATCGCGATCCCGTCCGCGAGATCGACCCGCAGGAGCGAGCCCACCACGTCGTAGGTGTAGGTCTCTGTCTGACCACCCTCCGTGCGGGTGCGGAGCTCGCCGTTCGGAGTGTGGGTGTAGCTCGCATCGCCGTTCGTCAGCAGCCGGTCCTGCGCGTCGTAGGTCGCGCTGCCGCTCCCCCAGGCATCGGTGAACGCCGTCCGGTTGCCGTTGTCGTCGTAGCCGTAGGTTGCCACTACGACTCCGTCGAGCTTCACCTCGATCAGGCGGTCGGTATCGTCGTCGTAATCGTACTCCCAGAGCCGCTCGACCAGCGCGCCGTTCGTCGCGTTCCTGGCACCTTCCCGCCGCTTCGTGATCCGTCCGACGAGATCGCGTTCGACGATCTCCTCTTCGAAGAGTCGCCTGCAGCCCGCCCATGGGCCGCTTCCCCCCGAAACGCAGCCCGCGACCTCGACCCCGAAGGCGTAACGCGACAGTTCTCCGAAGCCGTTGCGCTCGACTAGGTCGTGCGCCTTGTCGAGGTCGACTCCCATGACCCGCCCGCTCGGCCCGTCACGGTGGAGCGTCAGGTAGAACGGCGAGTTTCCGCTGCCGATCCCGCCCGAATCGCGGGAGTCTTCGACGTACAGCAGGAGCCCGTCGTCGTCGTACTCGTACTCGAGGCGCGTCGCCGGATCGGCATCGAGCTCCGTCGCGTCGACCCAGAAGTTGGTGTCAGGGAAGCCCGGCCGCGGATGGTCGTACTCGATCGCGATCGTCGCCGGAGCCGGGCCGGTGACGATCGTCTTGGTCACCGCCGGACCCTCGTACTCCCATGCCGTCGTTGCGCCCGACGGCGCCGCGACGCTCGTCAGCTTGCCGTTCTCGCTGTCGTAGCCGACGTCGATCACTCCGCTCGGCAGCGTTACGAAGTCGGTGCGCCCCGCGGAGTCGTAGCTCACCGCCAGCGTCTGCCCGCCCGGACGCGTGATCGAGGTCAGCTGGCCGTCGTTGTTGTAGAGGTAGCTCGTCGTCCGCGGCTGCCCCACGTCGGGCGGTGTGGACGTTACGAGCTGGTCGATCGCCGTGTAGTCGAACTCGTGCTCCGGCCGCGTTGGCGGAGTCACCGAGGTCAGATTACCGTTGAGGTCGTAAGTGAAGTCGATCTCGCGCAGGTCGGGCAGGATCTGCTTCGTCACCCTGCCCACCTTGTCGTACTCGTACTCGACCGTGCGGTCGAAGACGTCCGTGACGCGATCGACGAAGCCCGTGGTCGCGTCGTAGGTGTACTGCGTGCGACGGAGAGCCGCACTCGAACCCTGTTCGACGCGATCGAGCCGCCCCTTCGCGTCGTAGAAGAGCTTCGTCGGCTCCACTCCGGGGCGCTGCACCTCTCGAACCCGCCCGAGCTCGTCGAGGAGGCTCTTCCCCGTCCTCCCCTCCGGCGTCGTCCAGGTCGACTCCTTTGCCACCCCATCGTAGGTCTGCTTCACCTCGCGGCCGTTCGTCCGCACGATCTCCTCGCGCAGCGCTAGCGTCGGCGTCGCGCCAAGATACGACGACAGGCGCGCCGTCTCGCGTTCGGTCGTGAGCCTCAGATCGCCGTCCGGAGTCGTCAGCGTCACCCGCGCGACGTTCTGCGCCAGCGGACCGAGGAACGGATCCGGAACCATTTTCATCTCGACCTTGGTGTCATCGGGATAGAGCAGCTCGGTCACGCCGTCCTTCTTGCGCAACAGCTCGATCTCGAGCCCCGTCGTGTCGGTTTCAGTCTGGCGTAGATCGCCGATCGGCAGGAACTCGACCTCGACCCGGCTCGACCTGCCCAGCGCCGACTGGCGCGTCACTAGGTGACCGAGCGGCGTCGTCTGGGGAGTGAGGTCGAGCGAGCCGCTGGCCGGATCGTCCACCCGTGACAGCCGACCCTCCGAGTCGTACGCATACTCGTACCACTGTTGCTTTGGCGTCTCGAGACGCTCGAGGAGACCGCCGGCATCGTGCGTGAGGAGCACCCTCTCCTGCCCCGCCTCGAGCAGACGCGAGAGGGAGGCGAGATAGCCGGTCGTCGACGAGGTCGTCAGCGCCGTGCGCTGCCCGAACGGTGCCACGATCGCCAACGGGGAGCCGTCCGCCGCGCGCTCGATCGTGACTTCGTTCGCGAAGGCGTCCGTGACCTTGGTCAGCAGCCGTCGCGGAGGAGACTCGGAATCGGGCGAAGAGTAAGTCGCATAAGTGAAGCTCCAGAGGGTGCGGCCCGTCGCCGCGTCCTGAGTCCGCAGATGCACCCCTTCGCTGTCGAAGACGTAGACCGCGCCGCCATCCTCGGCCGGGATGCGGATCTCGCTGCCACCCACCGAGATCTCTGGCAGGCCTACGCGCCAGACGATGTTCGTGGCCTCGTCCGACACGTAGAGTCCGCGCCCCGCCGGGTCATGAGCGAGGCCGTGCGGGTAGTAGAGCGCGGCGGCGAGCGGCGGTACCCCGCCGTCGACCGGCAGCGAGCTGCCGCCGCCGACCATCGTGCGCACGATCCGATCCGGACCGATCGCTCGCACCCGGCCGTTCAAGGTGTCCGCGACGACGATCGTGCCGTCGGGGAGCATCGCGAGACCTTCCGGTCCGAAGAAGCGGGTCCCGTCGTAGGAGGCCCTCTCGCCATCTCCCCGGAAGTACGGTCCGACACCGTTCACGTACGGGCGGCACAGGCCCGTGACTGGCCAGTGATCTGGGTCTCCGTTCCGATTTCGATCCGCCGGGATCTCCTCGATGCACTGGGAGTTGACCGCAATCAAACGCCCGTCCGGTGCGGCGACCAGACTGCGGCCCCGAGAGAGGTAGCCATTTAGATTCTGCGGCCCCGCGCGAACCCAGCGCAGCTCCCCCTTCGAGCTAAGCTCCAGAATACCGTGGCAGGTTTGGATGTAGCCCCCGACCCAATGCCCGGTCCAGTCGTGAAGCAAGACGAAGAGACGCCCTGATGCGTCGAAGCTGAGGTCCATCGGCGACGAGATCTTGGCGATGTCGGCTCGCGTCGGATCGGATTCGCAGCCGTTCTCCCCCGTACCCGCGACCGTGCTGATCGCTCCCGCCGCGTCCACCCGTCGAACGCGGAAGTGCTCGGTGTCGGCGATGTAGATCGACCCGTCAGGCCCCTCGATCGCCTTCTCGGGATAGGCAAGTTTCGCGGCATCCGCCGGACCGCCGTCGCCCACGTTCGATGACCCGAGGCCGGAGCAGTCGGTTCCAGCTACCGTCGTGATCGTGCCGTCCGGAGCGACCCTTCGGATCCTGCAGTTGTGGGTGTCGGCGATCAACAGGCTGCCGTCGCGCATCACCGAGAGACCGTGTGGTTTGCGAAGCGTCGAATCTCGCGCCGGCCCGCCGTCGCCTTCGACGCCCGGCGTTCCGTCGCCCGCGATGCGCGTCAGGGTGTCGGCCGCTCCACGCGCGCCACCGAACGTTCGACGCCCGCCGCTCCCGAAGTAGAGCGTCTTCGCGATCGGATCGAAGGAGTGCTGGACGCCGAGGCTCCACCCGCCGAGCCCGAAGAGCGAGCGCGCGTCGAGGTCGCCGAGACGGCCGCGGCTCTGTCGCACGTGGAGGCGTTCGCCGCGCGCAGGTACGTTCTCGATCTCGCGCCCCCACGGGAGACCAAAGGTCTGGCCCGGGGTGTCGGGTGAGAGGGCGGTTGCATCGTAGACGTAGGCGAGCCGCGTCACCCAGTCGGCCGGGCCCAGAGTCGGCCGGCCGAAGGCGTCGTCGCCATCCCACTCGAAGACGTAGCTCTGGCTTGGCGTCGCAGGGAAGCTCTCGACGAACTGCTGGCCAGCGACCTCAACGGTCAGGTCGATCCGTTTCAGCCCGGCAGGCAGTTGGGCGCCCGCGAGCGGGACGAAGAGACGATAGGCAGCCTTCCGACCCGGCACGCGATCGCTCGAATAGTGGAGGGTAAGGGGGGTTCCGACGAGCGGCAACGCCTGTCCGAGCACCTGATTCTCGGAGTCGATGATGCCCCCAAAGGCGCCGAGCGATGGCTTCTCGCCGAGCTTCTCGCCAACGACCGACGGCAACGGAAGATCGTAGGAAGGGCCTCGCGCTTCGCCCTCGCGGATTCTGGACGGTAGTCCGAAATACCACGGTGTGAAGTGGTCGACTCGCAGCCGCACGAGCTTCTCGCCGGCGTCGTAGAGAGCGGCGAGTCGGCGCAATTCGGCGCCGGTTACGCCGAGCGCCGCGAGCGAGCCGGCGGCTGCCGGCGCACCGCTCGGGTCGACCGCCAAGAGAGCCTCTCCGCCGCTCTCGCCGACGACTTCGACCACGAGCCCGTCGTCCGCCCCGATCCACTGCGACCGGCTTCGGTCCCACCAAGCGGAAGCCACCCTGGTTCCGGTGGGCAGCCCCAAGAACTCCTCCACGTAGAGCGGAAGCGCGGTGCTGAAGTTAACGCTCTCTGCGCTCAGCGCCTCCGCCTCGTCGATCGAGAGATCGACGACGTAGGTCGGATCCATGCCGGCCGGGAGCGGGCCGGGGAGGGCCGCTTCGAAATTGGTGCCAACCGTGTACTCGGTGGCGCGGACGGAGAGGGTCGAGAGCGCCTGG
>CAZPYU010000013.1:0-29731 GCA_964590905.1 uncultured Thermoanaerobaculia bacterium
CTTGCGCTGCAGCATCCCGCCCGGAAACTCCTTCTGGAGGGCGGCGTCGAGCAGCGGACGCAGCTCCGCCATGCTCCCCTTGGTGGTGTCGAACTCGAGCGTCAGCTCCATCTTCCCAGTCTACCCGACGCCATCTCATGGGGAGGGCCGGCACGCCGCCTGCTAGCATCGTTGGCGTGCGTCGCTCGCTCTGCCGCGTCGCGGCCCTGGCATTGCTCTCGATCGGGCTCGATAGCCCGGCCGGGGCGGCCGCCAACCCCAGCTTCGAACTCTTCGAGAAGAGCCTGCAAGCCGCTACCGAAGCGGTGCGCGTTTACGGCTCCTGGGACGAACCGGTCGAGCTGCGCCGTGTAGCCGAGATCGGCTACCGCGTCGCGCGCGAGGCCGGCTATACCGACTACCCGATCAGCTTCTACCTCATCGACCTCGCCGAACCGAACGCCTTCGCCCTTCCCGGAGGGCAGGTCTTCGTCACCCGCGGGCTGATCGCCATCGGTCTCGGCGACGACGAGCTCTCCGCCCTGCTCGGCCACGAGATCGCCCACGTCGTCGGCGCCCACGGGACCCGGATGGAGCGCCGCGCGACGCTCCTCAACATCCTCTCGCAGGCAGCGCTCCTGGGCGTCCTGATCTCGGCGGAGCAGAGCGAGCCGCGCCGCACCGACCTCCCCTACCCGATCGGCCTCGACACGCGCGACCAGAGCGCCGGCGACGTGATCACGGGCACCTACGCGGCGGGGATGATCCTGAGCGAGCTGCTACTGCGCAGCTATTCGCGCTCCTTCGAGGACGAGGCCGACGAGAACGGTCAGCGCTGGGCGGCCGCCGCCGGCTTCGCCGCCAACGGCACCGAGCGGCTGATGGCCGTCCTGGGCTCGCGGATCCCCGACTCCAAGGAGTACGGCTACTGGCGGACCCACCCGTTCTTCGAGCAGCGGGTCGCCGCGGCGCGGATCCGCGCCCGTTCGCTCGCGACGGGAGAAGAGCACGACTCCTCCGAGTTTCGCGGCTGGACGCAGAAGCGCCTGCTCGAGCTGGGGGCCGACCTGAAGAGCGAACGACAGCGGGAGCCGACCCCACCCGTCGCGCGCGGCGCGCCGGAGCGGCCCACCGCGCCCCCCGTCGCGGCCGGGCAGCTTGTCGAGGCGGCTGCGCTCACCGCCTGGCCGCGCGGGACCGAAGCCGAGCGGCTGCGCCTCGAACGGCTCCACCGGCGCCGCGACGAAACCCTGCTACGCGTGCCGCTGGGCCGCGATTACGGCAAGCTCTTGCGAGAGTACGATCGGGAGATCGCCGAGGTCGAAGCGCTCGACGCGGCGAGCGTGCTGATTCCGTCGCTGCGCACCGAGCGCGAAGCGCTCACCCTCTCTTCCGCCGCGCTCCTCGGCGAGGCGCGCCAGATCTGGACCGGCAACGTTTTCGAGACCGGTTTTCTAGAGACCTTCCTTTCGAACTGGCCCGCGGCCACGGAGGCCGACGCCGTGACGCTCGCGCTCGCCGAGGCGTACAGTCGCACCGATCGTCAGGCCGACGCGGTGACGACCTTCCTGCGCGCCGCGGCGAGCACCGATGCCACGATCGCCGAGTCGGCCCAAGGGGCGCTGCGCACCTTGGCTCCCACGCTCGATCAGCTCTCGGCGCTCGCCGAGCTATCGGCGCAGGAGCGCGATCTCGACCTCGCGCTAGCCGCCGACGAACGCTTGCGCAGCGTGGTCGCGACCTTCTCCGATCTCACCGCCGGCGCCGCCTATCTCTCCCGCTTTCCGAACGGCGTGCACGCAGCGACGGTGAGCGCGCGGATGAACGTGCTGGCCGAGAACCTCTACGGCGAGTTCCTGCTCTACCAGAGTCTCGGCGATCACCTGAAAGCGATCGACCGCATCGAGCGCATCCTGACCCACGCCCCGACCTCGCCGGCGGCGCAGAAGCTGCTCGAGAAGGTCGTCTTGCCGGGCGCCACGACATCGACCCCTTCCTAGCTCGATTCGCCCGCAGCGAGCTATCCAGTGCAGAAAGGTAACGCTTGCATCTCCGGCTCTCACGGGCGCCGGGACTAGCGCTCCTGGTGGGCCTCTTCGAACCTGCCGCGTCGTCTCGCCTCGTCACCTGGGGCGAGACCTCGCGCCTGCCTGCGCCGCCCGTCGACTCCCGGGTGCAGTACGGCGACGATCCGCTCCAGTTCGGCGAGCTGCGGCTGCCCGAGGGGCCTGGCCCGCATCCGCTGGCCGTCGTGATTCACGGCGGCTGCTGGCGAGCCGAGAACGACCTCCAGCACATCTCGCCTGCGAGCGGCGCTCTTGCCAACAGGGGAGTCGCGACCTGGACGCTGGAGTACCGCCGCATCGGCGACGCGGGCGGAGGCTGGACCGGAACGTTCGACGACGTCGCCCGCGGCACCGATTTCGTGCGCACGCTCGCCCAGCGCTTTCCGATCGACCTCGACCGGGTTGTTCTGGTCGGCCATTCCGCGGGTGGACACCTCGCGCTCTGGCTGGCGGCGCGACGCAACCTGCCGCCAGAGAGTCCACTCTTTGGACGCGATCCCCTCCCGGTGCGGGGTGTGGTGTCGCTGGCCGCGATCACCGATCTGGCCACCTTCGGCGAAGGCTCAGCGTACTGCAACGCTTCGGTGGCGCCGCTCTTGGGCGGCTCACCGCGAGAGGTGCCGGAGCGCTACGTGCAGGCCAGCCCCATCCGGCTGCTTCCACTCGGCGTACCGAGCAGGCTCGTGCACGGCGCTCGGGACTCCCTGGTTCCCGTCGAGCAGAGTCGGGGCTTCGCCGAGCAGGCGACGGGCAAGGGGGACGACGTACGGCTGTCGGTCATCGACGGAGCCGGGCATTTCGACCTGATCGCCCCCTTCGCTCCGGCGTGGAAGGAGGTGGAGGAGACGATTCTCGATCTGCTCGCCGTTCGCTGAGCGGCGCCCGTGGCCCGCCGTTCTCGCCGGGCTTCGTCACGCGAGCTGGAGCCGCCGGCCCTTGGGCTCTGGAACCGGATCACCGAACTCTCGAGCGGTTTCGATCCAGAGCGAGAGCGCTTCGGTGCTGCAGCGGGTGGCGCACGCGGCACGCTTGGCGCTGCGCGACGGCGATGCTGTCGGCCGCACCGGCGGCGAGGAGTTCCTCGCCCTGCTGCCGAGAACGCAGCTCGCGGCGGCGGCGGAGATCGCGGAGCGGCTGCGCGCCGCGGTGGCGGCGCTCGACGCCTTGGATTTGGCGCCCGACCTCCGGGTGACGGTGAGCGTCGGGGTCGCGGAGCGCCGCTCGGACGAGTCAACCGTCGACGCCGTGGCGCGGTGCGCCGACGCGGCGCTCTATCGCGCCAAACAGAACGGCCGCAACTGCGTCGAGCTGGCAGACGAGGCGGGCTGAGTAGAGGCTGGCTCGGCCGTCGGCCCAGTGTACACTCGGCGCCATGACGCCCCGAGAGCACCTTCGCCAGCTCCTCGACGAGCTACCCGATGCCGAGTTGCCGGCGGCCGAGCGGGCTCTCGCGGCGCTCGTCTCGCGAGACGACCCGCTGGGGCGCCTGCTCGACGAGGCGCCCTACGACGACGAGCCGGAGACGGATGAGGAGCGCGTCGCGGTGGCGGAGGCAAGGGCCGACCGCGACGCCGGCCGCCTGATCCCCCACGACGAGGTGAAGGGCAGCCTCGGCGTCGCGTGACGCGCTCGATTCTCTGGACAGACCGCGCCCTAAAGAGCTTCGATCGGCTGGACTCCACGACTCGCAGTCGGATCTCCGCCCGGATCGAGGCCCTGGCCGAGACCGGCGAGGGCGACGTGAAGCGGCTGGTCGGCATCCACCCGCCCGAGTACCGCCTCCGCGTAGGCGACTGGCGCGTTCGGTTCGAGCTCGACTCCCGGCCAGCGGCGCTGGTCGTTCTCGACGTGGCACACCGCCGCGACGCGTATCGCTGAAAGCTGCGCACCCTTCTCGCTCCGGCTCCAACTCGCCGAGAAGGCCCTTCGCGTGATGCCCGCAAGATGCCCGCTGGCGAGGTGGGGAAAATGGCCGCTCGGTTCGCCTTCGTATCTCACTGATTCCAAGGTGTTCATGGTGGCCAGGGACGGAATTGAACCGCCGACACCGCGATTTTCAGTCGCGTGCTCTACCAACTGAGCTACCTGGCCGAACCGGGGAGTGCCGAGGGCCCAGACCGGACGTCGATTTCTAGCAGGTCGCTCGAAGGGGCGTCAACCTGCGTGCGTCACCAGACCCAGGCGTTGCCGCCCTCGCCGTTCTCGAACCAGTCGACGTTGACGTCGGGGCCGACCCACTTCTGAATGACGACCTTGCCAGTACCGGCGAAATCGATCCGCACTTCGAGAAAATTGTTGTGGCGATCGACGAAACGGAACGCGCCAGTGCTCGGGACCGAGCCGTCGGAGCGGAAAACCGGCCCGTCGTTGTTCGGCGGCCCAACATTGTCGAAACCGACAAGCGAGTTGGCCCCCTCCGGAGCGCCGTCGGTCGGACCATAGAGCTCGATCCCAGGCTGGAACGAGAGCGGTCCGCCTACGATCCGGTCGTTGGCGACGGTGAAGTTTCCGTCCGCGTTCAGGTCGGCGAAGGCGAAGAGGCAGGGAACTCCCAGACTACAAGTCGCGGCGTTCTGAAAGACGACCTCAACCTGGACGCTCTTCTTGACCGCCTCCATGCGAGCGAGCTGAAGCAAGATCGCGGCTTCCCGCGCCGTGCCGGTGAGCCGCACGCGGTTGAGAGTTCCCAAGAGCGCCGGCCAGCCGAGCAGCAGGATGATGCTCATCAGCGCCAGCGTGACGACGAGCTCGATCAGGTTGAAGCCGGCCTCGGTCGGCGAGGCTTTGCGGCGCTTGACCATACGGTTCCTCCTGCTGCGGCCGAAGCCTATTGTCGCCGAAATCGCAATCCGGCGCACGTCGATCCTCCACAGTCGACTTTGCGGCTCGCCCCGAGACCGACCTCGGCGACCGCTCCGCCGCACGGGTAGAATCTCTCCTGGATCCGCATGCGATCGCCAACTCCCGGCACTCTCGCCACTTTCGTCCTGATCCACGCCATGCTGGGAGGCTCCCCACTCGCGGCCTGGAGCCCAGCGTCTCAGGAGGCGATTGTTCGCGACGCCGCCCGACTCGCGCCGCCAGACTTGGCCCGCCAGCTGGGCAAGTACGGCAGGGAGCTGGCTGCGGGAGCGCTCGAGCCGTTCGCCGAGAGCGACTCGCTGCGCCACGTCAAGAACGAGGATGGATCGGGCGCGGTCGACGTCGCACTGGCCCAGGAGACCGAGGCGGCGATCGACGCCATCGTTGCGCTACGATCGTTCGCCGTCATCTCCCGCCGGCTCGGTCGCGTCGCCCATTGGGCGGCCGATCTCAACAATCCGTTGAACAGCTCGGCGAGCGACGCCGACGAGGGGCGCTACTTCCGCGACTACCTGCTCTACGCCGACTCCGCGCGCCCCCGTTTCGCGGTCGTCTTCTACCAGAACCGCGCCCCGCTCGCCGCCCGCGCCGATGTAGCGCGGCTGGCGAGCGAGGCGCTCGCCCGCGGGCGCGAGCTCTACCCGCTGATCGGCCTCGAGTACCGCCGCATCGGTTTCGCCACTGGACAGCTCGCCTTCGACGACCGCTCGACGGCCTACGGCGTCGCGGCGGTGGCCTACAGCCACGCCGTGACCGACGCCGCACGGCTCTTTCGCTACATCTGGCTCCGGGCCGGAGGCACCGATCCGCGCCGTGAGCTCGAACGGCCGCGGGATCGGATCCTGCTCCTCGAGCGCGCGGCGCCTTGAGCTGAGAGCTCGGCGCTCGAAGATAGCCGTGATGCTGCCCGCCCGCCGTGCTCTGCTCTCGGTCTCCGACAAGGCTGGAATCGTTGCGCTGGCGCGCGGTCTGACCGAGCTGGGCATCGAGCTTCTCTCGACCGGTGGCACGGCCGATCACCTCCGCAGCGCAGACCTCGCCGTAACGCCGGTCTCGGAGGTCACTGGATTCCCTGAGATCCTGAACGGGCGGGTCAAGACCCTGCATCCGTCGATCCACGCCGGCCTGCTCGCCGATCGCGCCGACGCGAGCCACATGGCACTGCTGGATCGGCACGGCATCGCCCGCATCGACATCGTCGCGGTCAATCTCTATCCGTTCCAGGAGACCGTCGCGAGGGCTGGAGCCTCGTGGGGCGAGATCGTCGAGGCGATCGACGTCGGCGGACCCACCCTGTTGCGCGCCGCGGCCAAGAATTTCGCCGGCGTCGTGGTGCTCGTCGATCCGAACGACTACCCGGCGCTGCTCGAAGAGCTGCGGCGTGGAGGCGGAGTCGTGTCGCCATCGACTCGCGAGCGGCTGGCGCGGAAGGCGTTCGTCCACACGGCCCACTACGACGCGGCGATCGCCGCCTGGTTCGCTTCCCGCGCCGCTGTGCCCCCAGTTGTATTGGGGGGGGAGCCGCTCGCGGACTTTCCCGAGCGATTGACACTCTCGCTCGAGCGCCAACTGACACCGCGCTACGGCGAGAATCCGCACCAGGCCGCCGTCGTCTACCGTACGACAGGGGGGCCCGGGATCCTCGCTGGCACCACGAAGGTGCAGGGCAAGAGTCTCTCCTGGAACAACGTCCTCGACGCGGACGCGGCGCGCAAGTTGGTCGCGCTCTGGAACGACCCGACGGTAGCCATCGTGAAACACAACAATCCGTGTGGTGTCGGGCGCGGCGAGACGCTGCTCGAGGCCTACCGACGGGCACTCGAGACCGACCCCGTTTCGGCGTTCGGTTCGGTGGTGGCGGCCAATCGGGAGCTCGACGACACCACCGCCGAGGCGCTCGGCGAGCTCTTCGTCGAGCTGCTGATCGTCCCTGCGGCCACCGACTCGGCGCGGCAGCGACTCGCGAACCGTCCTCATCTCCGCCTACTCTTGGCGCCTCCCTATAGCTGGAGCGCCAGCGACTTCGAGCTGCGCGCGGTCGACGGCGGCTACCTCGCGCAGCGCGTCGACGGCGGCGACGACGATCCGGCGACCTGGGCCTGCCCGACGGCGCGCCGGCCCTCGGACGACGAGCTCCGGGCGCTCGGCTTCGCCTGGGCGGTCTGCCGCTACGTGAAGTCGAACGCCATCGTGCTCGCTAACCAGGAGCAGACCGTCGGCATCGGCGCCGGTCAGATGAGCCGGGTCGACTCCTGCCGGCTGGCGATCGACAAGGCGCGGCTTCCGCTGACCGGCTCGGTGGCGGCGTCCGACGCCTTCTTCCCCTTTCGCGACGGCGTCGACGTCCTCGCCGCCGCCGGCGTCACGGCGGTCGTGCACCCCGGAGGCAGCAAGCGGGACGAGGAGGTGCTCGCTGCCGCCAACGAGCACGGCATGGCCGTCCTCACCACCGGCGTGCGACACTTCCGGCACTGAGGATGATGGTTTTGCGAGCTCTTTTCGCGCTCCTTCTCGCCGGCGCGGCGCCTCTCGCCGCCGCGGAGGCGTCTCGCGATCCGTGGCGCACGCTCGAGAAGCTGCGCGGTGCGTTGGCCGCCAGCGGGGCGCTCGCCGCGACGTTCACGCAGTCGTACGTTCCGGCCGGCTTCACCAGCGGTGACTCCGAGAGGGGCACGCTCGCTCTGACCATGCCCGACTGCTTCCGCTGGGACTACGTCGAACCGGTGCCGAAGGCCTTTCTAGTCTGCGGCGCCACGGCTTGGAGCTGGGTCGAAGGCGAGCCGCGCGGACAGCGCGCGACGCTAGCCACCGACCGCGCCATCGGCCTCGATCTCCTGCTCCTCTCGGCAGGCGAGCTCTCCCACCGCTATCGCGCCCAGCAAGCGACGCTTCCCGCCGGCGACACCGAGATCCTCTTCGAACCTCTCGATTCCGAGTCCGAGCTGGTAGCCGCCAACCTCGTCGTCGACGCCGCCGGAGAGCGTCCGGTCGGGCTCGAATGGCGCGATCGCGAAGGAAACGTCTCCAGCTTTCGCTTCACCCACTGGCACTCCTTCGCGGCGACCGACGAATTCTCGCCGCCGCCGTCGCTCGAGTGGTCGACCGACCTCGGCGCCGAGCCCGTGCGATAGGATCGTGGCACCGCGCCCATGAGCGACAACTCGTTCGACATCGTTTCGCGCGTCGATCTCCAGGAAGTCAAGAACGCCTTCGGCCAAGCCGACAAGGAGATCGTCACTCGTTACGATCTGAAGCGCGTCAAGAGCTCGCTCACGCTCGACGGCGAGGCGATCGTCGCCGAATCGGCCGACGAGTTCACGCTCGAGCAGACGCTCGAGGTGCTGCGCGCCAAGCTCGTCAAACGCGGCGTCCACCTGAAGTCGCTGAAACCAGGGAAGATCGAGCCCGCCTCGGGAGGAAGAGTGCGGCAGAAGATCGAATTCCAGCAGGGGATTCCGATCGAGAGCGCAAAGAAGATCGTGGCCGAGCTCAAGCAGCGCAAGCTACGCGTTCAGGCCGCCATTCAAGGGGACACCGTGCGCGTCTCCGGCAAGAGCAAGGACGAGCTGCAAACGGCGATGTCGCTGCTGCGCTCGCTCGACATCGATGTCCCGCTCACCTTCTCGAATTACCGCTAGCGTCGCGATCGCGACGCTTCTCGCCGCTCCCGTAGCGGGCGAGATCGCCTGGCCGTGGCGACCGAAGATCGCCGCCGGCGAAATCGTCCGCTTCTCGGGTACCGTCGTCGACCTGGCGGGCCAGCCGCTCTCCGACGTCGACGTGGTCGTCGAGGGCTGGCGCACTGGCATCGACGTACGCGCCTTCGCCCGCGTGCGGTCGCAGCGGGTGCATGCGGCCGCGCGCACCAACGAGCGCGGCGAATATGCGATCGACTGGACCTGGGACCCGCGCCTTCACCACTTCGAGGTGAGCGCCGTGGCGCCCTACCGTAGCGCCGGCGGCGACACCTCGCACACTCTCGCCAGGGTCGACGTGACCCGGCGCCTGCGCAGCAGCAGGGCGATCGTCGCCTTGCTGTCCGTCGGCACCAACGAGTTGGCGTTCCTGCGCCGGCTGCTCGAGTTCGAGCGCTCGCTCTCCTCGCCGGACGAACACGCCACGTACGCCGAGCTCGGTCTTCCCGAGCAGCTCGACCAGAGCTCCGCCGGCGCTACCGACGAGAGCGCCTGGTGGTACTACTCGACCGGCAGGGTCTGCCGTTTTCGCAACGGCGTCAGGGTCGAAGTGGAGAGCTTCACGCCCGTCGGTTCTGGCGACGACGAGGTGCGATGAGCTCCAACCTCCTCGCCGCGGCCAACGTTCAGGAGCGCGGCCAAGCGATGCGCTTGCTCGAGCCGATCGCCGGCAAGCTCGCGGCGACCGAGGCGCTGATCCACGCCAGGATCGCCTCCGACGTGCCGTTCGTGACGCGGGCCGGCGAGTATCTTTTCGATGCTGGCGGCAAGCGGATGCGGCCGGCCCTTCTGCTGCTCTGCGCGCGGCTCCTCGAGCGCGACGCGGACGAAGAGGTGACCTACGCCGCCGTCGTGGAGTTCATCCACGCCGCTACCTTGGTGCACGACGACATTATCGACCACGCCCAGCTTCGTCGCGGTCGCCGCACGGTGCACGTGCTCTGGGGCAGCAACCTCACGGTGCTGCTCGGCGATTGGCTCTACACGACCGCGATGCGGATGGCGCTCGAGCACGACAACCTCGAGATCATCGACCTCTTCTGCCGCGCCACGCTGCGGATGACCGAAGGGGAGCTCCTGGCTCTCGAGCGATTGGGAGCGATCGACCTCTCCGTCGCCGAGTACTTCGAAATCGTCGAGCGCAAGACGGCGGCGCTCTTCTCGGCGGCGTGCGAGGCCCCAGCGCTGATCCGTCCACAACGACGCGAGCTGCGACCCGCGCTGGCCGAGCTCGGCCGCTCGCTCGGAATCTGCTTTCAGCTCGTCGACGATCTTCTGGACTTTAGCTCCCAGGCCGAAGTCCTCGGCAAACCGGTGCTCGCCGATCTGCGCGAAGGCAAGCTGACGCTACCTCTCCTTCTCGCCCTGCCGCGCATCGCCACGGCCGAGCGCGACAAGGTCGCTCAGGTGCTCGTGGAGCGCGATTTCAAGAGCGTCGCCGCCGAAGAGATCCTCGAGATCGTCCGTCGCGAGGGAACGCTGGCCGAAGTCCTCGAAATCGCGCGCGGGTACGGTGAGCGGGCTCGGAGCGCGCTCACCGACCTGCCGGAGAGCGACGCTCGCGGCGCGCTCGAGCACGCTCCGGCGTACGTTCTGGGCCGTCTCGCGTGAGCTCGAACGCCCGCGCCCCCAGCTCGCGTCGGGGCACAGCTCCTGGTGCTGGCCGGCGTGGCAGCGACATCCATTTCCGCCAGATCTCGTCGACCACTGGATAGCGCTGCGGCGGCGGCTCGGTCGCCCAGAGCGACGTCGGCGCCGGCGTTGCCAGAGTCTTGAAGAGGGATCGGGAGATCGGCAGCACCTGCGCCCAAGTCAGCGCGTCGAGCCCGACGACCTCGACGAATCGAAACCTCCGCGGCGCCGCGTCGTGCCACTCGAATCGCCCCGCGATGGTGATCGCGATCGCGTCCGGATTCCAGCCCGAGCTCTCGATCGGACGGTTGCCGAAGCGCACCAGGGCCAGCTGCGGGTCGGCGACATCGAAGGCGAGCCTCAGATAGCCTTCGAGCTCGCGACCGAAGTCGAGCTCGACGTGCCCGCCCAGCCGCGGGAGATTGCGCCGGGCGTGAGGTGGCAGCAGCAGCCACTCTCCGCTACCTGTGGGCAGCCGGTAGCGGACAGCTGAGGGCTCACGGCGGCGATCGACCGCTTGGTCGAGCCGTGGCCGGATGCCGTCTGCGACCGGGCTCCCCCAGCGTCCCAGAGGAGAGCTCCCGAGCACAGTGACGTGCTCCGCGCCGGCAAGCTCTCGTCGCTTCAAGGTCTCGCCCCGAAGATCGCGCAAGACCGCCCAGCCGCTATCGCTGGAAACCAGCAGGCGGCCTTCGTCGTCCTCGAGCCGGAGCGTCGCCCCACCCGAACCGATCGCGCTGCGCAGCTCGAGCGCCACGCGATTCGTTCCGGAATGGAGCAACCGTGCCACCTCGTAGAGATCGCGCGGGGCGCCGGGCCGGAAGGCGCCCGAGCCGACCTGACGACCGTTGAGCGAGACAATGTACTCGGGATCGCCGAGCACCGACAGGCGAGCGCTCGACGGCACGCGCTCGAGCTCGAAGTCTCGCACCGCTAGGAAGGCGCGCGGCACCACCGCCTGCGGCGGATCCGAGGTCCAGATCCAGACCAGCTCGTCGACCGGCGCTCCGCGCAGGAGGGCGAACCAGCGCTGCCGTTCGGCCGCGACCGCGGCGGCCATCAGCACCACGAGCACCATGAGCGCTCGGAGCGAGAGATGGCGCGGCCCCGAGCCCGACATGGCGGCCGCAACCTAGCACAGCAAGCTCTTCGGTTTGACTCACTTTGGTCCCCTGCTGTACATTGAATCGTGCACCCCGGCTCTGCCTCCGCGAGCTCTCCCACCACCTCCTCCTACACCGTTTTCGGCGCCATTCCGGCCCGCTACGGATCGACGCGCCTGCCCGCCAAGGCGTTGATCAATCTCGCCGGCCGGCCGATGATCGAACACGTCTGGCGACGAGCGACAGCTGCCAACTCGCTGGCCCGCGTCGTCGTGCTCACCGACGACGAGCGCATCGCGCGCGCCGTGGAGAGTTTCGGGGGCGAAGTAGAAATGACGCCTGCGGAGTGCGCCAGCGGCACCGACCGGATCGCCTGGGCAGCGAAGAGTTGGAGCTGCGACGGCGTGGTCAACATCCAGGGCGACGAGCCGCTCCTCGATCCTGACGGCGTCCGTCGCGTCGCCGAGCATCTGGCGAAACATCCCCACGACCCGGTCGTGACCTTGGCCGCCGACGCCCAGCCGGAAGACGCCGCCGATCCCGGAACGGTCAAAGTCGTTCTCGACCGCTCCGGCCGCGCCCTCTACTTCAGTCGCGCCGCCATTCCGTTCCAGCGCAACCCCGGCGGCGCACCGCCGCTACGTCATCTCGGCATCTACGGTTACCAGCGTCGGGCTCTGCTCGAGCTCGCCGCGCTGGAGCCGACGCCGCTCGAGAAGAGCGAGGCGCTCGAGCAGCTGCGCGCGCTCGAGAACGGAGTCGCGATTCGCGTCCTCACCGGCGCCCGCCCTTCGCGCGGCGTGGACACCGCCGAAGACGCCGCTGCAGCCGACCGCGAGTTGCGCGCCAACGACCCAGATCGGAGAGAGCGATGACTACCAAGTTCATCTTCGTCACCGGAGGCGTCGTCTCCTCGCTAGGCAAGGGCGTCGCCGCCGCTTCGATCGGCGCCCTCCTCGAAGCGCGGGGGATGAACGTCACCCTGATGAAGTTCGATCCCTACGTCAACGTCGATCCCGGCACCATGTCTCCGTACCAACACGGCGAGGTCTTCGTGACCGACGACGGCGCCGAGACCGACCTCGACCTCGGGCACTACGAACGCTTCACGCACGCGCGCATGACGCGCTGGCACAACTACACGACCGGCAGGATCTACGAGTCGGTGATCACCAAGGAGCGGCGCGGCGACTACCTCGGCAAGACGGTGCAGGTGATCCCACACATCACCGACGAGATCAAGGCCGCGATGCGGAGGCTGGTCGACGGGCACGACGTCGTTATCGTCGAGATCGGTGGCACGGTGGGAGACATCGAGTCGCTGCCCTTCCTCGAAGCGATCCGGCAGCTCCGCCTCGAGCTGGGGCGAAACAGCGCGGTCAACGTCCACCTGACGCTGGTGCCGTACATCGCCGCGGCCGAGGAGCTCAAGTCGAAACCGACCCAGCACTCGGTTCGCGAGCTGCGCGAGATCGGCATCCAGGCCGACCTCCTCCTCTGCCGGGTCGACCGCGATCTTCCCGACGATCTGCGGCGCAAGATAGCCCTCTTCTGCAACGTCGCTCCCGAACAGGTGATCGGCGCACGCGACGTCGACACCATCTACGAGGTGCCGCTGATGTTCGCTCGCGAGGGCGTCGACGACCGGCTGCTCGAGCTGCTCTCGCTGCCGCGCTACGAGCGCGACCTGTCGCGCTGGGAGGCGCTGGTCTCGAAGGTGAAGAATCCGAAGCACCACGTTCGGATCGGCATCGTCGGCAAGTATGTCGAGCTGCCCGACGCCTACAAGAGTCTGAACGAAGCGCTCGCCCACGGCGGCATCGCCAACGACTGTCGCGTCGAATTGGTCTACCTCAACGCCGAGGAGCTCGAAGGCGGCAACTGGCCGCGCCAGCTGTTCGAAGTTGACGGTCTCTTGGTGCCGATCGGTTTCGGCAAGCGCGGCACCGAGGGGAAGATCCGCGCTATCCGCTACGCCCGCGAACATCGGGTGCCGTTCTTCGGCATCTGCCTCGGCATGCAGTGCATGACGATCGAGCTGGCGAGAAATGTCTGCGGCGTCGCCGGCGCGACTTCGTCGGAGTTCGACACCGAGACGAACCAGCCGGTGATCTACATGCTGCGCGACCTCCTGGGAGTCGAGGAGATGGGCGGCACGATGCGGCTCGGCGCCTATCCCTGTCGACTCAAGGAAGGCTCGCTGGCGCGCTCGATCTACGGCGTCGAGGAGATATCCGAGCGCCACCGCCATCGTTACGAGGTCAACCAGAAGTATCTCGAGATCCTGAAGCAGCACGGCCTGGTGGTTTCCGGGATGAGCCCCGACGGCAAGTTCGTCGAGATGGTCGAGCTCCCCGACCACCCTTGGTACCTGGGCTGCCAGTTCCACCCCGAGTACAAGTCGAAGCCGACCGCGCCGCATCCGCTCTTCGTCTCCTACATCGGCGCTGCCCTCGCCGAGCACCAGCGCCGCGCCAAGGCCTCCTCCGGCGAGGTGCGCGCCCGCGTCGTGGCGATGGAGAGCACGGCTTGACGACTCGGCCGCTCGAGCTGGCCACGGGAGTTGTCGTCGGAGGCGGATCGCCGCTAGCGGTGGTTGCCGGGCCGTGTGTGATCGAGAGCGCGGAGATGACGTTCGCGATCGCCGAGACGATCGCTGCGATGGCGAAGCGACTGGGCGTGCCGATCGTTTTCAAGGCCTCCTTCGACAAAGCCAACCGGAGCTCGATCTCGACTTTCCGCGGACCGGGGCTGGAAGAGGGCTTGCGCGTCCTCACCGAGGTGCGGCGCCGCACCGGGCTGCCGCTGCTGACCGACGTGCACGAGCCGGGGCAGTGCGCCGCGGTCGCCGAAGTCTGCGACGTCCTCCAGATCCCGGCCTTTCTCTGCCGGCAGACCGACCTCGTGCTCGCTGCGGCCCGCACCGGCCGCGCTCTGAACGTCAAGAAGGGGCAGTTCATGGCGCCTGACGAGATGCGCCGGGTGGTCGACAAGGCGAGGAGCGTCGGCGCCGAGCGCGTCACCGTCACCGAGCGCGGCAGCTCGTTCGGCTACCACAATCTGATCGTCGACATGCGCAGCTTCGCCTGGATGCAGCGGGACGGCATCCCGGTGATCTACGACGTCACCCACTCACTGCAGCTTCCAGGCGCCGCCGCCGACGGCACCGCAGGCGCGCGCGAGTTCGCCGAGCCGCTGGCGCGCGCCGCGGTCGCCGCCGGCGCCGACGGCGTCTTCCTCGAGATCCACCCGGAGCCGGCGCGGGCGCTCTCCGACCGTGAGACGCAACTGCCGCCCGAGCGCGCCGAACGGCTCCTCGCCGAGCTCCTGGCCATCCGCGGCGCCCTGAGCGATCTTCGAACGCCATGACTCGTCCTTCCCCTCGTCCGCCGCGCGAGGTCGCGCGCCAGGTTCTCGCGATCGAAGCGTCGGCCGTCTCCGGCCTCATCGCGCAGCTCGACGAGAGCTTCGATCGCGCCGTCGAGCTCATCCGCTCGGCTTCCGGCCGTGTCGTCTGCAGCGGCATGGGCAAGAGCGGCATCGTGATGAAGAAGATCGCCGCCACCCTGGCCTCGACCGGCACGCCAGCGTTCTTTCTGCATCCGGTCGAGGCGATCCACGGCGACCTCGGCATGTTGGTCGCAGGCGATGTCGTGCTCGCCGCTTCGTTCTCCGGTACCACCGAAGAGCTCCTCCGCCTGGTCGAGACCTTGAAGCGGCTCGGCGTGGCGTTGATCGCGCTGACCGGCAACGCCCAGAGCCCGCTGGCGCGCGCCGCCGACCTCCACCTCTCTGTGGCGATCGACAAGGAGGCCTGTCCGCTCAACCTGGCGCCCACCGCTTCCACCACCGCGACGCTGGCGTTGGGCGACGCGCTGGCGATGGCGCTCCTCGAAGCGCGCGGCTTCACCCCCGAAGATTTCGCTCGCTTCCATCCCGGCGGCCGGCTCGGCAAGAGCCTGCTGCGGGTCGACCAGCTGATGCACTCCGGCGCCGACCTGCCGCTCGTCACTGCCGCGACCGCGATGCGCGAGACGATCTACGAGATGTCGCGCAAGCGCTTCGGCATCACCGCGGTCGCCGACCAGGATGGGCGCCTGATCGGAGTCATCTCGGACGGCGACCTGCGCCGCCTGCTCGAGCGCGACGAGACGCTCCTGGCCAAGACCGCCGGCGACTGCATGCACGACTCGCCCCACACAATCGCCGCTTCGGAGTTGGCGCCGGTGGCGCTGCGTACCATGGAAGAGAAGCGGATCACGTCGCTCTTCGTCGTCGACTCCGACCGGCGCCTCTTGGGAATCGTCCATCTGCACGATCTCTGGGGACTGGAGCTGATCTAGCATGGAAGCGATGGAGTCGCTCTTCAATCCCAACCGCGGCTGGACGGCCGATCTCGACCGCAAGGCGCGCGAGCTCGACTGGCTCCTGCTCGACGTCGACGGTGTCTTGACCGATGGGCTGTTGCACCTCGGTCCCGATGGCGAGCTGTTCAAGAGCTTCCACGTCCGCGACGGACTGGCGGTGCGGCTGGCCCAGGCGGCCGGCCTCTCGGTGGGGGTGCTCTCGGCTCGCTCGAGCGAGATCGTGGCCCGTCGCGCGCGCGAGCTCGGAGTCGAAGAGGTCATCCAGGGGCGCGAGGACAAGGCCGCCGCCTTCCGCGACTTCGTCCGCCGGCGGGCGATCGACGCGCAGACGGTGGCGTACGTCGGCGACGACCTGCAAGACCTTCCCGTGCTCGACACGGTCGGCCTCTCGGTCGCGCCGGCCGACGCCGTGCAGCAGGTGCGTGCTTCGGTCGACTTCGTCACCGAAGCGCGTGGCGGACACGGCTGCGTGCGCGAGCTCGTGGAGCACCTGCTGGCGGCGCGCGACGCCTGGGCCTTGGTGTTGCGCGCTCTGGCAGGTGCCGAACCGCGCCATGGCCTCCCCTGAGCTCGAGTCGCGGCACCCTCTCCGCGCCGCACTCTTCGCGAATCTTCAGAATCTGCTCGCCGCTCGCCTAGATCGTCTCGACTGGGGCGAGGCGCAGGCGATCGGCCAGACTATCGGCCGGTTGGCGTGGATGACGGCGAATCGCGACCGCGAACGCAGCCTCGAGCACCTGGCGATCGCTTTCCCGGCGCTCTCCGCCGAGGGGTGTCGGAAGATCGGGCGCGCCTCCTTCCTCCATCTCGGCGCCCTCTTGACCGAGTGCCTCTGGCTGGCCGAGCGCGGGCCGGCCGAGATCCTGCGCCGAGTGGCGATCGAGGGCTGGGAGGAGATCGAGCGGGCGCGTGCCGCGCGGCGGCCACTGGTCATCGTGAGCGGACACTGCGGCAACTGGGAGCTGATCCACGCCGCGCTCGGGGCTCGCGGCCTCGGCATGGCGGTGGTGGCGCGGGGTCTCGACGAGCCGGGGCTGCACCGCTCACTGCTCGCCCTGCGCGGTCGATTCGGCACCACGACGATCGTGCGCGGCGATCCGCGTGCGCCGCGCGAGCTGCGCCGCGCGCTGCGCGACACCGGGGCTCTCGCCCTACTCATCGACCAGGACACCAAGGTCGAAGGGGCCTGGGTCGACTTCCTCGGGCGGCCGGCCTGGACTCCCACTGGCGCCGCCGAGATCGCGCTCCGTTTCGGCGCCACCGTGCTGCCGACCTTCACGGAGCGGCTCGCCGACGGCTCGCACCGCCTGCGGATCGAGCCCGCGCTCCGGTTGTCGACCGATCCTGTTGCCGCGACTCAGGCGATGACCGACCGCATCGCGGAGCAGATCCGGAGCGTCCCCGAGCAGTGGGTCTGGATGCACCGGCGCTGGCGAACGCGACCGCCGGAGCGAACCCGGCCGAAGATGCAGAGCACGACCACCGTCATCCTGCCGGAGGTGGAGGAGAGCCCCTCGGCGCCGTAGCCGGCCGGATCAACCGCGCTCGGGGCGCCGCGCCGCCAGGGCAGCGCCGGCGACGCCCAAGAGGTAGAGCGCGATCGTGGGAAGCGCGAAAATGCAAAGGTTGACGATGTCAGCGGTAGGGGTCAGGACCGCCGCGACCAGGAAGATGATCAGCACCGCCCAGCGGAAATTGCGGAGGAGAAATCCGGCGCTGGTGAGTCCGACCCGTGCCGCGAGCGTCAGCACGAGCGGCAGCTCGAACATGACGCCGAGGCCGAGGACAATGGTGAGCAGAAAGCCGAAGTAGCGGTCGGCGGTGATCACCGGCTCGAAATCGCCGGCCAGAGCCAACAGGAACTCGACAGTGAACGGAAAGGCGACGTAGTAGGCGAAGGCGCCGCCGGCCAGAAAGAAGAGCCAGCCCAGGAAGACGAACGGTCCGGCCCAGCGGCGCTCCTTGCGGTAGAGACCGGGCGCCACGAAGCCCCAGACCTGCCAGAGGAGCGCTGGAAACGCGAGGAAGAGACCGGCCAGGAGCGCGGTCTTGAAGTAGAGGAGGAAGGGGTCGGTGACCCCCAAGACCGCCAGCTTGGCTCCGGGTGGCAGGAACTTGTAGATCGGTTGCGCCAGAAAGCGCAGGATCTCGGGTGCCCAGTTGAGGCAAACCGCAACTCCGATCCCCAGCGCCACGATCGCCCGCAGGATCCGACGCCGCAGCTCCTCGAGGTGATCCAGGAGCGACATCCGCGGCAGCAGGTCGTTCGACTCGGAGCTTTCCGTTGAGTCTCGCGCCGTGGAGGCAGCGCGCGCTGGCGCGGAAACGGGCATCTGCAATCCGCTCTAAGCTCCGGGATCGACCGTCGGAGCGGCCGGCTCCGGGGCCGCGTCGGCTGGCGCTCCTTTCGCCACCGCTGCGCCGGTCGTGGTCGTCGGCGTCGCCGGAACGAGCGACGCCGCGGGCCGCCGAGAGGCGCGATCGTCGGCTGCGACCTCGTCCTCGAGCGTCCGCTTCAGCTCGTTCGAGGCCCGCCGAAACTCGGCGAGGCCCTTGCCGATGGTGCGGCCGATCTCCGGCAGCCGCTTGGGACCGAACAGCAGCAGCGCGAGAATTAGGATGAAGGCGATTTCGGTGAAGCCGAGTGAGCCGAACACGATTTCCTCGGAACCGATCTTCGACTCCGATTGCCCCGGGAGTCAAGCGCCCGCGGCGAGCCGTCCATTCGCGTGCTAGAGTGCCCAGCGATGCGTCGCCCCTGGCGCTTCGCCTCCTACGCGCTGCTCGGCGTCGGCGTCCTCTGCGGCGTTCTCGTCGGCGATCGCCTGCTCGCGGTCAGCGACTCGACGCGCGACAACCTGCACCTCTTCACCGAGCTCATCGACGCGGCGAAGAGCCGCTACGGCGAGGAGGTCACCTATCGCGATCTCGTCTTCGGCGGCGTGCACGGAATGCTGCGCACCCTCGATCCACACAGCACCTTCCTCTCTCCTCGAGCGCACTCGCAGATGCGCGAGCGCCAGCAAGCAAGTTTCTACGGCCTCGGCATCCTGGTCGGACTGCGCAACGGACGCCTCACCGTCATCAGCCCGATCGAGGGCACGCCGGCTTCGCGGCTCGGCATCCGCGCCGGCGACATCATCGACACCATCGAAGGCGAGCCGACCGCAAAGCTGTCCGTCGACGAGGCGGTGTCGCGGCTCAAAGGCCCCAAGGGCACCGAGGTGCACATCACCATCCTGCGCGTCGGTCTGCCGGAGCCGCTCGACCTCACCATCGTGCGCGCCGAGATCTCGCAGTCGACGGTGCGCTATTCCTACCTCATCGCGCCGGGCACCGGCTACATCGCGATCACCGACTTCTCGCGCTCGACCGGCGATGAGGTAGCGCGGGCTATCGACAAGCTGCGCGCCGAAGGGATGGAGCGGCTGCTCCTCGATCTGCGCAACAACGGCGGCGGCCTCCTCGATCAAGCGATCGCGGTCTCCGACCAGTTCCTACCGCCCGGCAGCGCGATCGTCGAGACCCGCGGCCGCATCCGCGACGCGAAACAGGAGTTTCGCGCCACCGACGACACTGCGCCGCTCGGGCTGCCGCTCGTCGTGCTGGTCAACGTCGGCACCGCTTCGGCCTCCGAGATCGTGTCGGGAGCGATTCAAGATCACGACATCGGGCTGGTCGTAGGAACTCCGACCTGGGGCAAAGGCCTGGTGCAGACCGTCTACTCGCTCTCCTACGGCGCCGGGCTGGCGCTCACCACCGCCAAGTACTACACGCCGTCGGGTCGCTTGATCCAACGCGACTACCACTCGTTCTTCGACTACTTCGCACGCACCGACGTCGATTCGAGCGCAGAGGGCGTGCCCCCCGCTTCTGCGCCGCCGCGCGAGGAGTTCGCGACCGATCTCGGACGCAAAGTCTTCGGCGGCGGCGGCATCGCTCCCGATCTCGTCGTCGAGCCGCGCGACATCTCGGCTCCGCTCCAGTTCCTGCTCGCCCGCGCGGCCTTCTTCCGCTTCGGGGTCGACTGGGCGAATCGGCATCCCGAAGTCGACCGCAGCTGGACGCCCGACCAGCAAGTTCTCGACGAGCTCGGCGACTGGCTGGTCAGAGAGAAGCTGCAGGAACGCGCCGACGTCCACCAGGAGCTCGTCGACGAGGCCAGTCGCGTCTACATCCTCCGCCAGCTGCGCGCCGAAGTCTTCTCTTCGCGCTTCGGCATCGACGCCTGGCACCAGGTGGTGGCCGAGGGCGACACCCAGATCCAGGCGGCACTCGGCGTCTTTCCGCGCGCCGCCGCGCTGCTCGCCCAGCGCCAAGTGCTCGACCGGCCGCCGGACGTCCGGACCGTCGAGACGCTGCAACGGTAAGCGCTGCCGTCTTGAGTCAGCGATTCGCGGACAGAACCTTGCGGATGTCTGGAATCGGCGCCTCGCCGCCTCGCACCGACGGCGCCGCCAAGGTGTCGGGAGCAGCCGTCTTCGCCGACGACTTCGTGCGACCCGGCATGCTCTACGGGGCCACCGTGCGCAGCCCGCACGCACACGCCCGCATCGACGCGATCCGCTGGCGCGGCGGCGAGGCGCCGAGCGGATCCGTACTGTTGACCGCTCGCGATCTGCCGGGACCGAACGGCGTGCTACTGCACGACGACCGCTGGCCGATCCTCGCCGCCGAGGAGGTCTGCCACGTCGGTGAAGCGGTGGCGCTTGTGGCGGCGGCGTCGCCGCGCCTAGCCCACGCGGCGGCAGCAGCGGTCGACGTCGAGTACGAGCCTCGCTCTCCAGTGCTCTCGCTCGCCGAAGCCGAGGCTCTGCCGCCGCTGGCGAGTTGCGGGCTCGACACCGGCGGCGTCGAGGAGGCGCTGGCGGCAGCCGAGATCGTCGTGCGCGGCGAGTACCGCACCGGCTACCAGGAGCACGTCTACATCGAATGCCAGGCGATGACCGCCTGGTTCGACGGCGAAACGCTGGTCGTCCGCGGCTCGATGCAGTGCCCGTACTACGTCCACCGCTCCTTAGTGCACGCCCTCGCGTTGGCGCCGGAGCGGGTGCGCGTCGTGGCCGACGCTGTCGGCGGCGGCTTCGGCGGCAAGGAGGACTACCCCAGCCTGATCGCGCTCCATGCCGCGCTCCTGGCACGCGCCACCGGCGCTCCGGTGCGCATCGCGTATGACCGCCACGAGGATCTGATCGCCACGCCGAAGCGCCATCCGTCGCTCGTCCGCCACACCACCGGCGTCGACCGGCAGGGGCGACTGCTGGCGATGGATATCGAGATCGTGCTCGACGGCGGCGCCTACACCACCCTCTCGGCGGTCGTCCTGTCGCGCGCCGTGCTCCACGCCGGCGGACCGTACCGTTGCCCCGCGGTGCGCGTTCGCGCCCGCACGCTACGGACGAACACGGTGCCGAACGGGGCGTTTCGCGGTTTCGGAGCGCCGCAGGTCCAGTTTGCGATGGAGCGTCAGCTCGACCGCGTCGCCCGCCAGTTGAGGCTCGATCCGCTCGAGATCCGGCTGCGCAACGTTGTCGAAGCGGGCGACACGCTGCCGAGCGGGCAGCTTCTGGACGAGAGCACTTCGGCGCGGCTCTGTCTCGAAACCGTAGCCGAGACGACGCGCTTCCGCGAGAACTGGCGCGAGTGCGAAGCGAAGCGCGGCACCGCTGCCGAGGGCGAACGGCGGCGCGGCGTCGGTCTCAGCCTCTACTTCCACGGCGCCGGTTTCACCGGCAACGGAGAGCGCCGCATGCGTTCGCCGGTCACCGTGCGGCTGGCCGACGACGGCCGGCTCGAAGTCGCGACCGCGATGATCGACATGGGCCAGGGCTGCGACACCGTCTTCCAGCAGATCGCCGCCACCGCGGCCGGAGTCGAATGGGACGACATCGCGCTCGTGCCGCCCGACACCTCGCTCGTTCCCGACTCGGGCCCCACCGCCGCCTCGCGCACCACGATGGTCGTCGGCGAAACGCTGGCGCGCGCCGCGGCGGCGCTCCGCGCCCGGCTCGACGCTTGGGGTGCGGAGCACCCCGCCTCTTCTGATTCGACCGCCGTGCTTCCTGGCGCTCCCCACGAGTCGTTCCGCCACTCCGCGCTCCGCCACCTGCGCGAAGCGGGCCCCCTCGAAGTCACGCTCCGCCATGAGCCGCCGGAGACGCAGCCGTTCGACGAGGCGAGCTACCGCGGCGCCGGCTACCCGACCTACGGGTGGGGCGCCGACGTCGCCGAGGTCGAGATCGATCCCGACACGCTCGAGGTGCGGCCGCTCGCGGTCACCGCTGTATGCGAAGTGGGCCGCGTGATCCACCCGACGCTCTGCGCCGGCCAGGTCGAGGGCGGCACCCTGCAGGCGGTCGGCTGGGCGCTGCTCGAAGAGATCCAGCTCGAGCGCGGGCGCTATCTGAACGATCGCATGGCGACCTATCTGATCCCGACGAGCGAGGATTCGCCGACGATCCGGGTGCAACTCCTCGAACGGCCGTGGGCCGGCGGACCGTTCGGCGCCAAGGGTGTCGGCGAGCTGCCGATGGACGGCGGCGCCCCGGCGGTGGTGCAAGCGATCGAGAACGCGCTCGGCTTCGCACCGCGCGAGATCCCAGCGACGCCGGAGCGGTTGATGCTGTTGCAAGCGGAGATCGAGGCGGAGCGATGAGGGTAGCGTTCGAGCTCAACGGGCGCCCGGTCGCAGTCAAGGGCGAACCGCTGGCGCGCCTGCTCGACGTTCTGCGGCGCGACATGGGTTTGACCGGAACCAAAGAGGGCTGCGGCGAGGGTGAGTGCGGCGCCTGCACGGTGCTCCTCGACGGCGAGGCGGTGCTCTCCTGTCTGCTGCCGCTGGCGCAGTGCGACGGTTGCCGGATCGAAACGGTCGAAGGGATCGCCGCCAGAGCCGATGCTCGTGCCTTCCTCGATCGCTTCGTCGCCGCCGGCGGCGCCCAGTGCGGCGCCTGCACCCCGGGCGTCGTGGTCACCGCTTGGGCGCTTCTCGCCGCGAATCCGACTCCCACTCGCGACGAAGCGAGCCGCGCCCTGGCCGGCAACCTCTGCCGCTGTACCGGCTACGAAGGGATCCTGAGAGCCGTCTGCGGCGCTGAGGCCGCGGGCGTCGAAGAGGTGGTGAAGTGAGCGCGTCGGCAGCGCCCAGCTCACTCGCCGCGGCGCTCGACGCCCTCGCCGCCGATCCCGAGCTGGTGCCGATCGCCGGCTGCACCGACCTGCTAGTCGCCGGCCCGCACGCTCATGCCGATGGCCGCCGCATTCTCGACCTTCTCCGGCTGCCCGAGCTCCGCGGCATACGGCGAGTCGAGGGCGGAATCGAGATCGGCGCGGCGACGACTTTCGCCGAGATCTTGCGCTCACCGGAGCTCGGGGCGCGCCTTCCGGCGCTGATTCAGGCGGCGGCGACCGTCGGCGCCTGGCAGATCCAGAACCGCGCCACGCTGGGCGGCAACGTCGTCAACGCCAGCCCGGCCGGCGATTCGCTACCCGTCCTGCTGGCGCTCGACGCGCTGATGATCGCCGCCAGCGCCGCTGGGCAACGGGAGATCGCGGCGCAAGAGTTCTTCGTCGGCTATCGGAAGACCGCGCTCCGCTCCGGCGAGCTGTTGCGCGCGGTGCGCCTGCCCGATCCAGCTCCGGGCTCCATGCAGCGCTTCCGCAAGGTCGGGACTCGCGCCGCGCAGGCGATCAGCAAAGTCGTCGTCGCCTTCGCCGCGAGGCTCGAAGGCGGCCGCTTCGCCGCGCCGCGGATCGCCGCGGGCAGCGTGGCGGCGACGCCGGTCCGTCTGTACTCCGCCGAAGCGATCCTGCTGGGCCGCGCGCCAGGTCGCGACACCGCCGAGCTCGTGGCGAAGAGCGCGGCCGACGAGGTGACCCCCATCGACGACGTCCGCTCCACAGCCGAGTACCGCCGCTTTGCTCTCCAGCGCGTCGTGCGGCGCTTGCTGATCGAGATCGAATGATCTTCGCCGACGACCCGTTCTGGTCCGCCCAGCTCGAGCGCCTCGCAGCGGCGCAGCGCGAAGTCACGCAGCGCTTTCCCGGCGCCTCGGGTCAGCGGCAGCCCGTGCACACCGTCTATGGTGGAGCCCACCTCTTCCGCGCCGACACCGCGGAGAGGCTGGGCGAGCTGGCGCGCCGCGCGCTCGCCGAGTATGCCCCCGACGCCCGTGCCCTGGGCGAGGTGCTCGAGATCGGCGACGCCGAGCTTGCTCGCCTCGTGCACGCCCGCGTCGGCGCCAAGCTCGCCGGCGAACCGGTGGAGGACTTCCGTATCGATTTCGAGGACGGGTACGGCAGCCGTTCCGACGCCGAGGAGGACGGCCACGCGCGCTCGGCGGCGCTCGCGCTGGCGCACGGGTTGGTGCAAGCGACGCTGCCGCCGTACGTCGGCATTCGGATCAAGAGCCTGTCGGGGGAGCTCGCGGCGCGCGCGCTGCGCACGCTCGAGCTCTTCGTCGGTGCCCTCGTCGAGGCGACGGGCGGGGTGCTCCCGCCCGGCTTCGTGATTACGCTGCCCAAGATCGTCCACCGCGAACAGGTCGCGGCGCTGGCAGACAGCTTGGCCGAGCTCGAACGCCGACATGCGCTCGCGGCCGGCGCGCTCCGCCTCGAGCTCATGGTCGAGACGCCGCAGTCGATCTTCTCGGCGCAGGGAGAGATCGCGATCTCGGCGCTGGTGGAGGCGGCGGCAGGGCGCTGCGTCGCCGCCCACTTCGGCACCTACGACTACACCGCCGCGCTCGGCATCACCGCCGAGCACCAGCAGATGTCCCATCCGGCGTGCGACTTCGCCAAGCACGTCCTGCAGGTGGCGCTCGCCGGTACGCCGATCTGGATCTCCGACGGCGCCACCAACGTGCTGCCGGTGCCGCTCCACCGGCGAGCTCTCGACGGGCCGCCTCTCGACGAGCGCCAGCTCGGCGAGAACCGCGCCTCGGTCCACGGCGCCTGGCGGCTCCACGCCCGTCATGTCCGCCACTCGCTCGAGCAGGGCTACTACCAGGGCTGGGATCTCCACCCGGCGCAGCTCGTCACCCGCTACGGAGCGCTCTACGTCTTCTTCCTCTCGGGACTCGAGAGCGCCGCCGAGCGGCTGAGAAATTTCGTCGCCAAGGCGGCGCAGGCGACCCTGGTCGGCGACCTCTTCGACGACGCCGCCACCGGTCAGGGGCTGCTCAACCACTTCCTGCGCGCCATCGGCTGCGGCGCCATCGAAGCCGACGAGGCGCTTCGCCTCACCGGCCTCACCGCCGCCGAGCTCGGTACGCGCTCCTTCTCGCGTATCCTCGAAGCGCGCCGCGGTTCGCACTGAGCGAACGTGCGCCGGCGCGGCGGTTCAGCTCCGCCGCAGCGTGCCTTCGATGACGCCGAACGGCTCGGAGGTGGCGACGAAGACGAGGTTCGCGTTGTCGAGTCCGAACGGCTCGAGGTCGACTCGCAGGTGGTGGCGGTTGGGCAGGCGGAGGCGGATCTCCTCGATCTCCGGAATCGTCTCGAGTACGCGCTCGCCCATCGCGAAGAGAGTGTGCTGCACCGAGAGGCTCTCGTGTTGCGCGAAGGATTCGATCAGCATGCGCCTCGCAGCGGTGTACGCGACGTCGAAGCGGACGGGCGGTTCGGCGTAGCGCCAGGTCGATTCGATCGCCGTCGCCAGGATCCGATCGTCGGTCTCGGCGAGCGTGGTGTAGCGATCGCGAGGGAAGCCGGCGAACGCCGAGCCGGTCGTCTTCAGCACGACCAGCTCCTCGACTCCCGCCTCGTAGCTCTCACCGCTCGCATCGGCGCGCACGCAGGCGGTCCGGCGCTCGCCGCTGCCGGCAACGAAGGCGTGCGGATGCGGCCGTCCGTCAATCACGATCCGCTGCCACGGCCGCTCGACGATGAGAACCTCGACGCTCGCGGGCGGAGTCGGCCGCGCCAAGAAGTGGCGCGCCAGTCGCGCCGCGAAGCGCTCGGTCTCTTCCCCACCCTGCTCGCGCGCCAGCGCGTAGACCGAATTCTTCATGCTGTCGGTCGGATAGACGGCCGCGTTGTCGCCCTCCTGGTAGGCGGATTCGTACTCGCCGGCGAAGCGGATCTCGACCGTCCGATCGGCGAGCTCGTGGCGCTCGCCGCCGCGGGCGACAGTCACCAGGCGCACCGACGCCTTGCCGTACCGGTTGTCGACTAGGCGGACCGCCATCCTCGTTCGGTCAGCTCCCGCGATAGGTCGAGTAGCCGTACGGGCTCAGAAGGAGCGGTACGTGATGGTGTTGGGTGGCGTCGAAGACCTCGAAGACGATCGCCGCTTCGGGGAAGAATGCCCGCTCGCCGACCGCCGCGAAGTAGACCGCCAGCTCGAAGGTGAGTCGATAGACGCCCGCGACGAGCTGCGTCCCCTCCGGCAGGAGGGAACGCACCCGCCCGTCGGTGTCGCTCACGGCGGACGCGAGCTCGGTCCAGGTGCCGCCGCTCTGCAGCTCGAGGCGAACCGGCACGCCGCCAGCGGGCGCACCGCGCGCTAGGTCCAGCAGGTGGGTGGAGAGACCGCTCATCCTTCGAGCATCTTATCGATCCGCAGCTCGGTGATCTCGCGCTGCTCCGCGGCGGCAGAGCGCAGCTCGCTCGCGGAGTCGAGGGTGAGCCGATGCTCGAGGAGCGCCAGCAGCTCGGCGGCGCCGCGGCCGCTGGCGCGCACTACGTAGCGGCGGCCGAAGCGTGCTTCGTAGCGGCGGTTGCCTGCGGCGAGTGCCTCGCGCAGAGCATTTTCCGCCTTCTGCAGCGAGGACTGCTCCAAACCCGACCAGCGCTCGCCGCGCTCGCTCTGGTGTCCGCTCGAGGCGCGCTCGCCGATGCGCGGGTGGGCAGCGAACGCCTCCTCCCAGTCCGCCGCCACCAGCTCGTCGAAGGCGCGCTGGGCGGCAGCATGGAGGTTGTCGGAGCTCGCGAACGGCCTGCCAGCCGCGACGGCGCGCGCCCAGGCCCGTGATCCGCAGCAATCAAGGAGCTGGCGCTCCGCCTCTCCTGCGCCTGCCGCATTTAGATACGACAGACGGGCCGACCCCTTGGCCGCGCGACTCACGCTGGGGGCAGCGGCTCCGGAACGCCGAGGAGCCGCAGCCGCGCTACGCCGCCGTCCGGAAAGATGTTGAGCCGCACGCAGCCGATCGCCTCGTGCGGCCGAAGCTCGGTCGAGAAGGCGTGCTCGCTGTCGGGCGAGAGCGGCGAGGGCGGCAAGATCTCGCGCCACTCGGCGTGGCCGTTCGCGAACGAGCTGGTGGAGCAGCCCTCGAGCGAGCAGGCTCCGGGGGCATTGCCTTTGAAAAACGAGGTGTCGACCACCGCGCGCCGGATCCGCCCCGGCGCGCCGAGCTGGACGATCGCCCAGTCGTGCCCAGGGCCGCGGCGGCGCTTGGTCTCCCAACCGTCGAACATGCCGCGTGGCGGCCCGGGATAGATCAGATGGTGGCGATGCCCGAAGAACATGTCGCTCGCATCGACGACCCGCCCGCCGTGCTCGACCGCCGCGAGGTCGATCTCGCCGCCGGCCGCGAGCCGGCTCCAGTCGGGCACGGCCTCGCCGAGGACGCGCAGCCGGGCGACACCGCCGTCCGGAAAGATGCGCAGGACGAGGTGGGTGGCTGGCGGCGAATCCGCGACGGCGAACGAGTTCTGGTTATCGCCGGTGAGCTCGATTCTCGGCAGCAGGGTGCGAAAGCCGAGCGCCCCGAGCTCGGCGTCGAACGGCGGATCGGCGTCTAACGCCGCCGCTTCGATCACGCAAGCCTCCGGAAAGTTGCCCCGGAAGTAGCGGGTGTCGACGACCACACCGTGCACGCGGCCGGGGAGTCCGAGCCGCAGCAGACACCAGTCGTGCCCGGGCACGCGCCGGCGCCGGGTCTCCCAGCCGTCCATCCACTTGCCGCGATCGGTGTAGACGCCCTCCTTCCAGACCGGCTCGCTCTCGAGGATCAGACTCTCCTTGGGGGCGAAGAAGTCGTCGTTGGCGGCCAGGACGACTCCGCCCAGCCGCTCGCCGGCGAGATCGATCCACTCGCCGAAATCGCTCATCGCGAGACGAGCTCCCCGCAAGGCGCGGCGAAGCGACCGTCGTCGTAGACGATCCGTCCGCGCAGGTAGGTCCGCAGCACCTTTCCCGTCAGCAGCCGTCCGGCGTAGGGCGTCATCGGATGCCGATGGTAGAGCGAACCGGGCTCGACAGTGAAGCTCGCCTCGGGATCGAACACGACCAGATCGGCGTCCATCCCCACCGCGATCGCCCCTTTGCGACCTGCAAGACCGGCGAGCCGCGCCGGCGCCGCGGCCATCCACTCCGCGATCCGCTCTATGCCGAGCCCCCGCTCCTTCGCCACCGTCCAGGTCGCAGCGAGCGCCAACTGCAGCGAGGCGATGCCGCCCCAAGCGGCGAAGAAGTCGCCCTCGTCGCGCCGCTTGAGCTCCGGCGGGCTGGGCGAGTGGTCGCTGGCCACGAGCGCGATCGAGCCGTCGACGAGCCCCTCCCAGAGCCGTTCGCGTTCGTCGCCCCCGCGAATCGGCGGCGCGCATTTCCATTCGACGGCGCCGTCTGGAATCTCCTCCGAGGCGAAGCTCAGGTAGTGCGGACAGGTCTCGGCCGAGAGCGTCAGGCCGGCGCGCTGCGCCTCACGCAGCGCGGCGAGGCCGGCGCCGGAGGAGAGGTGAACGACGTGGACGCGCGCGCCGGTCGAGCGGACGATGTCGGCCAAGAGCGCGATCGCCGCCGCCTCGGAGTCGGGCGGACGCGAGCTCTCCCAGGTCGCATAGCAGCGTCGGTCGCGCCGGTCGCCGTCCACGCCAGCGGCGGTGGCGGCGTCGACCCGGCCCGGCTCCTCGGCGTGCACCAGCAACACCGAACCAAGCCGCGCCACCTCGCGCGCCGCCGCGACGAGCTCGTCGCCCCCGACCGGCGGAAACTCAGCGACTCCCGACGGCACCAGAAACGCCTTGAAGCCGAGGACTCCGGCGCGGTGGAGCGCCTCGAGTTGACCCAGATTCCCCGGCACCACTCCCCCCCAGAAGCCGACGTCGACGCTCAGCTGGCCACTCGCCGCGCGCCGCTTGGTCGCCAGTGCGGCCGCCGTCGTGGTCGCCGGGATCGAGTTGAGCGGCATGTCGACGAGCGTCGTGATGCCGCCTGCCGCAGCGGCACGCGTCGCACTCTCGAAGCCCTCCCAGTCGGCACGACCGGGATCGTTGACGTGTACGTGGGTGTCGACGAGTCCGGGCAGGAGCGCGAGCTCGCCGAGATCGTCGCACAGCGCTCCTGACGGCGGCTCATCCCATGGCGTGAGCGCGACGATCCGCCCAACGCCCAGCGCTACGCACGCCGCCCGCACGCCCTCCGGCGTCACCACTCGCCGGCTGCGCAGCACGCGCTCGATTCCGGTCATCGCGACGCCGATTCTCGCAAAGCGGCTCGACGCTAGAGGCTAGGCAGCGACCGCTTTGCCGGTGAGCAGGGAGACGACCAGCCGCGGCAGCGCCTCGAGGTCGTAGCCCCCTTCGAGCAGCGCGACGGCACGCCCGCCGCAGCATCGCTCGGCGAGCTCGAAGAGCTGTCGACCCCACTCGGCGAAGCCGTCGGCGGTGACGCGCATGCCGCCCAAGGGATCGTTCTGCCAGGCGTCGAAGCCCGCCGAGATGAGCAGGAGATCGGGGGCGAAGCGCTCCACTGCAGGAACAACGACTCGGTTTAGAGCACGACTCCAGACCTCGTCGCCAGAGCCCGCCGCGAGCGGCACATTGACGGTGGCGCCAAGGCCGGCGCCGCTCCCGCGCTCCGCCGCCGCTCCGCTACCGGGATAGAACGGATACTGGTGGAGGCTGGCGTAGAAAACGTCGCCGCGCTCTTCGAACACGCTCTGAGTGCCGTTGCCGTGATGGACGTCCACGTCGACGATTGCCACCCGCTCGCAGCCGTGGCGGTCGCGCGCGCGCTGGGCGACGATCGCGACGTGATTGAAGAAACAGAAACCCATCGCCGACTCGCGCAGGGCGTGGTGCCC
>CAZPYU010000014.1:0-4499 GCA_964590905.1 uncultured Thermoanaerobaculia bacterium
ACGCCGTTCGATCCGGCGCTCGATCACAACCCGCTCTGGAGCCATCGCGCCGACTGCGCCTTCCCCTCGGCGACGCAGAACGAGATCGGCGCGGTCGATGCCGACAGGCTCCTCTCCGGTGGCGTCTACCTGGTCAGCGAAGGCGCCAACATGCCGTCGACGAGCGACGCCGTGAACCGCTTCGTCGAAGCCGGCATCCTGTACGGCCCCGGCAAGGCAGCCAACGCGGGGGGTGTGGCGACCTCGGGTCTGGAGATGGCGCAGAACAGCATGCGCTACAGCTGGACGCGCGACGAGGTCGACCAGCGTCTGCGGCTGATCATGCAGAGCATCCACCGCGCCTGCGTCGAGACCGCCGAGCGCTTCGGCACGCCCGGCAACTACGTTCACGGCGCCAACATCGCGGGCTTCCTCAAGGTCGCCGACGCGATGATCGATCAGGGCGTGGTGTAGCGCCGGCCAGCCCGTCGGTGGGCGCAGGGTAGAGTCGCGAATCGACGATGGTCGCGAGCCCGATCCCGCGGCGCCGCTTCCACGACTTCCAGGATCTGATGCGGTTCCGCATCATGGAGGTCGTGCTGGTCTCGACCCCCTACGACGCCTTCGTGCTCGAAGAGGCGGGGGAGCTCTCCGAGCGGTTGTGGGGCGAGTTCCGGAACCTCGACCTCCACTACGCGCCGCGGCTGACCGGTGTAACGAGCGGCGCCCAGGCACTGCGGCTGGTGCGCGAGCAGCCGGCCGGCAAGCTGATCGTTACCACCCCCGAGCTCGACGACATGGACGCCGGCGAGTTGGCGGGCGCGGTGGCGCGCGAGCGGCTGCCGACGCCGGTCGTGCTTCTCGCCTGGGACACGGAGGAGCTCCAGCAGTTCGCAGCCACCGCGGACATCTCCGGCATCGAGCGCAGCTTCGTCTGGCAGGGCGACGCGCGCATCCTGCTCGCCATCTTGAAGTCGGTCGAGGATCGGCGCAACGTCGAGCACGACACCCGCGCAGTCGGCGTGCAGGTCATCCTCCTGGTCGAGGACAGCGTCCGCGCCTACTCCTCGTTTCTGCCGACGATGTACACCGAGCTCTTGCACCACTCGCAGCGGGTGATCGCCGAGGGGCTCAACCTGTCGCAAAAGATCTTGCGCATGCGGGCGCGACCCAAGGTGCTCCTGTGCACCACCTTCGAAGAGGCGCGGGAGGCGTTCGAACGCTACGGAGACGACGTTCTGGGAATCATCTCCGACGTGGAGTTCCCGAAGGGCGGAGTGTCGGACGGCGAAGCCGGAGCAGCGCTGACCCGGCTGGTGCGCGCTTCCTATCCCGACGTGCCAGTGGTGCTCCACTCTTCGCGGGCCGAGAACGCGGAGCTGGCGCGGAGTTTGGGAGCGAGCTTCCTGCTCAAGGGCTCGCCGCACCTCCTTGCCGACCTCCGCCGCGCCATGCTCGAGGACCTCGCCTTCGGCGACTTCGTCTTCCGCGGACGCGACGGCGGCGAAGTGGCGCGGGCGGCCAACCTACGCGAGCTGGGCGAGGGGATCGGGGCGGCCTCCGACGAGACCATCCGCTTCCACGCCGAGCGCAACCACTTCTCGCGTTGGCTCAAGGCGCGCACCGAGTTCCCGCTCGCCCACCGGCTGCGTCCGCGCCGCGCCGACGACTACCCGACGATCGCGGCGCTCCGCGACGACCTCGTGCGCTCGATCGCCGACTACCGCGCCGAGCGCAGCCAGATGGTGGTCGCCGATCTCGAGCCGGCGAGCTTCGACCTCTCGAGCCAGTTCTACCGGATCGGCGCCGGCTCGATCGGCGGCAAAGCGCGCGGGCTCGCCTTCGTTCGCCGCCTGTTGGCCGAGCGCGAGCTGCGCAGCCGTTTCCCGGGCGTCGAGATCGCGGTGCCGACCGCGACGGTCCTGGCGACCGACGTCTTCGACAGCTTCCTCGACGACAACGACCTGCGGCGCTTCGCGATCGAGTGCGAGGACGACCAACTCTTGGTCGAGCGCTTTCTCGCCGCGCGCTTCCCGGAGGACGCGGCGCGCGACCTCGGCGCCTTCCTCGAGCGCCTCTCCGACCCGGTGGCGGTGCGCTCTTCGTCGCTCCTCGAGGATTCTCAGCACCAGCCGTTCGCCGGCGTCTATGACACCGTCATGGTCGCACACCGCGCGACGAGCGCGACAGCGCGGCTCGCCGCGGTGCTCGCCGCGGTGAAGCGGGTCTACGCCTCGACCTTCCTCAGCGGCGCCAAGAGCTATCTCGGCGCCACCTCCTACCGCCTCGAGGAGGAGAAGATGGCGGCGCTGGTACAGCGCGTCGTCGGCAGCGCCCACGGCAACCGCTTCTATCCCGAGATCTCGGGGGTGGCGCGCTCGGAGAACTTCTATCCCACCGGGCCGATGCGCCCCGAGGACGGCGTCGCGGCGGTAGCGCTCGGGCTCGGCCGCACCGTCGTCGAAGGGGGGAGCTGCGTCCGCTTCTGCCCGCGCTATCCGCAGCACGGCCGCGTGCACGGCTCGTTCCGCCAGCTCCTCGACTCGACCCAGCGCGGCTTCTGGGCGCTGGCGCTCGACGGCGATCCGCAGGCGCCGTCCGGCAACGACGTCTGGTGCCCGCTCGAGACGGCAGAGGGTGACGGCACCTTGGCCGCGGTGGCCTCCACCTACTCGCCCGAGAACGAATCGCTTTCGACCGGCCTGGCGCGCAGCGGACAGCGCGTGGTGACCTTCGCGCCGATCCTGGAGAAGATGCGGCTGCCGCTCTCCGAGCTCTTGACGGCGCTCTTAGCCGAGCTCCGGCAGGGCGTCGGAGCGCCGGTCGAAATCGAGTTCGCTGTCAACCTCGCGGGGCGAGGTGGCGGCAACGCGGAGCTCGGATTTCTGCAGCTTCGCCCGCTCCCCCGCCGCCGCGAGAACGAGGCTCTCGACTTGGCGGCGGTGGCGCCGGAGAGTCTCTTGGCTTCCAGCCGGCGCGCGCTCGGTCACGGTGAGCGCGTCGATCTCTACGATCTGGTGGTCGTCGACGTGCGGCGCTTCGAACGCGCCAAGAGCGCCGAGGTGGCGGCTGAGATCGGGCGCATCAACGCCAAGCTGCGCGCCGAGCGCGCCCCCTTCGCTCTGATCGGAATCGGCCGCTGGGGGTCGCGCGATCCGTGGCTCGGCATTCCAGTCGCCTGGGAGCAGGTCTCGGGGGCGGCGGTGATCGTCGAAGCCGGCACCGCCGAGCACCCGGTGACGCCGTCGCAAGGCAGCCACTTCTTCCACCACCTGACCTCGTTCCGGGTTGGCTACTTGACAGTCAACCCGGAGGCCGGCGACGGCGCGCTCGACTGGGCCTGGCTGGCGGCGCAGCCGGCCAGAAGCGAAGCACACAGCGTCCGCCATCTCCGCCTCGAGGATCCGATCCGGCTCGCCATCGACGGCCGGCGCGGCTGCGGCGCGCTCTTCAAACCGCGCCGCGGCGGGGCCGGCTAGCGCCGCCGCGATAGAGTCGCCGCTTCCGACTCCCCTGCGCAGCCGGAATCCCGCCGCGGCGCGGGATCCGCAACGCGGACAGCCCCGAGGATCGCGGTGATGAAGAACTCTGGCCCGGCAGTGAGCCGACACGGTGTCGAAGAGCAGGGGCTCGGCGCCGCCGGAAAAGTCTACTGGAACCTCTCGCCGGCCCAGCTCGTCGAGCAGGCGATCCGGCGTGGCGAGGCTCAGCTCTCGGAGGACGGCGCGCTGGTCTGTCACACCGGTGAGTTCACCGGCCGCTCGCCCAACGACAAGTTCGTTGTCGAGGAGCCGTCGTCCCGAGAGTCGATCTGGTGGGGCAAAGTGAACAAGCCGATTGCACCGGAGCGCTTCGACGCCCTGCTGGGCAAAGTCCACTCCCACCTCGCCGGAGCGGAGCTCTTCGTCTTCGATGGCTACGCCGGTGCCGACCCGCGCCACCGCCTGCGGGTGCGGGTGATCACCGAGGCCGCCTGGCAGTGCCTCTTCGCGCGCAACATGTTCGTGCGCGAGACCGATCCGACAGAGTTGACCGACTTCGAGCCTGAATTCGTCGTCCTCGACGCGATGAGCTTCCGCGCCGACCCCGCCGTCGACGGCACCCGCACCTCGACCTTCATCCTGGTGAACTTCGCGCGCCGGATGGTGCTCATCGGCGGTACCCAGTACGGCGGCGAGATCAAGAAGTCGATCTTCACGATCATGAACTACGTGCTACCGCGAAGCGGCGTCTTTTCGATGCACTGCAGCGCCAACTACGGCGCCAACCGGGACGACGTGGCGCTCTTCTTCGGCCTCTCGGGCACCGGCAAGACGACGCTCTCGGCCGACCCCGAGCGAACCCTGATCGGCGACGACGAGCACGGCTGGAGCGACGACGGGGTCTTCAACGTCGAGGGCGGCTGCTACGCCAAGGTGATCCGCCTGTCGCGTGAGGGCGAGCCCGACATCTGGGAGGCGTCGCACCGCTTCGGCACCATCCTCGAGAACGTCGACCTCGACCCCGAGTCGCGCCGGCTC
>CAZPYU010000015.1:0-8507 GCA_964590905.1 uncultured Thermoanaerobaculia bacterium
GGCGAAAAGCTCGAGAGGCGTTACTTCACCGACACGTCGTCGATGCGGAACGTGGTGATGAGCGAGGCATCGCTCGTGGCGCGGAACTGAATGCGCACCGTCTGACCCTTGTAGGCCGCCACGTTGAGCGTCTTCTGCGAATAGCTGCCCGCCGTGGTCTTGTTGAGGTTGCTGTAAGTGGCGAGCGTGGTGAGCAACGTGCCCGACGTATTCCGCACCTCGATGAACAGCTTGTCGTACTGGGTGACGGTCGTCGTCTCGGCCGAGGTGGTGTTGAGCCAGAAGGTCATGGTCCCAGTCGCTGCCGAAGGGATCGCGATCTGCTGGTAGATGGTGCCGCTCGCGTTGTTGACGTTGGCGAGATAGGCGTAGGCGACGCCGCTGTGCGGGTAGCTCCCCGTCGAGCGGGCGGCGCTGCCGGAGATCACCCACTGAGTGGTCGCCGATTCGAAGCCCGGGTTGACGAGCAGCTCGCTGCCGCCACCGCCGGCCTGGGTAGTCGCCGACGCCTGGGTCGAGTTCCCCGAGCCGCAGCTTCCGTTCGACGCCGTTACGACGTAGTAATACGTGGTGCTGGCGGCCAGCCCCGTGTTCGAGAACGAGGTAGTCGCTGAAGTGCCGACCGAGCTGTACGGTCCACCGCTCACCGTGGCGCGCGAGATCGTGTACGAGGTCGCACCCGAAGAGGCGGTCCACGAAAGGTTGATCTGCGACGAGGAGATCGCCGTCGCAATGAGCCCGGTGGGCGCCGCCGGCGGCGTGCAGGCCGAGGCGTAGCTGCCGGTGAGCGTCACACCGCTGTAAGTGGCGTAGCCGTAGAGGAGGACGTGGTAGGTGCCGACCGACGGTGTCGCGAAAGTGCAGGTTTCGGTAGTCGCGGTGCCCTCTGACTTGCAGTCGGCAGTCGTGGTGGTGGGCGCCGAGCCGAATCTGACGTAGAGATCGACGTCGCCGGTGCCACCCGAGGTAGTGAACTGCAGGTTGGTCGCTCCTGCGGGCATGCTCATGGTCCAGAACTGCTGGTTGCCCGTGGCGCCGGAAATGCCTGTCACCGGCACGCCGTTCGAGAGGACGTTGCCGCTGCCCGCCTGCGTTGTCGCCGAGGCCTGCGCCGAGTTGCCCGAGCTGCAGCTACCGTTCGAGGCGGAGACGACGTAGAAGTAGGTGGTGCTCGCCGTGAGCCCGGTGTTCGAGAACGAGGTCGTGGCCGAGGTGCCGACCGAGCTGTACGGTCCGCCGCTCACCGTGGCGCGCGAGATGGTGTAAGAGGTCGCTCCCGACGCAGCCGTCCACGACAGGTTGATCTGCGACGAAGAGGTCGCTGTGGCGCTCAGAGCGGTGGGCGCCGCCGGCGGAGTGCAGGTGCCGGCTGTCGGCGTCACCGAGACGCAGGACGAAGGCGCCGAGGAGGCCGCCTCGTTGCCCGACGCGTGGGCGACGACCTGGTAGAAGTAGGTCAGGCCGTTGGCTACTGCCGTGTCGGCGTAGCTCGTGGTGGTGTTGTCGTTCCTCGCCTTGGTGAAGCCGGCGCTACAGCCGGTCTCGTTGCGGTAGACGTCGTAGACGCCCGACGAACCGCTCCAGGAGAGGTTGGCCGTGTTGTTGCCTGCCGTGACGTTCAGCGCAGGTACCGCCGGCGGTGTGACTGCCGCGAAGGTGGTATTCCAGGCCGTGTCGGTGGTGCAGGCGATGCCGTGGCGGTTCATCGCCGCCGCGATCGCGCCGCCGTGCGGCGTGCCGTCGGCCAGGTTGCCGTTGTCGTCGTCGACGGTGCGGAAGATCTTGAACAGGCTGCCGGTGTTGCAGCCGTCCGACGTCCAGGCGGTCGCCGAGACGTTGCACGAGAAGGCCGCCGATGCTGTCGAGCGCGACAGGTACCAGAGCCGATCGACGATCGTCCAAGCCGCTCCCGACCCCGGGCTCGGCATGTCGCGGGCGGCGAGGTCCCAGAGCGCTTCCGAGGAGACGTACGACTCGCAGTGCCCCTCCCGCTTCTTGGTCAGCGTGTTGCGCGCGATGGCGTCCTTGCCGCACGCGCCGACGTAGTTCGGATTGTTGGCGGAGGGCTGCGGGCAGGTCGGACGGGTGAAGTTCTCGACCGTCGAGGCGGCGTTGCGCGTGTGCTTGGCCCAGTCGATGTCGCGCACTCCCGTGCAGGAGGTGCAGCTGTTGCCGTAGCCGCCGCAGTTCGAGGTCAAGAAGCCGTTGCCGACGCACGAGCTGTGGGTCGCCAGAGCGGCAGTGAAGTCGCCATAGGTCTCGCCGGTGCCGTTGTCGGGCGAGCTGCCGCCGCCGTCGTTGGTGTCGAGGCCGTGGCCGTACTCGTGGAGCGAGATCCCGGGCAGCTCGCCGGTGTTGACGCAGCCGCCACCCGACCTGAAGAAGTTGACCGTCGAGCCGTTCCAGTAGGCGTTGCAGGTTTGATTCAGGTTGACGTTGGCGGTCAGCTTGGCGTTGATCCAACTGTTCGAGGGCAGCCAGCCGCGAGCCACTTCTTTGGCACGGTTCAAAGCGTAGAACTGGGTGCGCGCCGCGTGGGTGTTGCCGGCGCCGCCCGAGCCCGGGGTCGTGCAATCGGTGCCCGTGGAGGAGCCGAGCGCGAGGTTGCCGGAGGCGTCGGCCGCCTTCGAGATCGCGCCGCAGCTGTCGGTGATCTTGACGTACTGGCCGTCGAGAGTGGTCGTGCCGGTAGTGCCGCTGAAGATTCCGGCCGAATTGGTGAAGACGCCCGTGGCGACGTTCGCGTAAGGCAGCGGCAGGACGCGTTCGGTCGCCGGCCGGTCGCTCTGATAGGTGCCGCCGCTCGCCGCGCCGTACTCGTTGACATCGACGAACTCGAGCAGCTCGCCCGAGTCGGCGTCGACGCGCGCGCGAAAGGTTCCGACGTCGCCGGAGCGATGGAAGACGATCTCCCAGACGCCGACCAGATCGCGACCGCGGCCGGGCTGGTAGCCCTCGTTGAAGCCAAGGTCGACGATGTTGCCCGGCATCAGGTGGTAGGAGCCGCGGTTCCGGAAGCTGTCGTCGGCGCGGAAGCCGCCGATGTAGTCGTCGACGATCTTGCGCGCCTTAGCTTCGTCGACCTGCTTCTTCGGCGTCTTGCTGCCGGCCGCGGGAAGGTTCTCACTGCCGATCGAGACCAGGTTGCCGTTGTTCACCGCCAAGACGAGGCGAGCGCCCTCGACGGCGACGCCGTCGACGGTGACGTCGTAGTCCACGAACCAGACGTGCGGAGCGGGGCTGCCCGAACGGCCGTGGTTGAGCCGCAGCTCGTTCGGCTGGATGCCGAACATGCGCGCGATCTCGGGCAGGAACGCTCGCGCGCGGCGATCGTGCGCCGCGAGATCGGGCGTCGACTTGCCGCCGAGGTAGCTCGCGACATCGCTCTTCTTCAGCGAGTTACCGCGACCGGGAAAGAAGGCGACTCCTGATCCCTCGAGGGTGCCGATCTGCCCGGTGCGCGGGTCGACGTGGGCCGTCCAGCGCTTGCCGTGCCGCGACTCGAACTCGACGAGGTCGAGATCGGCCTCGGGCGAGACGATGGAGCGCGACTCGTCGAGCGCCACCATCTCGGCCGACATCGTGAGCCGCGAGCTTTCCTGGGCGAGGGCGTGGAGGTTGCTGCCGCGCTCGAGCACTTTCTGGGCGCCGGCCGGAAGCGCGCAGAGCGCGAGACCGGCGAGAGTGAGGCAGAGCTTCTGAACGGTTCCCGGACGACGGTTTCTCATGTTCCAACCTCCTTGGGCTGGGGTCGCGGAGAAGGCCGCGACTCGATTCCTGAAAAAGAGCGCTCGTCAGCCGGGATCGGCACGGCGGTCTCCGTAGCGCGAGACACCTCGCGCTCAGCCAGAGCGTTCCGCCGGCGACCCGACAGGCGAGTCCCCGAAACGACCTAGAGCTTCGAAATGAACTGTAAAGGAACTGGAGTGGAGAATAAGGACCAGGCGGTCTGTTTGTCAAGTGGCTTCGCCCGGGGCTCCCGTGGATCGCTAGACTGTCGGCGCACAATGCGCAGAGTCGCCGGCTCGCTCTTCTGGGTGATCTTTCTCGCCGGCCTCCTGGCGGGCCGACCGGCCGCGGCCGAGTCGCGGAGCGTCGTGCTCGTCACGCTCGACACCACCCGCGCCGATCACCTCGGCGCTTGGGGCCATCCGTACGCGCGCACTCCGAACCTCGATGCTCTGGCGCGGCGCGGTCTCCGTTTCGTGCGCTGCGATTCGGCGGCGCCGATCACCCTGCCTTCGCACGCGACCCTCCTGACCGGCCTCTTCCCGCCGCGGCACGGGGTGCGCGACAACGGCACCTTCGCGCTCGATCCGAAGTTCGAGAGCGTGGCCGAGCGGTTCTCGGCGCACGGCTTCGACACCGCGGCGATCGTCTCGGCGGTGGTGCTCGCCCGGCGGCACGGGCTGGACCAGGGCTTCGTCCGCTACGACGACGACCTCGGCGCCGGCTACGCCGCGGGCACCGAGATTGCGGAGCGCAACGCCGAGGAGACGACGGAGGTCGCGCTCGCTACGCTCGAGGGATTGCGCCCGCCGTTCTTCCTCTGGGTCCACTACTTCGATCCGCACGAGGAGTACCGACCGCCGGCCCGCTTCGCCGACGCCGCGGGCGGTCCGCATCGGCTCTACGAGGGGGAGATCGCCTTCGTCGACGAGCAGCTGGGACGTCTCGTTGCGGCGCTGCCGACCGAGGTCGCGATCGTCGTGGTGGGCGACCACGGCGAAATGTTGGGTGAGCAGGGCGAGACCAGCCACGGGCTGCTGCTCGCACCCGGCGCGCGGCGTGTGCCGCTCCTCGTCACGGCTCCCTCGCTCGCGCCGGGAGAGGTCGTCGACTGCCTGGTGCGGACCGCGGACGTCGCCCCGACGCTTCTCGCCCTGGGCGGGCTGACGCCGCCGGCTGGGCTCGACGGGCGCTCGCTCCTCGAACCGGGTCGCGGCTGCGGCGGCGTCAGCTACAGTGAGAGCTTCCTGCCGTTCTTCGCCTATAAGTGGTATCCGCTGCGCGCGCTCTCGGACGGGCGCGCCCTCTTCCTGCAGGCGCCGCAACCGTCGCTGTTTGCTCTCGAAACCGACGCGCGCGAGGAGCGCGACATCGCGAGCGCGGAGCCGGAGCTCCTCGAGCTCTGGCAGCGGCGCCTCGAACAGCTCCTCGCAGCCGCGGGCGAGACGCTGAACGCTGGACCGGAGCCGGGGAGCGCGCTCGGCGCCGAGGAGCTCGCTCGCCTCGCCGCCCTCGGCTATCTCGGTGGAGGGGGCGGCGGAGCGATCGACTCGATCGACGCGACACTGCCCGATCCCCGCGGCAAAGTTGACCTCGCCCGCCGCCTCCACGCCGCGGCGGCGAGCATTCAACGCGGTGGCTGTGCCGACGCGCTACGCGAGCTGGACCGGATCGTGAACGAGGATCCGAGCAACTTTCCGGCCCTCTGCCTGGCCGGCCAGTGTCTGCGCGACGCCGGCGAGCACCAGAAGGCGATCGTCATGTTCCGCCGCGCGGCGCGCGAGAACCCGCGCTCTCCCGTGCCGCCCGCCAACCTCGGGACCGAGCTCTTGGCGCTGGGGCAGATCGAGGAGGGCGAGCGCGAGCTTCGCCACGCGCTGCTGCTGGATCCGACCGACGGCGCCTCGGCGACCCGGCTGGCGCGTAGCCTTCGCGCCCGCGACCGCGCCGGCGAAGCGCTCGCTCTCCTGGTGGCTGCAAGCTCCGCGGGCGGCCGACTGGCCGAGCTCTTCACCGAGCGCGGCACGCTCTTGGCCGAGGCCGGACGCCTCGAAGAGGCGTTGACCGACTTCCGCGAAGCGGCGCGCCGCAGCCCGCAAGACGTCTCGGCGGCAGAAAACCTCGCCCGCGCGCTCTTTCAGCTCGGCCGACAGCAGGAGGCGCTCATGGCTTACGAGACTCTCCTGCGGCTCGCCCCGGAGCGCCTCGAGCTCTGGAAGACGCTCGGCGCGCTAGCGCTCGAGCTGGACGATCGCGAGCGGGCGCTCGGCGCGTTCCGCGCGGCGCTGCGGCTCGAGCGCGATCCCGCCGAGCGCGCAGCGCTCGAAGAGATCGTCCGCGAGCTGTCGAACTAGAGTTCGACCGCGGGAGCTGGAGCCGGCCCCGAGCGAGTGAGCTCCTCTTCGAGCAGCTTCCCCGCGACGGTCAGGAAATCCGACTCGGTCACGATGCCGACCAGGCGGCCGTCCTTGAGCACCGGCAGCGAACCGACCCGGTGGCGGCGCATCAGGGCGATCGCCTCGAGCGTCAGCGTCTCGGGCGTCACCGTGATGAGCTGGGTGGTCATCAGCTCGCGCACCGAGATCGTCTCCCGGGCAATGTCGGCGGCGCGCTCGGCGATCAGCCGGACGAGGGTGCGCTGCGAAATCATGCCGACCAGCCGGTGCTCGGCGTCCTCGATCGGGACGTGCCGGATCTTCTTCCATTTCATCAGGTTGGCGACCAGCTCGACTCCCTCGTCGGGGCCGGCGGTATAAAGATCGGTGGTCATGAACTGCTCGACGCGCTCGAAGTGGCGCTCCCAGCCGCCGGCGTGTTCGAGGGTGGCCGCGCTCCAGCGATGGACCGGTAGATCGCCTGTCGTCTGATGCTCGACCGCGGCGGCGGTGATCGCGGCCAGCCGCTCGGCTCGACTCCCGCGGTCGCGCATCTGCGCGTAGGAGTCGAGCTGCCACTGCGCGCCGGTGCGCCGGCTGCGCACGCGCTCCTCGAGGACATCCAGGTAGCGCGCCGCGTCGTCGCGGTCGATCCCCCGCGCCTCAAGGCCCTCGCGCGCCAGCGGCAGAAGCTCTTCGAGGATGAGCTCGTCGGCCGGAATCTGGTGGTGCCCAGGCCACTCGAACTGGGCGCGCAGGCCGAGCCGGGCCGCCGCGATGAAGTTCTCGTGCGCGACGTCGAACTCCATGACGCGCCGGATGTCGGGGTAGATGCGCGACAAGCCAGAGAGCAGCCCGAACCAGAAGGCCGCGTTGGCCATCTCGTCGAGGATGGTCGGTCCCGAGGGCAGAATCCGATTCTCGATCCGCAGATGAGGCTTGCCCTCGGAGATGCCGTAGCAAGGGCGGGTCCAGCGGTAGATGGTGCCGTTGTGGAGGCGCAGCGCTTTCAGCGCCGGCACCTCGCCCCGGTTCAACACCGCCAAGGAATCTTCGTCGATGTCCGCCGAGAGGAGCACCTTGAAGCGCGCGATGTCCTCGCGGAAGATCTCCAGCACCGATTCGTCGACCCAGCGCCGGCCGAACGAAACGCGCGGCACCTGCTCGCGCAGGTGGAGACCGGCAGCGCGATGATCGACCGATTGCTGGAAGAGGGCGATGCGCGTCTCGCGCCAGAGCCGGCGTCCGAAGAGGAGCGGCGAGTTGCAGGCGCCGGCCAAGACCGGGGCCGCCACCGCCTGGGTCAGATTGTAGAGCGGAGCGAACTCCTCGGGTCCGACCTGAAAGTGCGCCTGGAAGCTGGTGTTGCACGATTCCACCATGACGCTGTCGTGGCGGATAATCAGCTCGTCGGCACCCTTGATGTAGAACTCCCAGTCCTTGCCGCGCAGGCGTCGCATCGCCTCGTTGAGCGCGAAGTAGCGCGGCACGGGAGTCATGTTGTCGAGGGTCAGATCCGAGATGTCGATCGTCGGCAGGATGCCGATCATCACGATCTGGGCGTCCAGCTCCGCCGCGGTGCGGCGCGCCAGGGCGAGCAGGTCGCAGAGCTGGATCTCCAGGCGGCGGAGGCAGTTGCCACCGAAGAGCAGCGGATCGCTGTTGAACTCGAGGTTGAAGCGGGCGACTTCGGTGGTGAAGTGGCCGTCGCCCTTCAAGCGCTCCATCATCTCGACCGCCAGAGGCGCTGGTCGAAAGTCGCGGTCGAGCAGGAAGAGCTCCTGTTCGGCGCCGATCCTGCGCACGCCCGACTCGATGGCGCCGTTCGCGAGCATCAGCTCGAGCGCGCGCAGATCTGCCAGCAGCTTGCGCGTGAAGGCGCGCAGATTCTCGGCGTCGAGCTCGCGGACGTCGTGCTGAGTCCCCATCGAAAGGTCCTGTCGGGCGAGTCTACACCGCGCTGCCGAGCAGAGCCGGCGCGGCGCCGCGCGCCGCGAAGGTCAGGCGCGGACGGCGCTGTCGGTGAGCAGGGCGGCGATCCCGGCGTGACGAATCTGACCTTTGTGCGTCAGCAGGGTGCCGCTCACCACGTCGTCGGTTTCGGGGATCTGGAGCTGGCCGTTCTGGACGCAGAGCAGCAAGAGATTGACGACGTTGCGGGAATAGAGAAGGCTCGCGTCGCCGGGGACCGTCGCCGCCAGGTTGGGTGGCCCGAGCACGATCACGCCGTGGTGAACGACCTCTTCGTCGGTGCGCGTCAGTTCGCAGTTGCCACCGGTGGAAGCGGCGAGGTCGACCACGATCGCGCCCGGCCGCATCGCTTCGACCATGGCGCGCGTCAGGAGAACCGGCGCGCGCTTGCCGGGCACCTGCGCCGTGGTGATCACCACGTCGGCTGCCGCC
>CAZPYU010000016.1:0-4379 GCA_964590905.1 uncultured Thermoanaerobaculia bacterium
GCACCTCGCCGAGATGTCGAAATCGTTTCCCGACCCGCTCCACGTTGGGAGCGCCGCGAGCTTCGGGCTGGTCGTGCTCGCCGAGGTCGTGTGCACGGTGTTCTTGGCACTCGGCCTCTTCACCCGCTTTGCGGTGATTCCCATCATCGGATTCCTGTCCGTGGCGTTCTTCGTCCATCACGCGCAGGATCCGTTCCGGCAGAAGGAGCTGGCGATGGTCCTCCTGGTGTCGTTCGTTTCACTGTTTTTCACGGGCCCAGGGAGGTTCGCGCTCGATTCCTGGATCGCCGTCCGCCTGGGCTCGAAGAAGGACTAAGGGCCCGGCACGCGGCCGGCGGGGCGCGCCCGCACAGCGCCGCGGAGTCGCGCGCACGCGCAGCGCTGCGGCATCGGGCGCAAAGACGGCGCCGCACGCCCGGCGCACAGCACACCGGCATTCTCATCGCCCCGCCCGCGGCCACGCTTCCCGCCCACGCCTCCGGCGCCCCTCGCTCTGCTACGCTGCCGCCTCCATGCGTTTCGCTCCCCTCCTCCTCGCCGCGCTGTGCGGGCTCGTGCTGTTCGCGGGCCTCGGTCGCGTGGGTTTCGTGGACTGGCGCGAGGCGCGAGGCGCCGTGGTAGCGCGGGAGCTCGTGAGCCAGGGCGAAGTGCTCACCCCGACACTCGGCAGCCAGGCGCTGCTCGAGAAGCCGATCGTCGGCTACGCGACCGACGTCCTCGCCGAGTGGCTCCGTCCCGGCTCGGCACGCGACTCCCGGCTGGTGCGGGCGCTCGCCGCGATCGCGCTGCTCCTGCTCACCGCCTCGATCGGCGCCCGGCATTTCGGAGGGCGCGCGGGCTGGATCGCAGCCGGCGTGCTGGGCTCCTCGCTCGCGTTTCCGCTGGCGGCGCGCACCGACGGCACGCAGATCCTCGCCACGCTGTTCGCCTGGGTGGGATGCGCAGGTGTAGCGGACTCTCTGTTCGGCCGCCGCGGCGGGCGCGACGGGCGGCTGCTGGTGGCCTACGGTGGGCTCGCGGCCGCGCTGGTGTGCGCGGGCCCGCTGCCTGCGCTCTGGCCGTTCGCGGGGCTCGCGCTCTACGCGCGGCTCGCGGGCCCCGCGCGCGGTCCCCGCGAGCTGCACATCGTGCCCGGGCTCGTTCTGATGGCGGGCGTCGCGCTGCCGTGGTACGGCGCCATGATCAACCGGCACGGCGCCGGGTTCCTGGCGCACGCTCCGTTCTTTCCCTACGCGATCGAGGCGCGTGGGCCGTGGCTCGGAGCACTCGTGCTCCCGGTTTCGTTCCTGGTCGTCGGGTTCTTCCCGTGGAGCGCCACGCTTCCGGGAGCGATGGCGCACGCCGCGATCTGGTGGCGGAAGCTGCGGCAGGCCCTTCCCGGGGCGCCGGCGCCCCGGCCCTCGGATGCCGGCCTCGATCCGTCGTCACGCGAGCTGCGCGAGGAGAGCGCTGCGCACTTCTTTCTCGCCTGCCTCATCGCCTCGCTGATCCCGATCGTCTTCTATCCCGGGCCGCCGCTCCCCGCCGTTCTGCCCGCATTGCCCGCGGCCGCGCTCTTGTGCGCGCGCTTCCTCGACCACCTGTTCGAGGACGCCGAGCGTGTGGCGGCGGCACTCGCGCGCGCCGTCGTGCTGCTGGCGTTCACCGGCAGCGCCGGCGCCGTGCTCCTGGCACTCGCGGCACCGCGCGTGCGCGAGGCGTCGGCCGCGCTCAACCTGCTGGCCGCGCTGGCGCTCGTGACATCGTGGGCGCCGTTTCTCGCCAACTTCGTGGGACGGCGGCGGCTCGCGGCCGCACTCATGACGCTGCCGGTGGCACTCGGCACGCCCGCGGTGACGATGCGCCTGATGCCGGCGATGGAGAACTACCTCGGCACCCGCGCGGTCGCGGAGGCGGCGGCCTTAGGTTCTCCGCCGCTCGCGACGCTGGTGCTGATCGACCCGCCGCCGCCTTCGCTGCGCCTCTACACGCAGCGGAACCTGGTGCTCGCCGGCTCGATCGAGGAGGCGCTCGGCGTTTACCCGGCCGAGGACAGCCTCACCTACCTGGCGTTCCGCCCCGCCCGCGAGCGCGAGGTCGCGAGCGCCGCCGCGGCACCGCTCGAGATCCTGCTGCGCACGCCCACGCTGGTGCTGGCGCGGGTGCCTGCGCATCCCCGTGAACCAGCTGCGAACGACACCGCGCGGCCGACGCGGCCCCTGACCTCGATCAATCGCCCCGGCGAGCAGCAGCGTCGCTGACCTAGAACGTGCGGGAATATCCCACGAGCAACAAGTAGTCGGCGAAGGCTGCGTCTCCGTTTCCGAGCGTCAGCGGAATCGGATCGTCGATCTCATCAGGAACTGATTTCAGGCGATTTCGATAGATGGCCCAAGGAACCGAAACGAACAGTGTGTTTGGCCTGTGGGAAACGATGAGGCCTGGCTCAATCGCTACCGCGTAGCCGGGCCGACGGAATCCCTCGCCTGGACCAAAAAGGTCATGGACTGGAACTCCTTCAATGCGCGCCGCCAGACTTGCAAATACTACCCGCGACCATACCGGCAATTGGACTCCAAGGCGGCCCAGATACTGATCCGGAACGGACATGACCGCTTCGGAGGCACGGGGCCGGTATGTTGCTACTCCGTTCGTTCCCATTGGATTGATCAGATAGTTTGCTGTGACAAACAGCGTGAAGAACTCTCTCAACGTCTTGAAACCAGAAGCGTCTAACCCAACTCCCCATCCTCCATCACCTGGTTGAATGGATTGATCGACGGTCTGCACAACGGGGGCGGCGAACGTCTGAAAGTCATCTGTCACATCACTGTCGCCTGTTGGAATCTTGATTCCTATACCCAAAGAGATATTCTGTCCCTGGTTCCTTGCCGGATCGAAAAGCCATCCGCGCGCAATGACTGACACATCGCCAAATCCGGCTGCTTGCGTAGAGAAGCGGCTGCCAAAGGTTTGGCCGGCACGAACCGACTGCGACCTGTTCATAGCAACAATCGGAACGTTCAGGTCGAGGCTGTAGCGAGCGGTCAAAGCGTAACTGATGGATAGATCGAGGATGTGTATGTCGTTGATTGCGACGTGAGGATGGGGAACCTCTTGGCTGCCCCTGAAACGACGGTCAGAATGCAGATTACGATAGGAAAGCGAAACCTGCCAACTGCCCGGCGAAATGTAAACCTCTCCTTCTGCACCAATCACGGGTGCAGTTTGCCTTGCCAGCATTCACCCTTGCGCAAACGCCTGCTCAGATAGAGACAAGATGACAATCACGCCAGGAATCAGCATCATCACGGCCTTCGGGCTCACTTGAAATACTCCTTTCGATCTGTCTCACGTTCGGAACGGGCATCGAGCAACGCCATGCGGCCAGGGAGTGGGAGTAGCAAGGCGCACGGCGAAGTGTGCTCCCGCCCATGGTCGGCGTTGCGAGGCAGGGTACTCCTGCTGACTGTGTGGTCAAGGCGAATTTGGCGGCCTGGCGGTCCTCAGGGCGCCTCGATCGCCCGGCCCTCCCTCAACGAACCGACCAGCGCGGGTCAGGTCATGAGGTAGACTCCACGCATGCCAACGTCCCCGGGCACCCGCATTGGTCCCTACGAGGTACTCGCGCCGCTCGGTGCGGGCGGGATGGGCGAGGTGTGGCGCGCCCGCGACACTCAGCTCGGGCGCGACGTCGCGATCAAGACCTTGCCCACCGAGCTTGCGCGCGACCCCGAACTGCTGGAGCGGCTCAAGCGCGAAGCCCGACTGCTGGCCTCGCTTCGTCACCCGGGCATCACGACCATCTATGGTCTCGAAGAGATCGACGGCCTCCGCTACCTGGTGCTCGAATGCGTCGAGGGGCCGACGCTTGCGGAGCGGCTGGAGAAGGGGCCATTGCCGCTCAAGGAGGCGCTCGACGTATGCCGGCAGATCGCGGCGGCGATGGAGGCGGCCCACGAGAGCGGCGTCATCCACCGCGACCTCAAGCCTGCGAACGTGAAGCTGGTGCCAGGCGGCGAGGTCAAGGTGCTGGACTTCGGGATCGGGAAGGCTGCAGTACCTCCGGGACTCGCGAGAGGAGGGGCCCAGTCCGGGACGCTGACGGTGGAGGCGACGGGCCTGGGAACGATCTTGGGGACGGCGCCGTACATGAGCCCGGAGCAGGCACTGGGGCAGGTGGTGGACCGGCGCACCGACATCTGGTCGTTCGGGTGTGTGCTGTACGAGTGCCTGAGCGGGTCGCAGACGTTTGGGGGGCAGGGGTTCGCGGCCACGGTGGCGCGGGTGCTGGAGCGGGAGCCGGAGTGGAGTGCGCTGCCCGAACGCACGCCAGCGCGGGTGCGCGCGCTGTTGCGCCAGTGCTTGGTCAAGAACCCGAAGGAGCGGCTGCGCGACAT
>CAZPYU010000017.1:0-4921 GCA_964590905.1 uncultured Thermoanaerobaculia bacterium
CATCAACGGCGCAGAGTAGCGCGGGATCAACATCCGAGGCTCACCCGTTGACGGACGACTCGCTCCCGACGAAGCGGTGTCCGGCCGCGACCAGCGCCTCGGCGGCGCGATTCCGATCGGCAGCGCGCACGAGAAGGTAATCGGTGTCGAAGGTAGCCAGCGGGAAGATCGGCACCGCCGCCGCGGCGAGCGGCGCCGCGAGCGATGCGAAGACGCCCGTGAGGCCGAGTGGCAGGGCGCCGGAGACGCGCAGGAGCGCGTAGGGCCCCTCGCTCCGGCTCTCCGCGGGAGCCTCCTCGGCGAGGCAGACGATCGACAGCTCGTCAGAGGTCCGGGTCAGGGAGAAGAACGGTCCGCCCGGCAGCGAGGACAGGTGCGCGTGCGCGTCCAGCCTGCAGACAGCGTATTCGCCTTCCAGCCATTCGAGGTCGCGCCCGGCGCTCGTCGCCACGGCTCAGAGCCTGCCGGTGATCCAACAGCCGCCGAGGACTCGCGTGCCCGAGTAGAAAACGGCCGCCTGGCCCGGCGCGACGCCGCGCTGCGGAGTGGCGAAGTCGACCTCGACGGTGCGATTCGGAAGCGGGCGGACGAGCGCGGCGACGCCGGCATGGCGCGAGCGGATCTTGACCGTCACCTCGACCGCTCCTCGCGGCGGCTCTCCGATCCAGTGCAGCCGCTCGCCGGAGAATCCGGGTGCGAGGAGCTCCGCTTCGTCGCCGACAACGATGGCGTTCTCGCTCGGCAGGATGTCGAGCACGTAGAGGCGCTTGCCTGCCGCGACGCCGAGACCCTTTCGCTGTCCGACCGTGTAGCGGAAGTACGGCTCGCCGCGGCCGAGCTCGCGGCCGCCCCGATCGAGGACGCGCGCCGGCTCGCTCGTCGCGCCACTGCCCGCCTCGCGCTCGACGAACTCGCGCACCGAGCCGTCGACGAAGCAGACCTCCATCGATTCGCCCTTCTCGGCGACGGCGAGCCCTGCCGAGCGCGCCACCTCGCGCACTTCGCTCTTGGTGCGCTCGCCCAACGGAAAGCGGCTCCAGGCGAGCTGCTCGGCGGTCAGCTCGAAGAGAAAGTAGCTCTGATCTTTCGCGGCGTCGACCGCGGCGTGCAGCTCTGGGCCGTCGGCGCCGGCGACGATCCGCGCGTAGTGACCGGTGGCCAGCGCCGTCGCGCCGAGGCGGCGTGCGCGCTCGATCAGGAGATCGAACTTAACGAAGGTGTTGCAGCGCACACACGGCGAAGGCGTCCTTCCGGCCAAGTAATCGGCAACGAACGGATCGACCACCCGTTCGCGGAACTCGGAGTCCATGCGCAGGGTGTAGTGCGGAATGCCGGCCTGCGCCGCCGCCCGCCGCGCGTCCCCGAGGTCGAGCGCGCCGCAGCAGCGGCCGTTGCGGATCTCCCCCGACCGATCCCAGAGCAGCATCGACAGGCCGACGACCGGCTCTCCCGAGCGCGCCAGGAGCCAGGCCGCGACGCTCGAATCGAGCCCGCCGCTCATCGCGACAGCCGTCAAGCGCTGCGTCTTCACGCCCCGACCCGCGGTGACGAGAAGCTGCGCAGAGCCGCCACCTCGTGCTCCAGAACGGTGAGGAAGGCGTCGACCTCTTCGCTTCGGTTCCCGATTCCGAACGAGACCCGGATCGAAGCGAGCGCCTCGGCGCGAGGCATGCCCGTCGCCATCAGAGTCGCGCTCGGCTCGACGGCGCCCGAACCGCAGGCGGCTCCCGTCGAGACCGCGAAGCCGGCGAGGTCGAGCCGCATCATCAGCTCTTGATGGACCGTGCCGTGAAGGGCGACGTTCGTGGTGTGCGGGGCGCGCTGGGCGTGACGGCCGTGAACGCTGGTGTCCGGGATCGCCGCCAGCCCGCCCTCGAAGCGATCGCGAAGCCGCTGTAGCGCTGCCGCGCGAGCCGGGAGCTCGGAGCTCGCCAGCGCGCAGGCTTTGCCGAAGCCGACGATGGCGGGAACGTTGGTCGTCGACGCCCGGCGGTGACGCTCCTGGCTGCCGCCTACGAGGAGCGGCTCGAACGGCGCTCTGGATCGGATCCAAAGCGCCGCAGCGCCGAGCGGACCGTGGAATTTGTGGGCGCCGAGCGTCAGGTAGTCGGCGCCCAAATCTTCGACTGCCAGGCCGATCTTGCCCGCCGCTTGGACGGCGTCGCAGAGGAGCGGCACGCCGAGCTCCCGACAGAGGGTCGCCAGCTCCGCCACCGGCTGGATCGTCCCCAGCTCGTTGTTGACCAGCATCAGGGCAACGAGGCAAGTGTCGTCGCGCATCTCGGCGGCGATCCCCTCGGCAGGGACAACTCCCGAGCGATCCGGAGGAACACGCACAACCTCGACACCTGCCGCCGGAGCCCAGGCGTCACAGGCAGCGAGGATCGAAGAGTGCTCGATGGCCGAAACCACGATCCGGCCTCCTGCCCCGTTCCGTCGCAACGCCCCCGAGACGACGGCGTTGTTCGCCTCGGTGCCAGAGGCGCAGAAGACGATCGCCTCGGGAGCTGCGGCGATCAGGGCGGCGACCTCGGCGCGTGCCGATTCGACAGCCTCACGCGCCGCCTGGCCGAAGCGATGAGCCGAAGAGGCGTTCCCCCAACTCTCGCCCAGCCAGGGGAGCATCGCCTCCCGCACCCGCGGATCGAGCGGCGTCGTGGCGTTGTTGTCGAAGTAGACTCGCTCCACGCCGCGATTCTAGCCCTGGTGAGCCCCGGCATCGGATCTGCACGGGAGGAGCGGAATGGGAGGCACGCAGTCGCCAACGGGCCTCGCCTCGAGGCTGCTCGTTCTCCTCGCCTTCACCGCTACAGTCGACACGGCTGCTTTCGCGGCTCCCAAGCCGACCGCCGCGGCGCTCCCGCCGGCGCATTCCGCCTGGCTCGAAGAGGTCGCCCCGCTGATCTCCAAGGAGGAACGGGCCGCCTTCCTGGCGCTCGAAAAGGACTATCAGCGCGACGCCTTCATCGAGCGCTTCTGGGCGGTGCGGGATCCGTTTCCGGACACCGCCCGAAACGAGGCTCGCGACGCCTGGGAGTCGCGGCTCGCCCAAGCGCAACAGGAGTTCGTCAGCCTCGAGGAGGATCGGGCTCGCCTCTTTCTGCTCAACGGCGCGCCGGCCGCGCGCCTACGAGCCACCTGCTCCTCCCTCTGGCCGCTCGACATCTGGGTCTACGCACCGAGCGAACGGCTGCCCGAGACGCTGGTGCTCGTCTTCGCTCAGCGCTTCGCAGCCGGCGGATTCCGACTCTGGCAACCCTCGGAGGGCCTCGCAGCGCTCTTCCAGTTCCCGCCGCCGAATACGAGCCCACAGCTTCTGCTCCAAGAAGTAGTTACGAGTTGCGTCAGGAACGGCGATCAGGTCGCCGCGGCGATCGCCTCGGTCGTGCGCCAGGGGCCGATGCAGTACGCGCTGCTCACGGCGCGCGCCGAAAAGCCGATCGAACCGCCGTCGCGCGAGTGGGTCGCCACCTTCAATGCCTACTCGACCGACGTTCCGGCGGACGCCCAAGCCATCCCGGCCGACCTCACCGTGGCCTATCCGGGACGTCGCCAGAACCGCACCATCCTGCAGGCGACTCTCGCGGTGCACGACAGCGGCGCCGCCGCCGCCGTAGCCGGCACTAACCGCACCTACAACTTCGTCCTCAACGGCGAGGTGCTGCTCGGCCGCAAGCTGTTCGACGCCTTTCGCTACAAGTTCGATCTCCCGGCGTCGGCCGCCTCGACGAGCTCGATTCCGCTGGTCTTCGAGCGCTTTCTCCGCCCCGGAAGCTACCGGCTGATCGTCAAGCTCGAAGACTTGAACGGTAGCCGGTACTTCCGCAAGGAGCTGCAGATCGAAGTGCCGCAAGTCGCCGATGCACCGAGGTCCACGATCGACGACGAGACCGAAAAGATCCTGGCCGAAGCCAACGCCGCCCTCTCGACGCTCGAGAGCTCGATCCAGATCCTTCGCCCCCAAGGAGAAATGCAGTCGGGCCTGATCCGCTTCGACACCCTGACCACCGGGCGCGAGATCACCGAGGTCGAATTCGCGCTCGACGGCCGTCCGATCCTGCGCAAGAACCGGCCGCCGTTTTCGGTCGAGCTCGACCTGGGCGACGTGCCGAGCACGCGCAGCCTGCGCGCCGTCGCCTTCGACGTCGACGGCATCGAGCTCGCTTCCGACGAAGAGCTTCTCAACGCCAGCGCCCACCGCTTCTCGATCCGGCTCGTCGAGCCGCGGCGGGGGAAGAGGTACGAGAAGAGCCTGCGCGCCGAAGCGCAGATCGAGCTGCCCGAGGAGGCGACCCTCGAGCGGGTCGAGTACTACTTGAACGAGTCGCTGGTCGCGACGCTCTATCAAGAGCCGTGGACGCAGCCGATCGTGCTGCCTCGCGACGACGAGATCGCCTACGTGCGCGCCGTCGCCTACCAGGTCGACGGCAATGCGACCGAGGATCTGGTGTTCGTCAACGCGCCCCAGAATCTCGACGAGCTCGAGATCCAGTTCGTCGAGCTCTACACCGCGGTCCTCGATCCCTCCAAGCGCCCGGTGGCGAACCTCCAGCGCGAACAGTTCGAGGTTTCGGAGGACGGCGTGCCGCAGGAGCTGACGCGCTTCGAGCGCGTCGAGAACCTGCCAATCCACGTCGCAGTGCTACTCGACACCTCGGCCTCGATGGAGCCGAACCTCGCCGTCGCGCGCGCCGCGGCGCAGCGCTTCTTCGAGCAGGCGGTCACGCCGCGCGATCGCGCCGCGCTGATCCCCTTCAACGACAGGCCCACGCTGGCCGTGAAGATGACCAGCAGCCGCGAGAACCTGGGCGCTGGCCTGGCCGGCCTCAAGGCCGAGCGCGGCACCTCGCTCTTCGACTCGGTCGTCTTCTCGCTCTTCTACTTCAACGGCATCAAGGGGCAGCGCGCGCTCCTCCTCCTC
>CAZPYU010000018.1:0-14299 GCA_964590905.1 uncultured Thermoanaerobaculia bacterium
TTCGGAGGCCGACCGCGGCTCGTCCTGGGAGCGATCGCCGCCGCCCTCCTTCCCGCCACGGTCGGCGTCGCATCGCTCGTCGCGGGCTCCTCTCGGCTCGCCTTCTTGTCCTGGCTGGCGGGAGCCGCGGCCTCCGCGCTCCTGCGTGCTGGAACGGGTAGCTCGGCCCTCTTCGGGGCGCTCTATCCGCTCGACGCCGTTGCTTCGGCGCTCTGCCTTCTCGCCGCCCGGCGCGACCGCGCGCGAGGCCAGATCGCCGCCTGGCGCGGGCGCTCACTGGAGCTGCGGGCAGGGGATCAGGTACCGAGCGGCGCCGAGTAGCGGCAGCTCTGTCCCTCGGTCTCCTCGATCTCGACCGCCAGCTCGGTTAACGCGCCGCGCTTCAGATCGTCGGCGAGATTCCGCCAGAGGAGTCGCGCTAGGAGCTCCATCGTGACGTTGGCGAGCGGCAAGAGCGCGACCTCCTTGGGCGGGAACTGATAGATCCGGTCGGCGAACCGGCACTCGAGGTTCTGCTCCTCCTGTCGGATCTCGAGAAAGGGGCTGCGATCGGGCAGCAGGACTCGTTCGTCGAGCTCGGCGCAGAGCTCGCGGATCCGGCGCTTGATCGCGTCGCTCTCGGCGAGCAGCCCGCGCTCGTCGGTCTCGCCGCCGCTCACCTCGACTCGCACGCGGTAGTTGTGGCCGTGGAGCGGCTCGGCCTCGTCGGCCGAGAAGAGGGTGAAGTGGGCGACCGAGAACTTGAAGTCGGCCTTGGCGAAGCGCAGGGAGAAGCGCGGGCGCGACATTGCGCGCGCAGTCTAACGCGCGCCGATCAGATCGGTCAGAGTGCGGCGAGCGTCTCCTCGAGGGCGTCGAAGACGCGGTGACAGTCGGCATCGCTGACGCAGTACGGTGGGAGGAAGTAGACCACGTCGCCCAGCGGGCGCAAGAGGACGCCGCGCTCGACGAGCGCGGTTTGAATCCGCGGCCCGCGAGAGTCGAAATAGCCGCGCTCGGCCGTCGCTCGGAGCTCGACCGCCGCGAGAGCGCCGATTCCTCGCGCCTCGGCCACCGCCGGCAACGCCGACAGCCGGTCGATGCGCTCAGCGAAGAGCCGCTCGAGCTCGGCGATCCGGGCGAGCGTCTGCTCGCTCTCGAAGAGCGCCAGGCTCTCGAGCGCCACGGCGCAAGCCAGAGCATTCCCAGTGTAGGAGTGGCCGTGAAAGAAGGTGCGCGCACGGTCGTCGGAAAGAAAGCTCCCGTAGATCTCGTCGTTCGTCAACGTCGCGGCGAGCGGCAGATAGCCGCCGGTGAGCCCCTTCGAGAGGCAGAGCAGGTCGGGCGTGACGCCGGCGTGCTCGCAGGCGAAGAGCCTGCCGGTGCGACCGAAGCCAGTGAAGACTTCGTCGGCGATCAGCGGAATGCCTAGCGAGCGGGTCGCTCGCCGCACCTCGGCGAGAAAGCTCGGTGGGTAGATCCGCATCCCCGCCGCGGCCTGCACGATCGGCTCGACGATGACCGCCGCGACACGGTCGCCGGCGGCGGCGAGCCGACCCTCCAACTCCTCGACCGCGCGCTCGACGGTGCACGCTCCGAGGGGCACCGGAACATGCACCGCCGAGCAGAGCAGATCGCGGAAGCTAGCGTGGAAGAGCGACGAGCCGCCCACTGCCATGGCACCGAACGTGTCGCCGTGATACGCCCCCTCGAGCGCGACGAAGAGAGAGCGCTGCGCTTCACCGCGATGCCGCCACTGTTGGATCGCCATCTTCATCGCGACCTCGACCGCGGTCGAGCCGTCGTCCGAGAAAAAGACGTGCCCTAGCCCCGGTGGCGCGCGCTCGACAAGCTCCGCCGCCAGCCGCGCGGCCGGCTCGTGCGTGGTGCCAGCAAAGACCACTTGGGCGACCTGCTCTAGCTGCTCGGCCAGGGCGCGGTTCAGCCGCGGATGGTTATGGCCGTGGAGATTGACCCACCAGGAGGAGGTGCCGTCGAGCAGCCGCCGGCCGTCCGCCAGCTCGAGCCACGCCCCCGCCGCGCGCACCACCGGCAGCGGCGCCGGCGCCATCTGCATCTGGGTGTACGGGTGCCAAACGAACTTCCGATCGAGCTCGATCCAGTCCGGCTGCTCGGGATCGCTGCGACTCCTCACCACCTCACGCGCCACCCGGATCGATCTCCCCCTCGACGAGGAGCGGCCTCAGTACGCCGTCGGGATCGAAATCCCGAGCCGCCGCCGCGATCGCCGAGGCGCCCGGCAAACCGAAGGCAGGCAGCTCCGCCAAAACCGCAACTCCGCCCAACCGTTCGATCGCTTCGCGGTTGTCCGGCTGCGACGGGCCGTTGAGCACCACCCCCGCGATCTCGATGCCGCGGCCGCGCAGCGCTTCGATCGTCAGCAGAGTGTGGTTGATGGTGCCGAGCGTCGAGCGCGCCGCGACAAGCACCGGGAGCGCCATCGCCGCCACCAGGTCGACGAGCAGGACGCCGTGGTCGTTGAGCGGCACCAGCACGCCGCCCGCGCCCTCCACCACGAATCCGGCGCCGGCGAAGAACGTCCGCAGCTCGCGCCAGCGGGTGGCGATCCGCTCGAGCTCGATCTCGACCCCCTCGTGGCGGGCCGCCAAGTGCGGCGAGAGCGGCTCGTCGAAGAGATACGCCTCCGCCACCGTCTCGGCACCGGGGACGAGCAGCGCCACGCTGTCGCGATCGCGCTCGAGGCGCCCTCCGGTCGCTACCGGCTTCCAGTAGACCAGCCGTAGCTCGGAACGGTATCGCGCCAGGAGCGTGGCCGCGACGACAGTCTTGCCGACCCCGGTGTCGGTGCCGACGACGAAGAGGCTCACGCCAACGCCTTGCCGACGGCTGTCGCCAGCGCTTCGAGCTCGGCCTCGGTGCGGTCGGCGTGCACCGAGATGCGCAGCCGCGCGGTTCCCTCCGGCACCGTCGGCGGGCGGATAGCGCGCACGTCGAAGCCACGCGCCTGCAACTTGCTCGCCGCCTGCACGGCGCGCAGGTTGTCGCCCAGGAGGATGGAGACGATCGGGCCACCGTCCGGCTCGACCAGCGGATCGACTGCGTTGAGGCGTTGACGCAGGTAGCGGCAGTTGCTGCGCAGCCGTTCGCGCCGCGCCGGCTCGCGGAGAACGAAGTCGAGCGCCACCTCGGCCGCTGCGATGAGGAGCGGCGAGAGCGCCGTCGAGTAGATGAACGGCCGTGCCCGCTGGATCAGCAGCTCGATCAGCCGCTTGGAGCCGGCGACAGCGGCGCCCTGGCCGGCGAGCGCCTTGCCGAAGGTCGCGACCGACGCGAAGAGCGAGCGCTCGACACCGCACTCTTCAGCCCAGCCCGAGCCGCGCTCGCCGTAGAGCCCGGTGGCATGCGCCTCGTCGACGATCAGCATCGCCTCGAAGCGCTGGCAGAGGGCGGCCAGCTCGGCGAGCGGCGCCAGATCGCCCTCCATCGAATAGAGCGATTCGACGACCACGAACAGCTCGCCGCCGCCGCGCGGGCGATCCAGCTCCCGCGTGTAGGTCTTGAGATCGAGGTGCGGCACGCGGATCCGTTCGGCGCGCGAGGCGCGCATCCCCTCGATCAGGCTGGCGTGGTTGAGCTCGTCGGAGAGCACGATGTCGCCGGCTTGCGGCAGCGTCGAGAGCAGCGCCGCGTTGGCCTGCCAGCCGCTCGGGAAGAGCAGCGCCCGCTCGGCCCCCCTGAAAGTCGCAAACCTCGACTCGAGCCGGGCGTGAGCCAGCGTCTGCCCGCGTAGTAGGCGCGACGAAGGCACGAAGAGAGCTTCGTCGGCGGCGCTGATGGCGACGATACGGCTCGCCACCTCGGCCGCGAAGCGCCGATCGGCGGCGAGACCGAGGTAGTCGTTCGAGGAGAAGTCGACGCCTGACGCCGGCCGCAGCGCCCGCCGGAGCCCGTTCCGCTCCGCCGCCTCGAGCTCGTCGTCGATGCGACGATCCAGGCGCCGCCGCGGGTCGGCGCTCACGGCTTCAGGGGGGCGCCGGGAGCGGTTCGAGACCGAGCCGAGCGAAGAGCACGGCGTCGGCGTCTTGCCCGGGATTGGGAGTCGTGAGCAGCTTCTCGCCGGTGAAGATCGAATTGGCGCCGGCCACCAGGCAGAGCGCCTGGGTCTCGTCGGACATCGCGGTGCGGCCCGCGGACAGCCGCACGAAGGCGCGCGGCATGGCGACGCGTGCGGTGGCGATCATGCGCGCCATTTCGAGACCGGAAACCGGCTCGCGGTCGCCTAGCGGCGTGCCCGCGACCGCCACCAGGGCGTTGATCGGCACGCTCTCCGGATGCGGATCCATCCGTGCCAGGACGCCCAACATCGCGACCCGGTCGGCGATCGACTCGCCCATGCCGAGGATGCCTCCGCAGCAGACAGTGACTCCCGCCCGCCGCACGTGACCCAGCGTACGCAGCCGGTCGGCGTAGGTGCGCGTGGTAATGATCTTCTCGTAGTAGTCGGGGCCCGTGTCGAGGTTGTGGTTGTAAGCCTTGAGACCGGCCGCAGCGAGGCGCTCGGCTTGGTTCGCGGTGAGCATGCCCAGGGTGCAACAGACCTCCAGACCCTCGTCCGCCACGGCGCGCACCATCTCGAGCACGCGCTCGAACTCGGGACCGTCCTTGACCTCGCGCCAGGCGGCGCCCATGCAGAGCCGGGTCGAGCCGGTCGCCTTCGCATCGCGCGCCGCGGTGAGCACGGTCTCCACCGAGAGCAGCCGCTGGCGCTCGAGGCCGGTGTCGTAGTGGGCGCTCTGCGGACAGTAGGCACAGTCCTCCGGACAGCCGCCGGTCTTGATCGACACCAGGGTGCAGAGCTGCACCTTGGTCGGGTCGTGAAAGGCGCGGTGCGTCGCCTGCGCCCGAAAGAGCAGCTCGGGGAGCGGCAGATCGTGGACCGCGCGCAGCTCGGCGTCGCGCCAATCGTGGCGGACGAGAACAGTGTCGGTCGAGGTCAAAGGCGTGTCACCCGTTGCGAGCGCCATTCTAGGGAAAACAGGGACAGGCACCAATTCGGGAAGGACGTCTCTCCCTCCGAGCTCGTCGCCTAGAAGCGAATGCGCCGCAGGCCGCGGCTATACGCAGGTTGTTTTGCGTTTAGTTCAACTATTTGCAATACTAACTGCGTGTTTGAGAGACCTTATTGGCTCGAACGGCTGCGCGCTGCCTGGCGGCACAAGACGGTGGTCTGGCTGATGGGAGTACGCCGCACCGGCAAGACCTACCTCTGTCGCTCCATTCCGGACAGCCACTACTTCGACTGCGAGCTAGCAAGTGTTCGCCGCGAGCTCGCAGACGCGGAGAGCTTTCTCGCCGCGCGGCGGGGGGAGATCGTCGTGCTCGACGAGATTCATCGCCTGCCGGACGCATCGCAACTACTCAAGATCGCCGCCGATCACTTTCCGGAGACCCGCCTCCTCGCCACCGGCTCTTCCACGCTCGGCGCCTCCGCCCGTTTCCGAGACACTCTCGTCGGACGCAAAGCCGAGATCTGGCTAACCCCCATGGTCCTCGCCGACCTCGAGGCGTTCGGCAAGCCCGACCTCGGCCGGCGCCTGCTCCGCGGCGGGCTGCCACCCTTCTTCCTCGCCAAGGAGCCACCGGAGATCGACTTCCAAGAATGGCTCGACTCGTACTGGGCAAAAGACGTTCTCGAGCTCTTCCGACTCGAACGGCGCCACTCTTTCCAGCGTCTGTTCGAGCTCCTGCTCGCCCAGAGCGGAGGGATCTTCGAAGCGACTCGATTCGCTCGCGCTTGCGAGATCAGTCGACCGACCGTCGCCAACTACCTCGCCGTGCTCGAGGCCACCTTCGTCGTGCACGTCGTGCGGCCGTACGCGGCCGGAGGAAGCGCGGAGATCGTCTCTGCCCCCAAGGTCTACGGCTTCGATACCGGCTTCGTCGCCTATCACCGCGGCTGGTCGAGCCTGCGGCCCGAGGACAAGGGGGCGCTCTGGGAGCACCTCGTCTTGAACGAGCTCCACGCCGCCCTCGGGCGCGCGCCGCTCCACTACTGGAGAAGCCGCCACGGCAACGAGATCGATTTCGTCGTAGCTCTGCGCGGCCGTCCGCCGATCACCGTCGAAGCCAAGTTCTCGGTCGAAGAATTCGAGCCTGCGAACCTGCGCGCCTTCCGCAACCGCTACCCGGAGGGCCTCGACTTCGTCGTCGCGGCGAACGTCGAGCGCTCGTTCGTCCGCCGCTACGGCAAGCTGTCGGTCCGCTTCGTCGGACTGCCCGAGCTGGTGCGCCGCCTCTTGCTCCGACCCTCTCGCCGGATACGGTCCACTTGACCCAGCTCCCTACTCCACCCGCAGCGCCTCGATCGGGTCGAGCAGCGCAGCGCGGTGGGCGGGAAGAACGCCCGAGGCCAGGCCGGTCACCAGGGCGACGGCGAGCGCAGCGCCCGCGAAGATGAGCGGCGTGTGCACCGGCAAACCGGGCAGCGCCGCCCGCAGCAGCGCGCAGAGCGTGAGACCGCCGACCAGGCCGGCGACGCCACCGACCAATCCCAGACCGCTCGCCTCGGCGAGGAAGAGCAGCCGCACTTGGCCGCGACTCGCCCCGCAGGCGCGCACCAGGCCGATCTCGTGCCTGCGCTCGCCGACTGCGATCCACATCATGGTCAAGATGCCGATCGCGCCGACCAGGAGCGAAATCCCGGCGATCGCACCCACCGACAGGGTGATCACGTCCATCACGTTGCCGAAGACCTCGAGCATCGCCTTCTGCGAGGTGACAGTGAAGTCTTCGTCGCCATGGCGGGCGGCGAGCACGCGGCGTACGTCCGCCTCGACGCGATCGGCGAGCGCGGCGTTGGCGTAGGCGACGTGCAGTTCTTGGAGCTCGGCCAAGTTGAACAGCCGCAGGCCGGTGGCGACAGGCACGTAGGCGACGTCGTCGATGTCGAGGCCCAGCATCGAGCCTTTCGCCTCCATCAAGCCGACGACGCGGAAGCGCACGCCGCCGGCGCGCACGAACTGGCCTAGCGGACTGTCGGTTCCGAACAGCTCGCGCGCCAGCTTCTGTCCCAGCACGCACTCGGAGGCACCGCGGCGCGGATCGGTCGAGTGCCAGAAACTTCCCTGGCGCACGCGGAACTTCCAGACCTCCTGGATCGCCGGCGTGACGCCGTAGATCGGCACGCTGCGGGCGCGGCCGTCGCTCCCCCCCTCGATGCGCGCCGAGCCGAAGGCGATCGGCACCACGTTGGTCACCCCGGGAATGCGCAGCAGCGCTTCGGCGTCGTCGATGGTCAGCGGTTGCGTCGTGCCGCCGAAGATCCCCGGCAGGCCCGAGGTCTGCGACTTTCCGGGATGGATGGAGAGCAGGTTGGTTCCGAACTGCGAGAATTGACCGAGCACGTAGCGGCGCGTCCCTTCGCCGATCGAGGTCAGCAGCACCACCGAGCCGACGCCGATGGCGATGCCCAGGATCGACAGCAGCGAACGCAACCGCTCGGCGAGAAGCGTGCGGAGCGCCAAGCCGAGCAGCTCGAGACCGATCATCCGGAGCTCAGCTCAACGCTTGGCCAAGGCCAGCACCGGATCGAGCCGGGTGGCCTTGCGAGCCGGGATCCATCCGAAGAGCGCGCCGACAGCGAGCGAGAGTACGAGCGCAGCGACCACCGCCCAGAGCGGCGGCGCCGCCGGCAGCGCCGGCCAGATGCGGACCAGCACGCGCGTTCCGAGCCAGCCGACTCCCAAGCCGACCAGTCCGCCCGCGCCCGAGAGGATCGTCGCCTCGACCAGAAAGCAGGCCAGGATCTGCCGGCGCGAGGCGCCCACCGCCCGCAGCAGGCCGATCTCGACGGTGCGCTCGGCGACGGCGACCAACATGACGTTCATGATGCCGATCCCGGCGACGCCGAGCGAGATCGCTCCGATCGCCGCCACCGCCAGGGTCAGAACATTGAGGATCGCAGAGAGCGAAGCGATCACCGCGTCTTCGGTCAACAGGGTCACGTCCTCTTCGCCGTGTCGCTCGACCAAGATTGCCAGGGCGCGCGTCTTGATCCGTTCTAGAGGAACACCGTCCTTCGCTTCGATCAGAATGCGGAAGAGCGAGCTCCGGTCGAAGAGCTGCATCGCGGTCGCCACCGGCACCAGCACGACTTCGTCGAGGTCCAGGCCGAGCTGAGTTCCGCGCGGCGCCAGGACTCCGATCACGCGGCAGCGCCGGTCGCCGACCCGCACCACCCCGCCGACCGCCTCGCCACCGGCGAACAGCTCGCGCGCCACCGCGTGCCCCAACACTGCCACCGGCGCGCCGCGCTCGAGCTCGAGATCGGGCAGGAAGCGGCCGCGCGCCAGCGCCAATCGACGCACCGCGAGGAACTGATCGGTGACTCCGGCGACAACCACCTGGCGTCGCCGCTCGCCATGGGCGACGAACTCCTGGGCGACCACCAGCGGTTCGACGTAACGCGCCTCGGGGAGGCCGCGCTCGAGGGCGCGCGCATCGGCCAGAGTGAGATCGTTCGGCGCGCCACCGAAGCCTGGGATCGCGCCGCTGGTCTCGATCTTCCCCGGCAGCACGCCGACGAAGTTCGATCCGAGTTGGGCGAACTGGTTGACGACGTAGCGCCGGGCGCCATTGCCCAAGGCGGTCAACAAGACGACCGCAGCGATGCCGATCGCCACACCCAGGAGCGAGAGCGCGCTCCGCAGTCGATGGCCGACGAGGGCTCCGGCTGCGAAGCGGAGAAGCTCGCGCGGACTCACTTCTGCTCCTCGCCCAGCTCCCAGTCGGCCAGTGCCGCGGCCAGCTCGGCGCGCACCGCGCGCCGGACGATGGCGCCGTCGGCCAGGATCAACGTGCGGTCGGCGCGGTGAGCGACCTTGGGGTCGTGGGTGACGGTTACGAGCGTCAGTCCCTCCTCGTTCAGCCGGTCGAGAAGATCGAGCACCACGCCACCGGAGCGGCTGTCGAGGTTCCCGGTCGGCTCGTCGGCCAAGAGCAGCGACGGTCGCATCACGAGCGCGCGCGCAATCGCCAGCCGCTGCCGCTCGCCGCCCGAAAGCTCGGCCGGCCGGTGCTTGGCGCGCGGCGAGAGACCGACAGCGGCGAGCGCACTCTCCGCCGCCTCGCGGCGGGCTCGGCGAGAGACGCCGGCGAAGATCATCGGCAGCTCGACGTTGCCGCGCGCATCAAGTCTCGGCACCAGGTGGAAGGTCTGAAAGACGAAGCCGATTCGCCGCTGGCGCAGCTCGTCCAGCTCGCGCTCGTCGAGCTCCGCCACGGCGCGCCCTTCGAAGCGGTACGAGCCCGACGTGGGGCGGTCGAGGCAGCCGACGATGTGCAGCAGAGTCGACTTGCCCGAGCCCGAAGGCCCCATGATCGCCACCTGCTCGCCGCTCGCGATCGTCTCGCTGACGCCAACCAGAGCGTGCACCTCCTCGCCCCCCAGGACGAAGGTCCGCGTGACGCGCTCGAGCTCGATCACGGCTCTGGTGCGGCGTCGGTGTCGAACGTCACGCGCGCGCCGGCACGCACCTCGGTGCGGTCGAGCGAGGTCACCACCCGCTCGCCAAGGGCGAGCCCCGCGGTCACCTCGACGAGCTCCCAGTTGCGCAGGCCGCACTCCACCCGCCGCTCGACGAGCCGCTCCCCCTCGACTGCCAGCACGCGATCGCCCGCCAGGACGGCGGCCGCCGGCACGCGCAGCGCCGACTCCCGGGCCGCCAGGATCACTTCGACGTCCGCCGACGTGCCCGGCAGGAGCCGCGCGCCGGCGAGGTCGTCGAGCTCGACCTCGATCTCGACAGTGCGGTTCTGCGCCTCGACGTCGAGCACGTACGGCGCCACCCGGACGACCCTCCCCACGAAGCGGACGCCAGGCTGCGAGTCGACAGTCACCCGCGCCGGCAGACCGGGCGCGAGCATGGCGGCGTCCACTTCGTCCATCGGCAAGACGACGTAGATCGAATCGGGATCGAGGAGGTCGACGACCGGCGGCACCGGCAGCGCCGGCGGCGAAGGTGTCGTCCACTCGCCGACAGCGATCGAGACCTCGGCGACGACGCCATCGAACGGCGCCCGCAGCGTCCGCTTCTCGACCGCGAGCCGGGCGACCTCGAGCGCCGCCTGCGCGGCCTGCTCTGCCGCACGTGCGGCGACGCAGGCCGCCTCCGCTTCGCGCGCTAGGCTCTCGAGCCGGTCGAGCAGATCGGCCGCCAGAAGCTGTTCGGCGGCGAGCCTGGCGTTGCGGACCAGCTCGCGTTGGGCCCGTTCGCCCGCCAGACAGGCGCGATCGGCCTCGGCGCGCGCCGCTTCGACCTGACGCGCGCGGAGAGTCTCCTCACCCCGTTCGAGCGCGGCGTCGAGCTCGAGCACCAGCTCGCCCTTGGTGACGCGATCGCCTGCGCGCGCCACGCGCACGACGCGGCCGCCCAGCTCCGGCGAGAGCTTGGCGCGCCGCCGTGCCTCCACGGTTCCGGCGCGTGAGTTGGTCGCGATCTGTTCGACCCGTCCGCGCTCGACGCGCGAGACTTCGACAGTGATCACAGGCTCCCGGCAGGCGCGCAGCGCGATGACCGCGGCGACCGCAGCAAACCCGACCAATAGAGCAGCGATCTTGGTGCGCGCTGACATCTACTTCTCCTTCTCCTCGCCGAAAGTCGCGATCAGGCCGGCGATCAGCTCGCGCTTGGTCGCATCGTCGAGGCGCGCTTCGGCATGCATCGGACGATAGATCCAGAAGGGCATCTCTCCCTTGCGCACCATCTCCGCCGCTTCGTCCGCGTCGCGCTGCGGGCGATGCCACTCGGAGACGTTGAGATGCTCGCGCGCCTCGGCGACGTCGTGGGCGACGAGCCAGGAGGCCGGGGCGACCTTGGAGTACCACGGCCAGCGCGACTGATTCGAATGGCAGTCGGCACAGGCGCGAAAGAAGAGCTCGCGGGTGCGTGGCGAGTCCCATTGCGGCTCCGCGACGACCGGCGGGTTCGAGCGCGGCGCTCCGACCGGCAAGAGCTGGATGACGCCAAAGAGCGCCGCCACGACTCCGGCGAGCAGCGCGACCTCGCGCCGCGTGAGCACGACCCGTCGCGCGCTCATCCTTTGGCCTTGCGCACCAGCTGGACCACCACCTCGAGATGGCCCGTCTGGGGAAAGAGATCGGCCAGGTCGATCGATTCGACAGCGAACGACTCGGCTAACTCACGGAGATCGCGCGCCAGGACGGCCGGGTGACAAGAGGCGTAGGTCAGTCGCTCGGCGGGGCGCGCGACGAGCAGACGGCGCGTTACCAGGTCGAGACCGTCGCGCGGCGGATCGACGAGCACTCTCGCGACGCGATCTGGAAGAGCTGCCGGGAGCCAGCTCGCCACCGCCCGATTCACGACCTCGAGGTTCGCGGCTCCCGCTTCGCGAGCGTTGCGCAGCGCGTAGCGCGTCGCGATGCGATCGCTCTCGACGAGAGTCACTTGCTCGTAGCGTCGCGCCAGCGGCAGGGCGAAGAGGCCGACGCCGCCGTAGAGATCGAGCGCCGTCGCTCCTCGCCACTCTCCCACCACTGCGCCGACAAGTCGTGCCAGGAGCCCTCCGTGTCCCTGAAAGAAGGTGCGCGCGTCGAAGTGATAGTCGAACTCGCCCACTCGCCGCACCACCTCCCCGCCGACGAGGTCGCCGGTCGGGGGGGCCGCCGAGATCGAGCCGTCGTCGCCCAGAGCCAGCTCGAGCCGCTGCGGCACAGGTGGCCGAAGTCGCCCGCTGAGCGCCGTCACCTCGCGTTCGAGCCGCGGCTCGAGGATCGGACAGACGCTCACCGCGACGATTCGGTGTGAGCCGCGCGCGTGGTAGCCGACCGCGATCTCGTCGCCCTTCGCGGCGACGTGGAGTTGGGTGCGAATCCGGTAGCCCCAGCTCGCCCCGGCCAGGATCGACCGCGGCGACGGCAGCTCGAGACCGGAGAGGCGGCGAAGGGTCTCGAGCGTCGCCTCGCATTTCGAGCGCAGCTGGACTCGCTCCTCGAGGTGCTGCAGGTCGCAGCCGCCGCACTCTCCGAAGTGCGGGCAGGGCGGTTCGCGTCGGCCGGGTCCGGGCGCCAGCAGCTCGACCAGCTCGGCACGGGCGTAGTCGGGATGGCGCTCGCGAATGCGGACGCGTGCGCGATCGCCGGGCGCCGTGCGCGGCACGAAGATCGGAACGCCCCCTGAGCGCCCCAATCCGTCGCCCCCGGCCACCAGCTTCTCGATCGTCAGCTCGACCTCGTCGACCTCGGCGAGGGCTACTTCGCGAATCGTTCGCGAAATCCGAGCCGAACGCGCCGGAGGCGGGACACGCCGGTTCGGTTTCCGACTCCGTTCGCGTTCCCGCATCGCCCCGATGCTATCTCTCGCTCGTTCCAGGTCTCGGAATCCTCAGAAAGACGAAGGCCGGCCCCACCTCGCGGTGGACCGGCCTCGTGTCATCGCCCTCTGGGCGTCAGGCTTCAGTCGTCCTCGCCCTGGTCGTCGTCGTCCTCATCTTCGTCCTCATCTTCGTCTTCGTCCTCGTCCTCGTCTTCATCTTCGCCCTGGTCGTCATCGTCTTCGCCCTGGTCGTCGTCGTCTTCGCCCTGGTCGTCGTCGTCCTCACCCTGGTCGTCGTCATCTTCGCCCTGATCGTCGTCGTCTTCGCCCTGGTCGTCGTCCTCACCCTCGATATCGTTCTCCCCCAGCACGACTGCGATCTCGACTGTCTGCCCGGCGCCGACGGAAAGCGAGCGCGAGCCCGAGATCCCGGCCGCTTGGAAGCTCAGCAGCCGGTTTCCCGGCTCGACGCCGCTCAAGCGGAAGCTGCCGTCGGAAGCGGTGGCGGTCGCGAGGCGCGGCGAGTCGACCTCGACGCGGATTCCGTCGCGCGACGTCCCGGCCGGAGCCTCCACGACCTGTCCCGCGACCGTTGAGCTGAGGACCTGCGCCGTCGGGGCCGCCGAAAGTCCGCCCGAGTCGCCCGAACAGGCGAGGGTGGCGCTCACCGTCAGGAAGACGGCAGCGAGACGGAAAGTGGTGAGAGCTGTGGTGCGCATTGTCAGATCCCCCTGAAGCCCCTTGTCGGGGAAGTCCTGCGTCTTGATTGAAACTAGCCCGAGAGCTTCCGCGACACTGTGGAACAGTTCACTGCGAGACGCTCCCGCTCGCAGCGGATCGTGGCCTCAGATCTCGGTGTAGACCCAGCGGCGGATCGGCTCCAATCGCTTCGAAACGCTCTCCGCGTCGGGGTCGATGAGCCATAGCGCCGCTGCGACCGAGGAGACCAGAGAGTTGCCGTCTTGCGGCGTGAAGCAGAAGCCGAACAGCTCGCGCTTCTTGCGCACGATGAGAGTCGGGAGCACGACGACCGCCTGCGAGAGGATGCGGCCATAGTAGCCGTGGTCGCGGCCGAAACTGAAGATCTCGTTGCAGTTGCGTTTGTCGGTCACGGCGACCCGGACGTTCGCCCGCAACCGCGATACCAGCTCCTCCTTGGCGACGTCGCGATCGAAGAGCAGATTGAACCAGATCGAATGCATGTACTGGGTATTCAGCTTGACCGCGCTCGAAAAGAGGTCGAACTGGAGGCCGATCGTCTCGAAGACGCGGAAGGCATCGTGCGCGTGGTGGGTTCCGAATTCGGCGTCGTCGTGTTTGCCGACTTGCGGCGCGGGGGCGAAATCCTTGGTCTGCGAAATGTCGTTGGCGCGCCGCATGCAAACGAAGTTGCCCCGCGTCAGGCTGTAGCGGCCGCCCCCCTCGTCGCAGAGCGTTTTGATCAGGGTCGTGATGCTGTGGGTGTTGCAGGAGACGACCTGGATGAAGCGATCTTGGCCGGGGACCAGGATCTCGTCGTTGATCCCGCGCGCGTACGGCTTGCCGAAGCCGGACTCACTGCCCTGGGCGATGAAGCCGCGCGGACCCTGTATATGGTCGTAGTACTGCTCCTTCATCTCGTTGCCGGCGGGGGTGCAGTCGATGACCACAGTGGCGCGCGCGATCGCCTCCTCGGCCTCGAAGCTGACCTCGTGGCCGAGCTTTTCGAAGGCGTCCTTCTGATCCGAATCGGCGGCCAGCTTGGCCCCGCGCTCCATCAGATGACGGATCTTGGAGCGGTCGGAAGCGAGCGGCGTGCGCTTGTGGAAGGTGACCTCGTCGATCCCCATCTTGTCGCCGAAATCGGTAAAGAGACCGATCAGCGGCTCGCCGATCGTGCCGGTACCCACGATGTGGACGATCTTCTGGCTCATCGCACGCCTCCGGGGGTGGTTCGAGCGGCTTGCGCCGCGAGATCAGATTCGAAAAGCTCGCGGCCAGAGTAACATAGGGCGCCGAGCGGGAGA
>CAZPYU010000019.1:0-3729 GCA_964590905.1 uncultured Thermoanaerobaculia bacterium
GCCGGTCGCTCCAACTCGTGGCCCCGGATGGCCAGCAGTTGGAGTTTGGTTCGACATGCCCTCTGCGCCTTGAGCGGCAAATCACCGAGCCATTCAAGAAAGGGGATCGCTCCGGATTCCTCCCGGAAAAGGACAAGCAGAATCATCGTCACAAGTCGACGGTAATGTTACCAAGATTGAGAACAACGTCAAGCGCGTCGGACCACACCGGCTAGATGCGAACTCGGTAGAGACGCCCCCTGGGGAGGCTCTCACCGGCTGCCCCGATCGTTTCCGCCCTTCCCGGCACCCGCGCCTGGCGCGGGCGCAGTCGCGCGGCGGTTGGAATTCGCCGTGTTGGAATTCGCCGGTGCGGGCATTATCCTTGGCCGCCCATGCTCCCGCTAGCGACACTTGGCATCCTGCTCTCCCTACTGGCGGCCACTCCCGCGAGCCCGCTGCCTTCGGCGCTGCGCGACCTGCTCGCATCGCGGCCGCCTGACAGCCTGGTCGCGCCGCTGCGGAAGTTCGAGCTCGAGCACGCGCAGGGGAGCGAGGGCGGCGAGGCCGCCTACGTGCTCGGCCAGATCCACTTCGCCCGCGGCGAGTACCGGCAGGCGTGCGCGGCCTTCGGGCGCGCGGGAGCCAGGCTCGAGCCGGATCGGAAACCCCATGCGCGCTACTGGGCGGGGCTGAGTTGGCTCGCCCTGAAGCAGCCGGAGCAGGCCCGCCTGGCACTCGATGAAGTGGCGCAGTCAGACGTTTCGCTGCGCCCTGCCGCCCTGCTGGGCGTGGCGCTGGCGTGGGAGCTGTCTGACCGCCCGGAGCAGGCGCTCCAGGCCCTCGAGGGCGTTCTCTCGCACACGCCCGGGGAGGCGGGGCCGGCCGCACTCGAGCGCCAGATCGCCCTCGCCGATCGCCTCGCGCGTCCCGAGGTCGCGCGGCGGGCGCGCAATCGGCTCCGCCGCGACTACCCGCGCAGCATCGAGGCGGCGCGCGTCTCGATCCCCGCGGTGGTGACAGCCCCCTCTCCGGGCCCGGGCGGCACGGTGACGGTGCAGATCGGCGCGTTCACAGATGCCGCGCGCGCGAAATCGCTGGCGGAGTCCGCCCAGCGCGGGGGGTTCCCGGCGGCGCAGGTGATCGTGCGCGGTGAGGGTGACGCGCGCGTGCACGTCGTGACCCTGGGGGTGTTCAGCACCCGCGATGAGGCGCTTCGCGCCGGGGAGCGCGCGGCCGCGGAACTGGGCGTGACCTATCAGGTGACCCGGTTCCCATGACGAAACCCGCGGCATCCTCATCCGCGGCCCGCACGCCGCTCATGGAGCAATACGCTCGAGTCAAGGTCGAGCATCCGGACGCGTTCCTGTTCTTCCGCCTCGGGGATTTCTACGAGATGTTCTTCGAGGACGCGGTGCGCGGGGCGCAGCTCTTAGGTCTAACCCTCACCTCGCGCAACCGGCAGGATCCCGACCCGATCCCGATGTGCGGGCTGCCCTGGCACCAGCGCGATGCGTACGTGGGACGCCTGCTGCGCCTCGGGCACAAGGTCGCGATCTGCGATCAGCTCGAGGACCCGGCGAGTGCCAAGGGGCTGGTCCAGCGCGGCGTGACGGAGGTCCTCACTCCCGGCTCGGTCACGAGCGAGCCGTTCCTCGACCCCGCGGCCAACAACTATCTGGCCGCACTGTGGCCGGAGTCCGCGATCGCGGGCGTATGCCTCGCCGACGCCTCGACCGGCGAGGTCCGTCTGCTCGAGCTGGCGTGGGGAGAGGCTGCCGAGTTCCTGTCCCGCGTCCGGGTGGCCGAATGGGTGACGCCGGTCGCATCCGATCTCGATGCAACACTGGCCGAGCGGCTGGAGGGAGCCCTGCGCGGGCTCCCGGGGGCTCGGAGCCCGGTCCCCGCGGGACGCTTCCGGGACGCATCGCTGCCGCGCGGGCGCTGGCCCTTAGAGATCGGGGGTTTCGAGGACATGCCAGCGGCGCTGCTGGCGGCCGCAGGCACTCTCGACTACCTCGACCGCATGCAGGGTGGAATGAGCCGCCAGCTCACGCGGGTCGAGCGCTGGCGCGAGGAGGAGGTCCTGCGCTACGACGCGGCCACCGAGCGCCACCTCGAGCTGTTCCATCCGCAGCCCGGCGGCGAGCCGCAGCACACGCTCTGGCACCACCTGAACCAGACAGTGACCGGGCTCGGCGCGCGGCGGCTCCGCTCGTGGCTTGCGCGCCCGCTGCTCTCGATCCCGGCACTCGCCGCCCGGCACGACGCGGTCGAGCGCTGGCTCGCGGCGGGGGAGCGCCGCGCCGGCTTCCGCGAGCGGCTGCGCGGCTTCCCGGATCTCGAGCGGCTGGCGGCGCGCGTGGCCTGCGCTCGCGCCACGCCGCGGGATCTCGGTGCCCTGCGCGAGGCGCTCTCGCGGCTGCCCGCGCTCGCGGAATCGCTCGAAGGGATCGTGGGCGATGCAGAGAACGAAACACTCGCCGCGCTCGCGGGCATCCCCGAGCTGGAGACGCTTCTCGCCCGCGCGCTCACCGCCGAGCCCCCTCCGGTCTCGCGCGAGGGCGGCGTGATCCGGCCGGGCTACGACGCGCACCGCGACTCACTCGACGATCTCGCACACTCGGGCAAGCGCTGGATCGCCGAACTGGAAGCGAGCGAGCGCGCCCGCACCGGGATCCCGAGCCTCAAGGTCGGCTTCAACCGCGTCTTCGGCTACTACCTGGAGATCACGCGAACGCACCTGGGCAAGGTCCCGCCCGACTACGAGCGCCGCCAGACACTCACCACCGCCGAGCGCTTCGTCACGCCGGACTTGAAGGCGCGCGAGAGCGAGATCCTGGGCGCTGAGGAAAAGTTGAAGGCGCGCGAGCACGAACTGTTCGTCGAGTTGCGCGAGCGAGCTGCGGCGTTCGTCCCCGGGCTGCAGCGCGCGGCCGACGTGCTCGCCACGCTCGACGCCGAGGCCACGCTCGCCGAAGCCGCGGCTCGCGGCCAGTGGGTGCGCCCCGAGATCGGGGACCACGACCGGCTGGTGATCGAAGGGGCACGCCATCCGGTGGTCGAGCGGCTGCTGCCGCGCGGGGAGTTCGTGCCCAACTCGGTCCACCTCGACGGGCGCACGCGCCAGATCCTGCTCGTGACCGGCCCCAACATGGGCGGCAAGAGCACCTACCTGCGCCAGGTTGCGCTGTGCGTGCTGCTCGCGCAGGCCGGATCGTACGTGCCCGCCGCGAGCGCCGAGATCGAGCTCGTGGACCGGCTCTTCACCCGGGTGGGCGCCGCCGACCGCCTGGGCGCCCGGCAGAGCACGTTCATGGTCGAGATGAGGGACACCGCCGACATCCTGCGCTCCGCGAGCCCGCGCTCGCTGGTGCTGCTCGACGAGGTCGGGCGCGGCACCTCGACCTACGACGGCCTGGCGCTGGCCTGGGCGGTGACCGAGCACCTGCACGCCGCCTCAGGCCCCCGGCCGCGCACGCTCTTCGCCACCCACTACCACGAACTCACCCAGCTCGCGGAGACCCTGCCGCGGCTGCGCAACGTGCAGGTGACGGTGAAGGAGTGGGGCGACGGCGTGGTTTTCCTGCACCGCATCGCGGAGGGTCCGGCCGACCGAAGTTATGGCATCCACGTCGCGCAGCTCGCCGGGATTCCCGCCGCGGTGATCGAGGGAGCGCGCGAGGTGCTGCGCGAGCTGGAGAGCGAGCGCACGGTCGAGCACGTGGAGGCCGCGCGCGGCCGTCCGCG
>CAZPYU010000020.1:0-14393 GCA_964590905.1 uncultured Thermoanaerobaculia bacterium
CCTCGAGTGGACACTGTTCGACGAAGACGACGCGGAAGCTGCTGGAACCGTTCGCGCGGAGCTCGAAGCCGCAGGAACTCCGATCGGCGCCTATGATGTCCTCCTCGCTGGTCAGGCCCGGCGACGCGGCGCGATCCTCGTGACATCCAACGCGAGGGAGTTCGTGCGGGTGGCCGGATTGAAGTGGGAGGACTGGGCAGTCTCTCGCCGCTAGGACGCCCCCAATGAACCCGATCTCGGGTCCGGTCGATTGGACGTCGCCATCCGGAGCCAAGATCGCGCGCTTCCGATCCCTCTTCCGCGGTCGAGACGATGTGTGCTCCCGCCCTCCACCGTCGCTTCCTTCCGGTCACCGATCAGGTCATTCGCTAGCACCTGTCGGCCCAGCAGAACTGATCCAGGAAGGGGAGCGGATATCGGCCCGCCGTTGACAGCGTCGAGGAGGTCGACCCAGAATGGCGGAAAAGGGGGTACAACTTGATCCGACTCGAACGCAATCCATCTTCTGGCCGTATCGCTCTTCTCGTCGCCATCTGTCTGGTCGGGTTCGCTACGGCCGGATTCGGAAACGGCGGCATCATCTGTCCCACCGCAGGTGCAACATCGCCGTGCACCTGCGAGGGAACGTCGGGGGACGACACCATCATCGGAACCTCGGGCGACGACGTCATCTGCGCCGGTGCCGGCAGCGACGTAGTCCACGCCGGTGAAGGCAACGACACGGTCTTCGGTAGTTTTGGAGTCGACTTTCTCTTCGGCGAGGGCGACGACGACACTCTCCAGGGTGGGAACGATTGTGACTTCTTGAGTGGCGGCAACGGCAACGACACCCTGCTCGGTGGATGGGGTTACGACGGTCTCAACGGAGGTGACGGAGATGACAACCTTCACGGGGGTCGTTGCAACGAAGTGTTCATGAACGGCGGCGACGAGGACGATACCTGCGACGGCGGACGGGGAACCGAGCCGTTCTTTGGCTGCGAAGTCACCAACCCCGACGAGAACGACACCTCCGACACTCCTTCTAGGTGTGGGACTTCCTTCAGCACCTGTGCGAATAACTTTGAATAGTCTGGCGTAAGCGCGATCTCACGCTAGGAGCGACCCGGCGCCCTGCCCCTAGCGGTTCGAACGGATCCAGGCGTTGGACCGCCAGAGATCGTAGTGCAGGCCGGCCCGACAGAAATCGGGCTGGTCGACCACTTGGCGATAGAGCGGCTCTCCCAAACGGCGGGTGTTGAGCGTTAGGTCCAGCGTGGCGAAGGGATCTCGTGTCTTGAGTCGATCGCAGAGCTGGGTGGCGACGCTGAAGTAGACGATCGCATCGCAGCGGATGCGCATGGGAACGAGGGGCACCTCCAGGGCGATCGTTTGCTTCCGTTCCGTCTCGTCTCGCACCGTCGCCGCTGCCACGCATTCGAGCGGCGCATCGAACATGTGGAGCGCGAAGAGCCGGCTCTGGCCACTGACCGCGCGATCGTCGACGGCCTCACGGCCTTCAATGAAGTACCCGCAAGCGGTATGCGAGTGGCTCCTGCCCCCATCCTCGAGCCACGAGATCACGAAGCTGGTGCGATTCCAATCGGCCCGCGCGCCTGAACCGCGGCGCTATCCTTCCGACCATGCCTCTCGTTCGCGCCTCCGCCGAACCCACGACTCCCGGCGGAGGGGAGGACTCCGGAAACGCCAACCAGGCGACTGCCCGCCCGCTCGCGCTGGCGAGGTGGGGCGGCGATCTCGCACTCGTGGCGCTGGTCGCGGCGACCCGTTTCGGATTTCGACATGGGCTCTTGGACGACAGCTACATCGTGCTCGCTGTGGTGCGCAACGCGCTCGGCGGGCACGGGCCCCACCTCGATCCCGGAAGTGGCGACGCAGTGCTCTCGACGCTCCTCTGGCCGGCGCTCCTGGCGGCTCTGTCCTGGCTCGGGCTCGATCCCACGGTGGCGCTCGGCCTGCTCGGGTTCGCCGCCGAGCTCGCGCTCGCGCTCCTGGTGCGCCGGCTGGTAGAGACGCTCACCGGCTCGCTCGTCGCGGCGGTCTTCGCCGCCGCGGTTCTGGCCACGCACCCTGTACTCCTGCTGCCGGCGCTGGGTGGCATGGAGACGCCGCTCTATCTCGCGCTGGTCGCCGGCGCGGCGCTCGCGCTGGCGCGGCGGCGCTTCGCGGCGCTGGCGTTCGCGGCCGCGCTGCTGGCCTGGATCCGGTTCGACGGTGCGCTCGCGGCGGCGATCTTTCTTGCCGCCGGCGCGCTCGTCGGCCGCCGGCCCGCCGTGCGCTGGACGATCGCCGGAGCTGCCCTCGCCGGAGCCGCGCCCCTCGTCCATCGCCTCCTCTTCGATCGCTGGCTACCGGACAGCATCAACGCCAAGCTCGGTGTGGAGGTCGGCAGCTGGGCGGACGGCGCCGCGCAGATCGCGACCGAGTTCGCGCGGGCGACGGTGGGGATGTCGGCCTACTGGCTGGTCGCGCCGGTGCCGCATCTCGTGCTCCCGGTGCTCGCGCTCTTCGGCGTGGCGCGGCTGCTTCGACGGCAGGTTTCGAGCCTTGCGTTGGCGACTCTTCTGCTCTGGACCGTCGCCTACGTCGCCCTCTTCACGCTCTCGGGTCGCGGCTACGCGCGCAACTTCCCCTGGTACTTCGCGCCGCCCCTCTTGGCGCTCGCCCTGCTTGCGGCGATCGGCATGGTGCCCGTGCTCGAGGCCGCCGCCCGCGCGCTCGGCAGGTGGCCACCGGCGCTCCCCTGCGTTCTACCACTGGCAATCTGGTTCACGATCGCGCCGTCGGTCGGCGGCGCTCTCGACCGCGTCAGCGTGAGCTTTGCGGCGCATCGAGAGCGCTCGTATGCCGCCGCGGCGCTCTGGCTCGGGCGCTACGGACCGGCACGCTCGGTGGCCAGCAACGAGATCGGCGCGCTCGCCTGGTTCTCACCGCCCGGCACCGAGATCGTCGATCTGTTCGGCATCTCGCGCCGGCCCGAAGAGCGCGAGCTGTCGGCGCTCGAGCTGGTACGACGTCGCCGCCCCGCCGCGATCGTGACCCGCATCGACTTTCGCTATCGGCGCGAGATCGAGTCGGCTCTCCCCGGCGCTTACGTCTGGGTTCGCGCCGGCGCGATCGACATCGGTCTCGAGCCGACGCTGGCGGCGCGGCTCGAGCCGCGCGCGCCGGAGCTCGAATCGATTTACCGCGGCCTCGGTGATTCGAAGTTCTAGCTGGCGACGACCGGCTCGTCGTCGCCGAAGCCGACCCGCCGATCGGCCTCCGCCTGGAGCGTCGCCATCCTCGATTCGAGCTCGGCGCGCAGCCGCTCGTGCTCGTCGGGGCGGAGCTTGGCCGGCACCGTAAGCGGCTCGCCATAGACAACGTCGACTCGCGCAAACGGGGCCGGCAGCAGGGTACGGTCCCACGCCCGGCGGAAGATGAATGCCGGCCGCGCCGCGCCGGTGATCGGCACGATGACGCCGCCGGTGCGCTGCGCCAGCGCCACGATGCCGCCCTGCACCCGGCCGCGCGGCCCGCGCGAGCCGTCGATCGCCAGACAGGCGCCGAGGCTCGAGTCGGCGCGCACCCGCCGGATCATCTCGACGATCGCTGGCAGGCCGTCGCGGCCGGACGAGCCGCGCACGACCACGAAGCCGAGCGCCTCCTCGACTCTCGCCATCGCGTCACCGTCGAGGCTCTTCGAGCACATCGAGACGAAACGGCCGTTCTTCGCTCGGCTCATGAAGCGAAGCAGCAGGAAGGTGCGCCCGTGCAGGAAAGCGCCGACCACCGGCCGGCCGGAGGCGCGGGCGCGATCGAAGCGCTCCCGCCCGCTCTCCCGATAGCGCCAGGTGGCGTCGAGCAGGCGGATCAGGCCCAGCGCCAGAACCGGCACCACCCGCCGCATGAGGAAGCGACGGAGCGCTCCCGCCCGGCTCGCCGAGCGCTCTTCGTCGCTGTCGTCCTGCGCTGTGGCGGGCTCGTCAATCTCGCTCACGCAGCTCCGTCGCCGCCAGCCGCGAGAAGAGTCACCAACTCACCGACCGTCTTCATCTCGAGCATCTTCTCGGCGGCGATCTCGACGCCGAACTCGGCCTCGAGATCGAAGAGCAAGTCGAGCACCGAGAGCGAATCGAAGCCGAACGAATCGAGCGGCGTCGGCTCGCCGACCGCGCTCCAATCGATCTCTTCCGCCGACGACTCCGCGATCACAACTCCCAGGCGGCGCACGATTTCGCTGCGATCCATGCTCCCCTCCTTCTCGCTCCCTAGTTTGGCGCGAAACCGCGCAGCACCAGCACCCCGTTGCCACCGCCGAAGCCGAAGCTGTTTTTGATCGCCAGCCGCGAGGCGAGCGGCACGGGCGCGCTCCGAATCAGCGTCAAAGCGCACTCCGGATCGGGCCGCTCGAGGTTGCGGTTGGGCGGCGCTACGCCCGCTTCGAGCGCCAGCAGCGTGGCGATCGACTCGATCGCGCCCGAAGCGCCCAGCGTGTGGCCGAAATACGATTTCATGGCGCCGACCGGAATCGTGGCGCCCACCTCTCCCAACGCCGCGACAATCGAGCGGCTCTCGGTGACGTCGTTGGCCGCCGTGCCGGTGCCGTGGGCGTTGATGTAGCCGATCTCCGCGGGCGTGACGCCGGCGCTCGCGAGCGCGCGGCGGATGGCGCGCACCTGGCCGCCGACGTCGGGGTTGGTGATGTGGGTGCCGTCCGACGACTCACCGTAGCCGACGATCTCACCGCGCAGCCGCGCCCCGCGCCGCTCGGCGACGGCGAATGATTCGAGCAGCAGCGCTCCAGCCCCCTCGCCGAGCAGCGTCCCGGCACGCTCGACGTCGAACGGCCGCAGCGCCCGCTCGGGATCGGCGATCGTCGACAAGACGCCGAGGTTGTTCCAGACGCCGTAGTAAAACGGATCGAAGAGGGCGTCGACACCGCCGACCAACACGGCGTCGGCGTCGCCGTTGCGGATGGCGCGAAAGCCGTGGCCGATCGCGTTGGTGGACGAGGTGCAGGCGGAGACGATCACCTGGTTGGTGCCCAGGAGCTGAAACTCGATTGAGACGCCGGCCGAGATCGAGTTCGCCATGCAGTTGGGCACCGTCGACGGGCGCATCCCCCGCGCGCCCTTGGCGGCGAAGCGCCGATAGGCCTCGTCGAGAGTCCCGGCTGGACCGGAGCCGCAGCCCCAGATCGAGGCGATCTCCTGCGGCGCGTGGGGCACTGCGCCGATTCGGCCCGCATCGACCAGCGCCTGACGCGCCGCTTCGACAGCCAAGCGCAGCGTCCGGTCGGCCTTTGCGAGCTTGCCGCGCTGCAGTCGGTCGAGCGCCGCGAAATCGACCTCGGCGCCGATCCGCACCTCGGCGGTGCCGATGTCGCTGCCGCGAATCTCGCCGATCCCGCCGCGGCCGGCGAGGAGGTTCTCCCAGACGCTCGTCTCGTCGCTGCCGATCGCTGTCACCAGACCGAGGCCGGTGACCGCTACCCGTCGCGGGCCGTCGTTCATCCGCCGACTCTCAACCGTGCATCCAGAGGCCGCCGTCGACATGGACGACCTGTCCGGTTAGGTACGACGCTTCGGAGGAGAGCAGGAACGCGACCACACTGGCGACCTCTTCGGCGCGGCCGAGCCGGCCGAGCGGAATGCCGAGCTCAGCGCGCGTCGCTTCGGGGAGCGCCGCTGTCATGTCGGAGTCGACGAAGCCAGGCGAGACTGCGTTGACCCGGATCCCGAAGCGTGCCGCTTCGAGCGCCAGGCTCTGCGTGAGACTCACAAGACCGGCCTTGGAGGCGGCGTAGTCGGCGCCCATCCACTTGCCTGGCCCGTGCGCGGCGAGCGACGCGACGTTGACGATCGCGCCCCCCTTCTGCTTGCGCATCCAGACGTAGGCGGCCTGCGCCGCCGACATCGCCGCTTCGAGGTTGACGCGAAAGGTCGCGCTCCAGCTCTCGGCCGTGAGGCCGCGGAAGGCGACCGCTCGTCCGCCGCCGGCGTTGTTGACCAGCCCGTCGATCCGCCCGGCGCGCACCAGGAACGCCTCGACCATCCGAGCTCCAGCCCCGGGCTCGCCGAGGTCGGCGGCCAACGGAAGCGTCCGCTCCGGATCGAGTTCGCGCGCCACCCGCTCCACCTCCGAGAGCGAGCGGCCGTGGATGCCGACCACCGCCCCGTCGGCGAGCAGCCGCACGGCGATGGCGCGGCCGATGCCGCGCGTCGAGCCGGAGACGAGATGAAACTGTCCGTCGAGACGTTGGGAGTTGCCTTGGCTCATGCGCCTCCGCGAACGATGATAGCGGACCGTCGCGGCAGGTCGGGCGCAGGAAGAGTGCAGCGGCAGGGTTTCAGCTTCGTACGGCCGGCACACGGCGCCAGGTGCCGTCCACCGACCGAAAGGAGCTTGCGATGCGACCGATACTTCCCGCTCTTCTCGCTGTCACTCTCGCCGTTCCCGCCTTCGCCGGTTGGAGCCGAACCGGCGGATTCCATCCTGGCGCCCTCGGCGCTCGGCGCGACAGTGCGCCGCTCGCGCCACGGTTCGAGGCGCGCGCCCAGCACCTCGCGCGGCTCCTCGAGCTGACCGCCGCCCAGCGCGACGCCTTCGATCGCCTGCGCGCCGAGGGGCTCGTCGCCACCCGTCCCAAGCTCGACGAGATGCGCCGACTTCACGAGGAGCTGCGCTCGCTGCTCGACTCCGGCGCCGCCGACGCGCAGAGAGTCGGCGACACCCTGATCGCGCTGCGCCGCACGCGCGACGACCTGCAGGCGAGGCGCGAGGGGTTCGCGGACGAGCTCGCCGAGATTCTGACCGCGGAGCAGCGCTTCGCCTTCGAGGCGCTGCGTGAGTTGCGGCACGACCGCGACAGTCGGTTCGGCCCCGGCCCGCGCCTCGGCCGGCGGGATGGCCGCTCGGAGCCGCCTGGCCGCTGACCCGCTCAGCTGTAGCGGATCCAGCGCCCGAGCTCGCGAAAAGTCGGCCGCTTGCCGTACATCAGGATCCCCACCCGGTAGATCCGCGCCGCGAGGACGACCATCCCCCAGACAAAAGCGGTGGTCAGGACGTAGCCGAGCGCGATCTGCCAGGCGGGCGGCGTCTTGACGACGATGCGCAGGATCATCAGGAGCGGCGTGAACGGCGGGATGAGCGAGAGCACTGTCGCGAGCAGCGAATCGGGATCGTTGATCACCGGCATCATGAAGATCACCGGCGCCACCAGGAACGGGAAGACGACGCCGGTGAACGGCTGTGCCTCCTGGACGCTATTGGTCGCCGCCCCGATCGCGGCGTAGAACGAGGCGTAGAGGAGAAAACCGAGCAGGAAGTGCAGGAGGAAGTGCACCAGGACCGAGAGTCGCACCTCGGGAATCAGCTCGGTGTAGCCAGAAGCCAGCAGACCGACCACGCCGGGCGCGGTGAGCGTGCCGAGCGCGACCGCCCAGACGCCCAGCTGCGTCAGCCCAGCGAGGCTGATGCCGATCAGCTTGCCCATCAGGAGCTCCTGCGGTGAGGTGGTGGCGAGCAGCACCTCCACGATGCGCGAGCTCTTCTCCTCGAGAACGCCGTTCATCACCAGCCCGCCGTAGATCGCGACCACGGTGTAGAGCAGGAAGAAGAGGAGGTAGGCGAGAAAGAAGCCGGCCATCCCCGCTTCGGCGCGGGTGCCCTCCTCGGTGACCTTCAAAGTCTCCAGAGCGACCGGACGGGTCAGCTCGACCACTCGTTCCGCCTCGTAACCGGCCGCCGCGAGCCGCACCGCCGAGTAGACCTGAGAGAGCACGCGCTCGAGCCGGCGCTGGGTCAGGAAATTCGACACGCTCTCGGCGTGGTACTCGACAGTTCTGGACTCGAGGCTCTCGGACGAGAGCCAGATCCACGCGTCGATCTCGCCGCCGAGAACTCGCCCGTCGAGCGTCGCCTTCTGAGCGTCGACGTCGCTTTCGGCGGAGGCGACGGTAACCTCGAAGCTGGCGCTCTCCTCCTTGCGCTCGCTGTCGATGCCGAGCTCGGCGGACTCGGGCTTCGTCTCCGTCTCCCGCTCGGCGAGCTGCCGCGCCAGCCGCTCTCCCACGCCGCCGATCGCGTCGACGACAGTCAGTCGGTGCCTGGCTTCGGTCTTCATCATCACCAACGAGGGCAGGATCACGAGCGCCACCATCGCCAGCGGCAGAAGGAGGGTCGCGATCCAGAACCCCTTGCTCTGCACCCGGGTCAGATACTCGCGCTCGAAGATCGTCCGCACCTGTTCAACCCGCATCGCGCACCGCCTGAACGAAGATCGACTCGAGATCGGGCTCGAGCGAATGGTAGTCGGCAACCGCAAGGCCGCGCCCGATCAGCTCGGAAAGGAGCGCGGCGGGCGTAGTACCGGGCGTGAGGTCGATTCGGGCCTTCTCGTCTCGAAGCTCGACGTGCGCCGCGCCCGACAGTCCGTCCAGCGTCTCGGGCGCGCGTTCGAACGTCGCCTCCACCGCCCGAGTGCCGCGCTCGCGCTTGATCGTCGCCAGCTCGCCGGAGAGCACCACTCGCCCGCGCGCGATGAGCGCGATTCCATCGCACAACTTCTCCGCCTGCTCCAGAACGTGGGTCGAAAAGAGGATCGTCTTGCCGCGCTCCCGGAAGCCGGCGAGCAGCTCCTTGAACAGCCCCTGGTTGATCGGATCGAGCCCCGAAAACGGTTCGTCGAGAATCAGAAGATCGGGGTCGTGGATCACGGTGGCGACGAGCTGGATCTTCTGCTGCATCCCTTTCGAAAGCGTCTCGACCTTGCGCTTCGCCCAGTCGGCGAGCTCGATCCGCGCCAGCCATTCGCCGACCCGCCGGCGCGCCTCTGCCGCCGCGATCCCCTGCAGTCGGGCCAGAAAGAGGAGCTGCTCTTCGACAGTCATCTTGCGGTAGAGGCCGCGCTCCTCCGGCAGGTAGCCGATCCGGCGGCTGTCGGCCGCCTGCCGCGGCCGTCCGAAGAGGCGCACTTCGCCGCGATCTGGAGCGAGAATGTCCATGATCATGCGCAGCGTCGTCGTCTTGCCGGCGCCGTTCTGGCCGAGCAGGCCGAAGATCGATCCCGCCGGGACGGCGAGCGAGAGCTCGTCGACGGCGACGTGCCCGTCGAAGGCCTTGCGCAGGTTGAGTAGCTCGACCGTCGGGCTCAGACGCTGGCTCCTCTCGAAGGTCTCTCGAGTGGGGGAGAGCTTACCCAGAACCGAGGAGCTCGTCTCTCACGGCTCGATCCGCCGAGCGCCTGGCGCGAGCGCAACCTGGAGGGCATTTCATCGTATCTTTCTCGATTCCGGGCCAGAGCGTTCTGCCCGGCCGACGACCGGCTCGCCGCCGGTGCGCCTTGGTCTCGAACGAGGTACCCCGCGATGTTTCGCCCGCGACTGCTCCCCCTCGCCCTCCTCCTCCTCACCGCGCCGCTCTCCGCCCAGACGCTGGACGAGATCCTCGACCGCCACTTCGCCGCCCTCGGCGGTCGCGACAAGCTGGCGGCCGTGCAGTCGGTCCGCCTCACCGGCAAGCAGCAGGCCGGCGCGCAGGAGCTGCCGCTGACGCTCTCCTGGAAGCGGCCGAACAAGATCCGCGTCGAGTTCGTCTTGCAGGGGATGACTGGCGTGCAGGCCTACGACGGCGCCATCGGCTGGAGCGTCATGCCGTTCCTGGGCAAGACCGACCCCGAAGCGATGAGCGGCGACGACTTGAAGGACGCCGAAGAGCAGGCCGATCTGATCGAAGGACCGCTCTTCAACTGGAAAGAGAAGGGGCACACTGTCGAGCTCGTCGGCAAGGAGAGTATCGAGGGGACCGAGGCGTGGAAGCTGAAGCTCACCACCAAGGCGGGCGACGTCTCGCTCCTCTATCTCGACGCCGAGGCGATGCTGCAGATCAAGACCGAAGGCAAGCGCAAGCGGGGCGACCAGGAGATCGAGTTCGAGGCCGCGTACGGCGACTACAAGGAGGTCGGCGGGCTGCTCTTCGCCCATTCGATCGAGCAGAAGCCGAAGGGCGCCCCGCAAGGGGCGACGATCGTAGTCGACAAGATCGAGCTCAATGCCGACCTCCCCGATTCGCTCTTCGTGATGCCCGAGAAGAAGGCCGACGAGAAGCCGGCCGGCAGCTGACGCCAACTTCACCTATCGAACTCGGGAGCCAGCCATGTCTTCTCTCGCTCGACGCTCGTTCTACTCGGCGGCAGTCGCTTCAGTGCTCGTCGCTCTTCCGGCCGAAGGCGAGGCGGAGGTCAAGATCGGCTCCGAGACGTTTGGCGGTCTCACCGCGCGCTCGATCGGCCCGGCCACGATGAGCGGCCGCATCGCCGCGCTCGACGGCGTCGAGAGCGAGCCGCTGACCCTCTACGTCGGCGCCGCCTCGGGCGGCGTCTGGAAGTCGATCGACGGCGGCACCGTCTTCAAGCCGATCTTCGACAAGCATCCGCAGTCGATCGGTGCGGTGCGCGTCGACCCGACCGACTCCAAGACGGTCTGGGTCGGCACCGGCGAGTCGTGGGTTCGCAACTCGGTTTCGATCGGCGACGGCGTCTACAAGTCGACCGACGGCGGCGAGAGCTGGACGAACATGGGCCTGACGGCGAGCGAGCGGATCGCGCGCATCCACGTCGATCCCAAGGCGCACGACACTGTCTTCGTCTGCGCCACCGGGAAGCTCTGGAGCGCCAACGAGGAGCGCGGCGTCTTCAAGAGCGTCGACGGCGGCAAGAGCTGGAAGAGGGTGCTCTACGTCGACGCCGACACCGGCTGCGCCGACCTGGCGATCGATCCGCAAGAGCCGCGCATCCTCTACGCCGGCATGTGGACCTTTCGGCGCTACCCCGACTTCTTCAATTCCGGTGGCGGCGGCTCGGGCCTCTTCAAGTCGAGCGACGGCGGCGAGAGCTGGAACCGGCTCGAAGCCGGCCTGCCGAAAGGGGAGAAGGGCCGCGTCGCCGTGGCGATCGCCCCCTCACGCCCGTCGACTGTCTACGCCGTGATCGAGACCGGCGACCGGGCCAAGAAAAAGGCAACCACGGCGCTCTACCGTTCGGACGACGCCGGTGCCAACTGGAGCCAGCAGAACGACTCGTTCAACATGCAGGTGCGGCCGTTCTACTTCGCGACCGTCGTCGTCGATCCGGTCGACCACCTGCGCGTCTACAAGCCGGGCCTCGTCCTGACCCTCTCGGTCGACGGCGGCAAGAGCTTCAACTCGCCGTTCACGAGCGGATTCGGGACCGCGTATCACAGCGACATCCACGCCCTCTGGATCCCGCGGGGTCGACCCAACGAGCTCTATATGGGCACCGACGGCGGGCTCTATGTGTCGAAGAACCGCGGCGGAGCGTGGAGCTTCGCGCGCAATCTGCCGCTCGGCCAGTTCTACAAGATCTCGGTCGACGGCCAGGATCCGTATCGGATCTACGGCGGCCTGCAGGACAACAGCTCCTGGGTCGGGCCGTCCGAGAGCTGGGGTGGGATCGAGAACAAGGACTGGACCGCGCTCTCTCCTGGCGACGGCTTCGCGACCTTCGCCGACGCGATCGATCCGAACTTCGTCTACACGACGATCCAGGGCGGGGTGGCGACGCGCGTCGATCTGACCACCGGCGAGGCAAAGGACATCAAGCCGTACGCCGGTAAGGGCGAAAAGGAGCTGCGCTTCAACTGGAACTCCGGCTTCGTCGCCTCGCCGACCGACCCGGCGACGATCTACATCGGCTCGCAGTTTCTGATGCGCTCGCGGAACCGGGGCGAGAGCTGGGAGCGGATCTCGTCCGATCTGACGACCGGCGACGCGCGGCGGCAGCGGCAGAAGGAGTCCGGCGGCCTGTCGATCGACAACTCGACCGCCGAGAACAACACCACCATCTACACGATCGCCGAATCGCCCGCCGATTCGCAGACGATCTGGGTCGGCACCGACGACGGCAACGTGCAGTTGACGCGCGACGGCGGCAAGAGCTGGACGAATCTCCTCGCCAAGATTCCCGGTGCGCCGCAGGGGGCCTGGGTGTCTCGCATCGCGGCCAGCGCGGCCGACGCGGGCACCGCCTACGTGGCGATCGACGACCATCGCCGCGGCGACATGAAGCCGTACCTCTGGCGCACCCGCGACTACGGCGAGAGCTGGGAGTCGCTGACGACGGAGAACCTCGAAGGCTACGTCTGGGTGATCGCCGAGGATCCGGTGGCGCCCAACCTGCTCTATCTCGGCACCGAGTGGGGTCTCTGGCTGTCGATCGACGGCGGCCGGCAGTGGGCGCGCTTCGAGGGCGGCCTGCCGGCGCGAGTCGCGGTCCACGACCTCGTCGTCCATCCGCGCGAGCACGATCTCGTCGTCGGCACCCACGGCCGCGGCATCTACGTCCTCGACGACCTGACGCCGCTGCGCGCCCTTTCCGCCGAAACGATCGCTCGGGAGATCGCGCTCCTGCCGTCGCGCCCGACCGAGCAGCGTCTCCTCGCTTCGATCGGCGCCTGGTTCAACGGCAACGACGAGTTCGTCGGCGACAATCCGCCGGAAGACGCTGCCATCGTGTACTGGATGAAGAAGCGGCATCTGTTCGGCGATCTCAAGGTCGAGGTCTTCGACGCCCACGGGGCACTCCTCACCACGATTCCCGGCAGCAAGCGAGTCGGCATCAACCGGGTGCGCTGGGCGACGCGGCTGAAGCCCCCGAAGGTGCCGCCGGCGGCGGGGCTCCTGTTCGGCGGCTTCCAAGGGCCGCGCATGGCGGAGGGGAGCTACAAGATCCGGTTGACCAAGGGCAAGGAGGTTCTCGAGGGCACTGTCGCGCTCGTCGTCGATCCGAGGAATCCGTACTCGGCCGAGGACCGACAGAAGAAGCAGCAGACCGACATGCGCCTCTACGACGACATCGAGCGGCTGGGCTACGTCGGCGATCAGCTCGTCGCGCTGCGCGACGGCGCCAAGGCGCGCGCCGAGAAGGCGAGCGGCGCCGTGAAGCGGCGAATCGCCAAGCTCGCCGACGACGCCGAAGCCCTGCGCAAGAGCTTCGTCGCCGGAGGCGACGGCTTCATCGGCGGCGACGAGAAGCTGCGCGAGCATCTCGGCACCCTCTACGGCAATGTGGTCGCCTTCGAAGGGCGCCCGAGCCCGTCGCAGCTCGAGCGGCTGACCAACCTCGAAGTCGAGCTCGCGACCGTCGAGCGGAAGTTCGCCGACTTCCTGGCGTCCGATCTCGCGGCGGCCAATCGCGAGCTCGCCAAGGCTCGCCTCGAGGAGCTCGCGGTGCGCACGAAGGAGGAGTGGAAGGCGAGCGAACAGGGGTCGAGCGGCGCGGCGTTGGCGGGCGCGCTCGACGACGAGCAGGTGAAGGAGTTAGCGCGACTGTTCCCTTGGCTCGCGACGCTGCCGCAGACGCTGCTCGAGAGCTTCTGAGCGGGGGGCGCTCCCGGCCCCAATCTTCAGGCTCGGGTGGAGTGGAGGCCCGGCGCCTCTTCGCTGCTCGTGGCGTACGCCCGCGCCACTTCGAGCGAGCGCTCGAAACTCTTGCCGATGGCCAGCGAGCCGGGCACGTTCCGCCACTGCGCTTTGGCCAGCGCGCGCAGCGGCTGCGGCTGGACGCCGGCGAGCACCACCACGATGCCGGCGTCGCGCAGCTTGCCGACCGTCGAGTCGAGCGCCACCAGGCCGGTGGCGTCGATGAACGGCACCGAGCGCAGGTCGAGAATCATCACCTTGACGCCTTTGCGTGCCACCGACCGCAACGTCGTCATCGCCTTGTTGGCGGCGCCGAAGAAGAGCGGTCCAGCGATCTCGTAGAGCAGCACGCCATCGGGCAGCGGCTCGCCCAAGTCGTGCTCGGCCGGGTCGACGAGCTGTGCCTTGGACACCTCGGCCATTCGCTGCATGAAGAGGAGCGCCGCGAAGACGATGCCGACCGTGACCGCCACGACCATGTCGAACAGCACGGTGAGCCCGAAGCAGGTGAGCAAGACCACGATGTCGGCGCGCGGCGCCACGCGCAGAACGTGCACGAAGTGTCGAGCCTCGGCCATCCGCCACGCCACTTGAAGGAGGAGCGCCGCCAACGCCGCCATCGGCAGATAGCCCAGAAGCGGCGCCAGTCCAACCACCGCGGTCAGCACGAAGAGCGCGTGGAAGGCAGCAGCCAACGGAGAACGCGCGCCGGCGCGCACATTGGTGGCGGTGCGCGCGATGGCGCCGGTCGCGGCGATACCGCCGAAGAGGGGCGACAACACGTTGCCGACCCCTTGCGCCAGGAGCTCGGCGTCGGGATCGTGCTTCTTACCGGTCATGCCGTCGGCGACTACCGCCGAGAGGAGCGATTCGATCGCGCCGAGCATCGCGATCGCGAACGCCGAAGGCACGAGCTCGCGCACCAACTCGAAGGAGAGCCCGAGCGGCGCGCCGGAGGCTGACGGCAACCG
>CAZPYU010000021.1:0-17687 GCA_964590905.1 uncultured Thermoanaerobaculia bacterium
GGAACTCGGCGCCCCGAGCGAGCGCGAGCGCGGCTGGATCGCGGCGATCGGCGCTTTCTACGCCGACACGGAGACTGCCGACCATCGCACGCGGGCGACGCGCTACCGTGACGCGCTGGCAGCGCTCTCCGAACGGTTCCCGGACGACGACGAGGCGCGCATCTTCCACGCGCTGATGCTGCTCGGCACCGCCCCGCCGCGCGACACGAGCTACGCCCAGCAGCAGCGCGCGGTCGAGATCTTGCGGCCGTTCGTCGCCAAGTACCCGAACCACCCCGGCGTCGCCCACTACCTGATCCACTCGCTCGACTACCCCGAGCTCGCGCACCTCGGGCTCGACTCCGCCCGCCGCTACGCGCGCATCGCTCCCAGCTCGCCCCACGCGCTCCATATGCCGTCGCACATCTTCGTGCGGCTCGGGCTCTGGTCCGAGGCGATCGCATCGAACCTCGACTCGGCCGCCTCCGCGCGCTCGTTGCGCGAGAGCTTCCCGGTCTCCTCGGTCTTCGACCAGCTCCACGCCCTCGATTACCTGGCGTACGGCTACCTGCAGACGGGACGCGACGAAGACGCTCTGGCGATCGTTCGCGAGGCGGAGGCCCACCGGAGCCTCGAAGCGCCGACCTTCGCGGCCGCGTACGCCCTGGCGGCGATCCGGGTTCGCTACCCGCTCGAGAAGGGTGACTGGCAGGACGCCGCCGCGCTCGGCATACTCGAGCCGGCCACGACGCCCGGTCCCTTCGCCTACGCGGACGCGATCCCGGTCTTCGGCCGCGCAATCGGCGCGGCGCGCACCGGCAAGCTCGAGCGAGCCGAGGCCGAGCTCGCGCGCCTGACGGCGATCCAGCAGCGGCTCGTCCTGGCGCCGCCGCCCGGCCCCTACGACTGGGCCGGGCACGTCGAGGCGACGCGACTCGCCGCCGCGGGTCTCGTCGAGCGCGCGCGCGAACGGAACGACGAGGCGGTGCGCCTGCTCCAGGCTGCGGCCGAGCTCGACTCCAAGGTCGGCAAGCACCCGGTGACTCCCGGCACCGTGCTGCCGCCGCGCGAGCTGTTGGCCGATGTGCTGCTGGAGCTCGGGCGAGCGCCGGAGGCGCTCGCGGCCTACGAAGCGACGCTCGTCGAGGCGCCGAACCGGCTGCGCTCGCTCTGGGGCGCCGCGCGCGCGGCCGAGCTCGCCAAGCAGCCCGACCGGGCGCGGACACTCTGGAACCTCGTCGCCTCGGTCGCCGCGCCGGGCAGCACGCGGCCCGAGGTGATCGAGGCGCGCCGGCGCCTCGGCGGCGGCTGAGCCGGACGGCCGTCGACGCCGGAGATCGCTCACTCCCGACCCACTTCGCACCGGGAACGGAGGTCCGCAGCGCTCGCGGAGCGTCTCGCCCGCAGCGCGGGTCCCCTCACTCTTCCTCCACCTTGTCGACCTTCGATCCACATTGCAGCATCGACTTGCCGTAGTACGGATTGCGCAACTCGTCGTCGCCCGCCTTCTGCAGCCAGTAGCCTCCTGCCATCGGACAGTAATAGATGCCGGCCTCCTTCGCGCCGGCGACGTTGACCAGGCCTGCTAGTGCCTTCGATAGGTCCATCATCTGTTCGCGCAACGGCGCGATGTCCGTGCCCTTCATCGCCTCGGCCGCGGCCGCGAGCTGCTCGTAGGCTGCTCTCGCCTCCGCTGGGGCTGACGCGGCGCGCGCCTCCGCAGCGATCCTCGCCGCGCTTTCGGAAACGCCCTCGGCCTGATCCGAGGCGAGAGCGTCGTGAATCCTCGCGTACTCGTCGAGGAGGGAGCTTCCACTCTCGGGCGATCCAGCCGCGACAACGGATGCCGCACTGGACATACTGGCGACAGTAGCGGCGACGACGACGGACGCGAGGAATCGCTTCACGGTTTCATTCTCCCTTGGGCCCACGGTTCCGGAACAAAAGCGGCGCTCCGACCGACTCCGCCGGAGCGCCGCGCCCTCTTCGCTTCACTTCGCCTTCATCAGCTCCACGATGTCGTTGGCGGCCGCCTCCCCTTCGATCACCTTCGCCTTGGCGAAATGCTCGTCGACGATCTCCTGGATGCGGACCTTCCCCACCTTGGCGCGCGAGAAACGCGGAGCCGCCTTCGGCGAACCTCCGGGCTCACTCTTGATGCGCATCACGTCGAGCTCCTGCCCGACGCTGGCGCCATCGTTAGTGCCGATGCAGAGGATGACACCCTCTTCACCGGCGTACACGATGCTCCCTTTCATCATGACCCGGTGGGAGAAACCGGGATCCTTCGTCTCGTCCGCCCTCGCGGCGAGGGCCCCCACGAGGGCCACTGCGAAAAACAGGATCGGAATTCGGGATCGCATACTCGTCTCCCTTCTGGTTGCCTGAGCCCGAAGGTGGGCTCCGGTCGAGCGCCGGTTGGGCGCTCGCGATTTCATGGTCCAACTTCCACGGGTGCTCTGGCGCCTTCCAAGTTCGTGCCGCGCAGCTTCCAGAGCTTGTAGGCCGGCGGATAGAGCAGCAGCTCGGCCAGGAACGACGTCACCAAGCCGCCGATCATCGGCGCCGCGATCCGCTTCAGGACGTCGGCGCCGGTCGCGGTCGAGAAGAGGATCGGCAGCAGGCCGAAGAACGCCGCCGCGACTGTCATCAATTTCGGCCGTACGCGCTTGACCGCACCGTGAACGATCGCTTCGTCCCATTGCGCCACCGTGGTCAGCGCTCCGCGTTCGCCAGCTTCCTTCCAAGCCAAGTCCAGGAAGAGGAGCATGAAGACCGCGGTCTCGGCGTCGAGGCCCAGAAGGGCGATCATCCCTACCCAGGCGGCGATCGAGACGTTGTAGCCGAGCGCCCAAAAGAGGAGGATCGCGCCGACCGCCGAGCAGGGGACAATCGCCAGCACCAGCATCGTCTTGAACCCCGACTTGGTGTTGGCGTAGAGCAGGAGCGCGATGAGCGCGATCGTGATCGGCACCACGATCTGCAGCCGCTCGCGAACGCGGACCATGTTCTCCCATTGGCCGCTCCAGAGCAGCAGATAGCCCGGCGGGAGTACCACGCGCGCCACGACCTCGGCCTTCGCCCGCTCCACCCAACCGCCGATGTCCGAAGTCGCGAGATCGACGAAGACGTAGCCGGCGCGGAAGCCGTTCTCGTTGCGGATCATCGCCGGTCCCTGAACGAGCCGGACGGAGGCCACCTGTCCGAGCGGCACGTTCGCACCCGTTCTGGTCGCGACTAGGACGCGCTCGATCGCCTCGGGCGAGTCGCGCAGCTCGCGCGCGTAGCGCACCTGGATCGGGTAGCGCTCTCGCCCTGCCACGACGGTGCCGACATTCTCGCCGCCGACCGCGAGGGCCACCGTCTCCTGAAGGTCGCCGATCGTGAGCCCGTAGCGCGCCAGCGCCGCTCGGTCGGGTTCGATGTCGACGAAATAGCCGCCCGCGGCGCGCTCCGCGAAGGCGGCCCGGGTACCCGGCAACGGCTTCACCACCGCTTCGATCTCGCGCCCCAGCCGCTCGATCTCCGCCAGGTCGGGGCCGAGCACCTTGATCCCGACCGGCGTGCGCACTCCGGTCGAGAGCATGTCGATGCGCGTCCGGATCGGCATCGTCCAGGCGTTGGTGAAGCCGGTGACGCGCACCGCGCGGTCCATCTCGGCGACCAGCTCTTCGTAGGAGATCCGGTCGGGCCAGAACGGGCGCAGCAGCCGCTGCACGATCTCGGGCGCCCAGCTCGAATACCAAGTGGGCTTCGCTCGCCACTTGCGCTCGGGTTTCAGCTCGACCACGGTTTCGACCATCGAGAGCGGCGCCGGATCGGTCGCTGTCGTCGCGCGCCCCGCCTTGCCGTGGACTCGCACGACCTCCGGGAAGGAGGCCAGGATCCGATCCTGCGCTCCGAGCGCGCGCGCCGCTTCGCCCACCGAAAGCCCGGGGAAGGTGGTCGGCATGTAGAGGATCGTGCCCTCGTGGAGCGGCGGCATGAACTCGCGCCCGAGCCGTAGGTAGAGCGGCAGCGTGGCGAGAACGGCGAGCGCCGCGACGACGAGGACGGCACGCGGATGCCGCAGAGTGAACCGGCAAACCGGTTCGTAGAGCCGGTGGAGCCGGCGCGAGATCGGGTGCTCGGCCTCGGGTCGGTAACTGCCGACGAGGATCGTCGTCGCGATCCGCGCCAGCCAACGCGGTCGGAAGTCGAACGGATCGATGCGCGCGAACAGCATCCGCTGCGCCGGGTTCAACGTCACGGCGAGAATCGCCGCCAGCGCCATGGTCAGGTTCTTCGACCAGGCGAGCGGCCGGAAGAGACGCCCCTCCTGGTCGACGAGCGTGAAGACCGGCAGGAAAGCCACGGCGATCACCAGGAGCGAGAAGAAGACCGCCGGCCCGACCTCGGTCAGCGCCGCCAGGCGCACGGCGTGAAAGTCGCCGGGGCGGCCCGCCTCGTCCCAGCGCTGGATCTTGTTGTAGGCGTTCTCGACCTCGACGATGGCGCCGTCGACCAGGACGCCGATCGAAATCGCGATTCCCGCGATCGACATCAGGTTGATCGTGATGCCGGCGAAGTAAAGCGGAATGAAGGCGAGCAGGACCGAGACCGGGATGGTGACCACCGGCACGATCGCCGACGGCACGTGGGCGAGGAAGAGGAAGATCACCAGCGACACCAGAATCATCTGCAACACCAGCTCGTCGGTCAGAGTCGCGATGGCACGCTCGATCAGGCTCGATCGATCGTAGGTGGTGACGATCTCGACCCCCTCCGGAAGGGAGCGGCGCAGCTCGCCGAGGCGCGCTTCGACGCGCTCGATGACGCGCAGGGCGTTCTCGCCGTGGCGCGCCACCACGATCCCGCCGACCGCTTCGCCCTTCCCGTCCAGCTCGCCGACTCCGCGACGCAGCTCGGGGCCCCACGCCACCGAGGCGACTTCGCCGAGTCGCACCGGCGTGCCGCCTGCGGTGGCGCGCAACGCGATCGCCTCGAAGTCAGCCACGGTGCGCGAGTAGCCGCGCACCCGCACCATGTACTCGGCGCCGCCCCCTTCGAGCAGCCGCGCGCCGATCTCGTCGTTGGAGCGCGCCACGGCGCGACCGACGTCGTCGATCGTCAATCCGAACGCCGCCAGCCGGACCGGGTCGACCGAGATCTGCACCTGCTTCACGAAGCCGCCGAACGACGCCACCTCGGCGACCCCCGGCACCGCCTGGAGCGCGTAGCGGAGCGTCCAGTCCTGGAGCGAGCGCAGGTCGGCCGGCGACTGCCGGCCCGAGCGGTCGACCAGCGCGTACTGATAGACCCAGCCGACGGCCGAGGCGTCGGGCCCGAGCTCGACCGCGACCCCGCGCGGCAGCTGCGGCTGGATCTTCGACAGCAGCTCCAACACCCGCGATCGCGCCCAGTAGAGGTCGGTCCCGTCCTCGAAGACGACGTAGACGAACGAGTAGCCGAAATCCGAGAAGGCCCTCACCGCGCGCACCTTCGGCGTCCCGAGTAGGACCGAGACGATCGGGTAGGCGACTTGGTCCTCCAGGATGTCGGGTGAGCGGTCCCAGCGCGCCAGCACGATCACCTGCGGATCGGAGAGGTCGGGCAGCGCGTCGAGTCGGGAACGGCCGAGCACCACCACCGCGCTCACCGCCGCGGCGGCAACGAGCGCCAGGACGAGGAGGCGATTGCGAGCCGAAAAGACGATCAGCCTTTTGATCACTGTCGCACCTCGGAAGCCGCCCCGCCGCGGTGAGCGGCGTGCGGATCGGCCGCCGCCTCCGACGCTGCGCGCCCCACGACCGCGCGCAGGCGCGAGTCGGCGTCGAGGAGAAACGCCGCCTCCGACGCGACTCGTTCCCCGGAGGCGAGCCCTTCGCGAACGAAGGTGCGGCCCGCCTGTCGGCCGGCGAGCCGAACCTCGCGCGGCGTGAAGAAACCGCTGGCGTCGACGACGAAGACGAGCGTCCGCTCGCCGGTGGCGAGGACCGCCGCGTCGGGAACCGCGACGCCCACGAGCTCTCCCAGCTCGATCTCGACGTCGACGAACATCCCCGGCTTGAGCCTCTCGTCCGAGTTGGCGGCCTGGAAGCGCACGCGCAGGGTTCGCGCCTCCGGGTCGAGCGCCGGCGAGAGATAGCTCGCTGTCGCCTCGAGGCGCAGCGTCGGGTCGTAGGAGGAGGTGATCGTCGCGCCCTGCCCGACTCTCGCGAAGGCGGCGTCGGTCTCGTAGAGAGAGGCTTCGATCCAGATCGACGACAGATCGACGATCGTGAAGAGTCCCATACCCGATTCGATGCGCTGACCGCGGACGACCATCTTCTCGGTCACGATCCCGGAGGCCGGCGCCACGACTTCGAGCGTCCGTTTCGGCACCCGCGTTCGTTCCAGCTCGGCCAGACTCTCGGCCGGGAGGTTGAGCAGCTCGAGTCGTCGTCGCGCCGCGAGGACGAGGTCGTCGCCCCCGCGCCGCACCTCGGGGAGATCTGAAGCGAGGAAGCGCCGCGCCGCTTCGCGCCCCGCCAGGTACTCGTTCTGAGCGGCGTACAGCTCGGGTGAGTCGATGGTCGCCAACCGTTCGCCCCTGCGCACGCGGCGGCCGGTGAAGTCGGCGTCCAGCTCGGCGATCCAGCCGGCGAAGCGCGACTCGACGCGCACCATCCGCCGCTCGTCGGCGACCACCCGGCCGACGGTGCGCACCGTGCGCGCCACCCGTTCGGCGCGCGCTTCGATGGCGTCGACTCCGGCGAGGCGCGCCGCGCCCGGGATGGAAGAGGCGAACGCCTTGCCGTCGGTCGCCACCTGCTGCCCAGCGGCGGCACCATCGTCGCGGCGCACCAGGTCCATCTGACAGACCGGACAGGTTCCTGGCCGCTCGGAGACGATCTCCGGATGCATCGGACAGAAGTAGCTCGAAGAACCTGGCGCCCCGGCGCTCTCACCCGGTGGGCGGCAAGCCACGAGCCCGGTGGCGGCAAGAGCGAACAGGAAGAGCGCCATGAGCAGCCGCGCGACACATACGAAGAGCCTCATTCCACACCTCCGGGGATCGGATCTCTGGGCAGTTGCGCGACCAGCGCGGCACGATTCGCAAAGCGCTCCGACTCCAGCCGCGCCAAGTCGATTTGGGCTTCGACCCAGGCCTCGAGCAGCTCCGCCGCCGCGGCCACCGTGCCGGACTCGCCGACCAGCGCTGCGCGCGCCGCTTCGAAGGCGGCGTTCGTTTCGGGAAGCAGCCCCTGTCTCACGTGGATCAACTGCAGGTCGATCCGCGCCCGCTCGATGTAGAGCCGCGTCAGCTCGCCGCGAGCCGCGATTCGCGCCGCGTCGAAGTCGGCACGGGCGGCGTTGCGCGCGTGTTCGGCCGCGACGATCAGCGGTCCCACTCGGCGACGACGGAAGAGTGGCAGCTCGACCCCGACCGTCAGCAGGACGTCGGGATCCTCGTTTTCGGGCGCGATGACTCCCGATCCGACCGACCAGTCGGGGCGGAGGTCGAGTCGCGTCGCCGCCAGATTCGCTTCGGCCAGCTCGAGCCGGCGCAGCGCCACGCGCACCCCGGGGTTGCTCTCGGTCACTGCGGCGATCTCCAGATCTGGCAACGTGAGCTCGGGCAGCGCGCCGACGCGCGGCAGCGCGAGCCCGTCGCGCAGGCCGGCCAGCTCGACCACCCGCGCCTGGAGCGCGAGCCAACGCGCGTCGACCGACTGCTGCCGCAGCTCGTGCCGGCGGAGGGTGAGCCGCGCCGCGAGAGGAGCGCCGAGCGGCTCGCGCCCGCCGCCAAAGCGGGCCTCGGCGACGGAGAGGAGAAGATCCTCGACCTCGTGCGACTCGTTCAAGAGCTGCCGTTCGCGCTGGGCGAACCAGAGCTCGGCCCAGGCGAGGCGGAGATCGCCCAAGAAGCGGCGTTCCAGCGCCGCGAGCTCCTCACCCGCGAGCTCCGCGGCGACCGCCGACGACGCCCGTCGGGCGCCGCGCTTGCCCGGGGCCGGCAGCGGCTGCGTGACGGTGAGCCAGAGCTCGGCATCACGACTCCCGTTCGTGGGGAGCGCGTTCCAGATCTCGAAGCCGAGGCTAGGGTCGGCGAGCACGCCGGCCGCACCGACGCGCGCGCGCTGCTCTTCGGCGCGCGCCCGCGCCGCGGCCAGCGTCGGCGACTCCACCAGAGCTCGGCGCTCGACCTCCGCCAGCTCGACAACGCCGGCGCTCGCCGCGTCGAGACCCATTCGCAGCGCCATGGCGCCGCAGATTCCGATTCGGATTCCAACTGTTTTTCCGCGCACTCGTCCTCTCCCAGGCAGCGTCGTTCGCACCGTCCCGAGACGGGACGGTGCGGGCAGAACTCTCCCCTGGAAGGGGGATCAGATGCGGAAGACGGAGTGGAGGGTGAAGAGCCCGACGTCGTGGAAGACACCGACGCGCGTGAAGCCGAGCGCTTCGCCCTCGGCGACGATCAGGGCCTCGGCCGCGAGCTCGGCGACGGGTCGGGTCGCCGGCACCGACGCGATCTCCGGCGCCGCGAGCGTATCCGGTGCGCGGCGCGTGGGCGCTGGGCGCTCCGTCTCGCAGCAGTCCGGAGCCGTCACTTCCGGTGTATGGCAGAGAGCCGCGAGCTCCGGAGGCATTCCGGGGCAGCGAGGTGCCGACGACACGCAGGCGAGGCTCGCCGAAGGGACGGCGAGCGCGAGCCCGAGAAGCGCCGAGAGCGCGGCCGAGGCGAATCGGGGCAACTTCACAACTCCATTGTACGCTCACCAGGATCCAACAGATGCCACTCCTCGGGGTAGGCCGACTGCGGAGCAGGAGACAGCCGGCGGCGACAGATCGCAGCAGAATCGACCCCCAATAGAACGGGGGGCACAGCCCCAGGGGTCCCATACCCCTCGGGGGGGCACCTCTAGGAGGATGCCATGGCGGAGCTCGGCGGACGGGTAGCGCTGGTGACCGGCGGCAGTCGCGGCATCGGCCGCGCCATCGTCGAAGCGCTCCTCCGGCGCGGCCAACGCGTCTGGTTCACGGGTCGCGACTCGGAGGGGATCGCGCGCGCCGAGCGCGAGCTGAGCGAGCGGTTCGACGCCAGAGCCGTCGCCGGCGAGCTCTGCGACGTCCGCGACGCGGCTGCCGTGCAAGCGCTAGTGGGTACCATCCTCGCCCACGACGCCAGGCTCGACATTCTGGTCAACAACGCCGGCGTCGGCCAGTTCGCACCGGTCGACGAGATGCCGGAGGAGCTCTTCCGCGAGACGCTGGAAACCAATCTCTTCGGCGCCTTTCACACCATCCGCGCCGCAGCGCCGGCGATGCGCGAGCAGGGGTCGGGCTGGATCTTCAACATCGCGTCGCTCGCCGCAAAGAACTTCTTCGCCGGCGGCGCCGCCTACAACGCCTCGAAGGCCGCGCTGGTGGCGCTCTCGGAGGCGGCGATGCTCGACTTGCGCCACTACGGAATCCGCGTCGCCGCGATCTGCCCGGGAAGCGTCGAGACCGACTTCGGCTCCGGTCGGATGCGGGAGGGCGGCGGGTGGCGGCTGCAGCCCGAAGACGTTGCCCAAGTGGTCACCGATCTTCTGACCTTCCCGGACCGGGCTCTCCCCAGCCTGGTCGAGATCCGCCCCACGCGCCCGCCAAGAAGATGAATTACGGGGACAGCCTCTCGTTCGGTCGGAAATTCAAGCCGGTGAAGTCACCAGTGAGACGAGTCGACGGCCGCGATGCCACCTCGACCGCGAGCTTCGCCTCGCGAGCCTGCTGCCAGCGCGAGAGGACGAACGAGCACTCGCTCTGTTGAATGAAGCGGGGCTGATACGAACCGCCCTCCCGCCGCCGCGCTCCGCTCATGATGAAGCGAGAGCATTCGGGTCGATTCTGGTCGCTGAGGCCGAGCAGATGCCCTAGCTCGTGGGCGAGGTTGTCAACGATCGCCGGCATCAAGTCGCAGCGGCGCAGGCGGCGGGAAGCAGGATCGCGCGCGAACCGAAAAAGGTCGATGGTCGTACCCGAGATGACGCCACAGGCCCACGGCCGTTCGGGCGATCCGCTGTCGTGCCAACGGATCAAAACCGTCACATCGGCCGCTTCTGCAACCGAAACGAAGCGCGGGAGCGCACCTTCTGCGCCGCACGAGCTCGCATTCCAGACCTCGGCAGCCCGCTCGACGACGTCGGCAAGAGCGGCTGGAAGGCCCCGCGACGCCAACGCGACTCGACTCCAGAGCTCGACCTCGCGCGTCGAGGCGCCCACGCACTCGTTGGCACTCGTCGCAGCCGAAACCGATGAGCTCGCAGCAGCGGCGAGTGCGACCAGTACGACGAGGGTCGCGGCGTTCCACCTCTTTCGCCGAGCCGAGCTCTCCACGCACTCGGATACGCCGCTAGGCGGCGCACGATTCGCGTTTTGGGATCAGACGCGCGAAGACAACGCGAAGTAGCTGCAGCAGGTGATGACAGCTACCTCGCCAACCGCTGGCAGATCAGACCTTCGAGAATCCGCTCCCCGCCGATGCCGCGCAAACGGAGCGACGGGGCCTCGCTCAGCAGGTCGAGCGCCAGGTCGAGCAGCGGACGCCGCAGCGGCGCCGGCAGCTCCGGTGCGAACGCCGCTCGTCGCATCGCGGTGGCCGCCAGAGTCCACGGCAGCTCGGAGCGCGGGTCGTCGAACTTGCCGGCGCGAAAGAGCCGGCCGGCGGCGTCGAGCAAGAAGAGCGGGTTGCGCGCCGACGCCCAGCCCGCGAAACTCGTCGCCAGCCCGCGCGCCAGCGCCGCGACGGCCTCCTCGGGAGCCGGCGCCGCGGCGCCCAGGTAAGTAGCCAGCGAGCGGCTGCGCAGCGTTGCGGGCAGATCGAGCGCCGACGGAGCGAGCAGGAAGAAGTGTCGCGGGGCCCCTAGGCCCGGCTCTTCGAGCAGCTTGAGCAGGGCGTCGCCCGCCTCCGGCGAGAGCGAATCGGCCTCCGCGACCACGAAGACCTGTCCGCGCGCCTCGAACGGCGAGTAGTGCGCAACGCGCAGGAAGTTGCGCGTCGCCTCGACCGACGTCGCCGTCTTCAAGTCGCGTTCGAGGAGCGCGAAATCGGGATGGAAGCGTTCGCCGCCGCGCGCGGAGTCGATCCGCCGGCAGTGGCGACAAACGCCACACGGGCGCGTCTCGGGCGCGCTGTCGCAGAGCAGAGTCCGAGCGAGCTCCGTCGCCGCTTCGCGCCGAGCCTCTTCCGCCCCGCCGTGGAGGATGCCCGACGGGTAGAGCCGGCCGTGCCGCGCCTGCTCGAGCGCCGCCTGGAGCGCCGGTAGCCGACTCACCCGCGCACCTCGAAGAGATCGGCAAGCGCGGTTTGCACCATCGCTTCCGTCGCCGCACGTGAACCGGAGGAGTCGATCCGTCGAATCCGCTGTGGCTCTGCTTCGAGGAGCGCTAGATAGCCTGCGCGCACGCGCTCGTAGAAGGCGAGGCTTTCGGCGTCGAGCCGGTCGACCTCGTCGCGCTGTCGGCGCGCGCCGGAGTGGCCGCGCGCGCGCGCCTGCTCGGCGGGGAGATCGAAGAGCAACGTCCGATCGGGCCGGCGTCCGCCGGTCGCGAGCCGGTCGACCTCGGCCACGAGGTCGAGATCGATGCCTCTGCCGTAGCCCTGATAGGCGACTGTCGAGTCGGTGAAGCGATCGCAGAGGACGTGGCGTCCCGCCGCGAGGGTCGGCTCGATGACCTGCACGAGATGTTGCCGCCGCGCCGCAAAAACCAACAACAGCTCGACCCGCGCGTCCATCTCACCGTGGCGCCGATCAAGGAGAGTCTTGCGCAGCGCGTCGCCGATCGGCGTTCCTCCGGGCTCGTGGGTGACGATCAGCGGCACGCCGAGCCCCTCGAGCCAGCGGCTCGCGCCGGCGAGCTGGGTCGACTTTCCGCTGCCGTCGAGCCCCTCGAAGGTAACGAAGAGCGCCACGCACGCGAAGCTAGCACGCGGCGAGCGCGCGGCTCGCTGCGACGAGCGCGAAGCGCGATGAGATAGGCTGCGAGCGCCCTGCGAACCGCCCACCGCAGACGCTTCGGGAGCTCCCCCTGATCCCCTCCGTCGCCACGGCCGAGCACTGGGCCTGGTTTTTCGGTCTCGTCACCGCGATCCTGATCCTGGATCTCGGCTTTCTGAACCGCGGCTCCAAGACGATCGGCGCCAAGACCGCGGCGCGCAACACCCTGATCTTCGTTTCGTTCGCGGTCGCCTTCGCGGCCTGGCTAGGAGTCCGCTTCGGCGCCGGGCCGGCCCTCGAGTTCACCACCGGCTACCTCATCGAGTACGCCCTCTCGGTCGACAACCTCTTCGTCTTCCTGGTGCTCTTCTCCTACTTCGCGGTGCCGTCCGACTTCCAACACCGAGTGCTCTTCTGGGGCATCCTCGGGGCCATCGTCTTGCGCGGCGTCTTCATCGTCGCTGGCGCCGCGCTCCTGGCTCGCTTCGCCTGGATGATCCTCGTCTTCGGCGTCTTCCTCGTTTACACCGGCGTCAAGCTGCTGTTCACGGGCGACAACGCGATCGCCCCCGAAACCAACCCGATCCTCAAGCTCTGCCGGCGCTTTCTGCCGCTCACCTCGAACTATCAGGGCGACCGCTTCTTCGTGCGCGAGGGCGGCCGGCTGCTCGCCACACCCCTCTTCCTCGTCTTGGTCGTCATCGACGTCATCGACGTCGTCTTCGCGGTCGACTCGATCCCGGCCATCTTCGCTGTCACCCGCGACCCCTTCATCGTCTTTTCTTCGAACATCTTCGCCGTGCTCGGGCTGCGCTCGCTCTTCTTCCTGCTGGCGAGCATGATGGGCAGGTTTCACTACCTCAAGTACGCGCTGGGTCTCATCCTCGCTTTCGTGGGGATGAAGATGCTGGTCGCCGAGTTCTGGCACCTGTCGATCGGCTGGTCGCTCGGCGTCATCCTCTTCCTGTTAGGAGGCTCGGTGCTCCTCTCCTATCTCTTTCCGCCGCGCACCACGGTTCAGGAAGCGGAGAAGTAGAGCCCGAGGAAGGCCGCGAGGAGCAGCCGGTAGATGGCGAAGACGGCGAGCGAGCGGCTGCGAATCCAGCCCAAGAGGAGCGCGATCACCGCGTAGCCGGCGACCGCCGAAACCGCGATGCCGATGGCGAGAGCTGGAAGCGGCACTCCCAGCGGCACGCCGCGCGCGAGATCGAGCAGTTGCTTCGCGCCGACCAGCGCGCCGATCGGCACCGCGAGCAGGAACGAGAAGCGCGCTGCCGCCTCGCGCGTGAAGCCGAGCGCCAGCGCCGCAGAGATCGTGACGCCGGACCGCGATGTCCCCGGCACCAGCGCCAGAGCCTGCGCCACGCCGATCCAGATCCCTTCGCGGCGACCGAGCTCGCCGAGCTCGCGCCGCTTGGCGCCGAGCCGGTCCGCGACCAGGAGGAGCGCGCCGTAGACCGCCGCAGTCACCGCCACCACCTCCCAGCCCCGCGCCACTGTCGCCACCCACTCCTTGACGAAAAGGCCCACGATCGCTGCGGGAACGGTGCCGAGGAGGACCGCCCAGGCGAGCTCGGCGCCGGGGACGCGCGCGTCCCGAGCGCGCAGCGCGCCTACCGCCGAGCGTGCCAGAAGGGCGAGATCGCGTCGAAAGTAGGCGACGATCGCGACCAGCGTGCCGGTATTGGTGGCGATGTCGAACTCGAGGCCCTGGTCCGCCCAGCCGAGAAGCCGCGGCAGCAGGATCAGATGACCCGACGAGGAGACCGGCAGGAACTCGGTCGTGGCCTGGACGAGCGCCAGAACCAGCGCCTGGAACGGAGTCAAGCGCGCGGCTCGGAGAGCGAGATCACGACCCGCGATCCTACGCGACGCGCGCCGGACGGTTGATACACTCGCCGCCTCGCCATGAAAGGAATCGTGCTCGCCGGCGGCGCCGGAACGCGGCTCTATCCGGTGACGCGCGGCGTCTCCAAGCAGCTGCTGCCGATCTACGACAAGCCGATGGTTTACTACCCGCTGTCGAGCCTGATGCTCGCCGGGATCCGCGAGATCCTCCTCATCTCGACGCCGCTCGATCTGCCCGCCTACCGGCGTCTCTTGGGCGACGGCTCGGACTTCGGTCTGGCGCTCTCCTACGCCGAGCAGCCGAGGCCGGAAGGGCTAGCGCAGGCGTTTCGCATCGGCCGCGACTTTGTCGGCGCCGGCGGCGTCGCCCTGGCGCTGGGCGACAACGTCTTCTACGGCCACGGCTTCCCGGAGGAGCTGCGCGCCGCCGCGGGGCGCGAGCGCGGCGCGACGGTCTTCGCTTACCGAGTGCGCGATCCCGAGCGCTACGGCGTGGTCGAGCTCGACCCTGGCGGCGCGCCGCTCGGCATCGAGGAGAAGCCGGTGCTGCCGAAATCGAACCTCGCCGTGACCGGTCTCTACTTTTACGACCACCGGGTGATCGAGATCGCCGCCGAGCTCCGTCCGTCGCCGCGCGGCGAGCTCGAGATCACCGCCGTCAACCGCGCCTACATGGCGAGCGGCGAGCTCGAGGTGCGGGTGCTCGGCCGCGGCATCGCCTGGCTCGACACGGGCACCCACGAGTCGCTGATGCAAGCTTCGGAGTTCATCGCCGCGGTCGAGAATCGCCAGGGGCTCAAGGTCGCCTGCCTCGAGGAGATCGCGTTTCGGCAAGGCTGGCTCTCGACGAGCGCCGTGGAGCGACTGGCGGAGAGTCTGGGACAGACCGAGTACGCCGACTATCTCCGCCGACTGATCGCCGAGGAGGAGCGTCGGTGAGGCTCGAGTCGACGTCGCTGCCGGGCGTTCTCGTCGTCGAACCCACCGTTGTTCGCGACGAGCGCGGCTTCTTCTTGGAGGTATTCCACGCTGCGAAACTCGCTGCGCTGGGGCTCGACGTCGCGTTCGTTCAGGACAATCACTCCTCGTCGCGGCGTGGAACGCTGCGCGGGCTGCACATTCAGACCGTCGAACCGCAAGGCAAGCTCGTGCGCTGCGTCGAGGGCGAGATCTTCGACGTCGCGGTCGACGTCCGTCGCGGCTCGCCCGAGTTCGGGCGCTGGCACGGCGCGCTGCTCTCGGCGGACAACTTTCTCCAGCTCTGGATCCCGCCCGGCTTCGCCCACGGCTTCGCCGTCACCTCCGAACGAGCCCAGGTCGAGTACAAATGCACGACGCCCTTTCGGCCCGAGGGCGATCTCGCGATCCGCTGGAACGATCCGACGATCGGCGTCGAGTGGCCGCTCGCGACGCCGCTCCTCTCGGCCAAGGATGCCGCTGCGCCGACGCTGGCCGAGGTCGTCGATCGGCTGCCGCTCTTCGCAGCTTGACGCGCGGGCCGCTGCGCCGTGTTCACCCCCTCGGACCTCGCACAGCTCGCCGCCGCCGCGATCTCGGTCGCGGAGGCGGAGCGACAGCTCGTACTCCTGCGCCATCCGCCCGCTCCTATCCGCCTCCTGCGGCCGGCCACGGTAGACGACGGGATCGCCCGCCCGCGAACCGAGCAGATCGAACGCTGGGTCGCGCTGGGGCTGCGGGCGCGAGAGGCGGGTCGAATCACCAAGTTCGTGCCCGCTTCGGGCGCCGCGACGCGCATGTTCGGCGCCCTCGCGGCCGCGAGAGAACACCATGCTCGAACGACTCCTCCCGAGCTCCGCCGGCTCGCCGCCGCGGGAGACGAGGAGGCGCGCTACGCCGCCGACTTTCTCGCCGCTCTCCCCAGGCTTGCTCTGGCGCGGCCACTGGCTTCTGTGCTTGGCGTCTCGCTCGGCGATCTGATCTCGCGCTCCGAGTCCGAAGCGCTCGAGGAGATCCTCGCGCCGCTTCTCGACGCTCCTGGCTTGGATGCATCGCGGCTGCCCAAGGCGCTCCTGCCGTTCCACCTCGACGGCGAGCGGATCGTCACGGCTTTCGCCGAACAGATCGCCGAGGGACACGGCTACCTCACCGATCGCGGCGGCGGCGCCCGCCATCACTTCACCGTACAACCGCAGGCTCGCGCACTTCTCGAGCAAGCTCTCGCCGAGGTTCGGGGCGAAATGCCGGCGGGCCTGCGTCTCGAGGTGACCCTTTCCGAGCAGTCGGCCGCCACCAACACGCTGGCGCTCGACGCGGCGGGCGAGCTTGCGCGCACCAGCACCGGCGAGCTGCTCCTGCGCCCATCCGGCCACGGCGCCCTGCTGCCCAACCTCGAGGCGAGCGGCGCCGATCTGGCGATCGTCAAGAACATCGACAACGTCCTGCCCGCCGCGCGGCACACCGAGCTCGCTTCCTGGCAGCTCGCGCTCGTCGGGCTTGCCCTCGAAGCCGAGTCGGGGCTCGCGCCAGCGGTCGAGGATCGCGATCGCCCGCTGCGGGTCTGTGCCGTGGTGGCGAATAGCGGCGAACCGGGCGGCGGTCCGTACTGGGTCGTCGACGAGCGCGGTGAGGCCTCGCTTCAGCTCGTCGAGTCGTCGCAGGTCGATCCCGACTCGGCGGAGCAGCAGGCACTCCTGCGTCGCGCGACCCACTTCAATCCCGTCGACCTGGTCTGCGCACTGCGCGATTCCGCCGGCGCTCCGTATCGCCTCGAGCGCTACGTCGACCCGGCGACCGCGTTCGTGACCCAGAAGCTCGAGAACGGGCGCGAGCTGACGGTGCTCGAACGCCCAGGCCTCTGGAACGGCGCTATGGCCGGCTGGAGGACGCTCTTCGTCGAGCTCCCCGGGTGGACCTTCGCGCCGGTCAAGAGCGTGCTCGATCTGGCCCGGCACGGACACGCGGTCCCCGAGTAACGGCGACAGGCTCCTGCCGCTCTCGCGGTGCGCTGCTTGCGCGAGCTTCTTGTGGCCCGGTACGATGGGAACCGCCTTCCCTCTCAGGAGCCCCCTCGATGCCTCGAATTTTCGTTCCGCTGGAGACTCGCCCGAAAGAACGGCGAGTGGCCGCGGTGCCGGAGACTGTGAAGAAGCTCGTTCACGCCGGGCTCGACGTGGAGGTCCAGAGCGGGGCCGGCCTCTCCGCCGGCCTACCCGATGCGGCCTACGAGACCGCCGGGGCTAAGATCGTCGCCTCCGTATCCGCTTCTTTCCGGGGCGCCGACGCCGTGCTCAAGGTGCTCGAGCCGCTGGTGACCGAAGTCGACTCGCTGCGCTCCGGTGCGATCCTCGTCGCCTTCCTCGATCCGTACCAGAACCTTCCCCTCGTGCGCCGGCTGGCCGAGCGCGGGATCAGCACCTTCGCGATGGAGCTGGTGCCGCGCACGACGCGCGCCCAGGCGATGGATGCGCTCTCCTCGCAGGCTTCGATCGCCGGCTACAAGGCGGTGCTCGTCGCCGCCCAGCGGCTCGCCAAGCTGTTCCCTTTGATGATGACCGCCGCCGGCACCGTGCAGCCGGCACGGGTGGTCGTCTTGGGCGCGGGAGTGGCGGGATTGCAGGCGCTCGCCACCGCCAAGCGGCTCGGAGCCGTGGTCGAGGTCTCGGATGTCCGCTCCGCCGTCAAGGAACAGGTCGAATCGCTGGGCGGACGCTTCATCGACCTGCCCGAGCTGCCGACCGCCGAAGGGTCGGGCGGCTACGCGCAAGAGGTCTCGCAGCAGTTTCTCGACCGGCAGCGTGAGATCTTGACCAGCCGGTTGGCGGCAGCCGACGTGGTGATCACCACGGCGCAGGTGCCCGGCAAGCGCGCGCCGGTTCTCCTGACGCGCGCCATGGTCGAAGCGATGCGGCCGGGCGCGATCGTGGTCGACCTCGCCGCTTCCACCGGTGGCAACTGCGA
>CAZPYU010000022.1:0-3298 GCA_964590905.1 uncultured Thermoanaerobaculia bacterium
CCTCCGGCCTCGCGCTCGTCGATCTTTTCGAGGTACTCGCGGGCGAGGACGTAGGAAGGCTGCCGCGCTAGCACCTGCTGCAACGCTTCGCGCGCCGGCCCCCACTCGCCGGCATCGAAGCGCGCCACCGCGGCGTGGAAGATCTCCTCGACTTCGCGCTCGTTCTCCGCCTTCAGCTGCCGCGCCCCTTCGATGAGCTTGGCGGCGTCCTGGTTGTCGATGTCGATCAGAAAAATGCGCGACCAGGAGTCGATCGCGCCCTGGTACTCGCCGCGATCGAAGGCGCGCTGGCCCTCGTCCAGGAGAGCCCGGACCTTGAAGGCACCGTCGCCCTCCGACTCCTCGGTCGGCTCGCCGAAATCGACCGCCGGCCTGACCTCCGGCGCGTCGGGCTCGAACTCCGGCAGCGAGGTCATCGAGAAGTCGATCTCGGGCAGATCGAGATCCGTCGGCGCAGCCGTTGGAGCCGCAGGCGCCGTCGCAGCCAAGGGACCTTCGGCTGCGGAGAGGTCGGGCATGGCCGCCGGCTCGTCGAGCGCAAAAGCCGGGATCTCCGACTCGGCGTCCCAGTCGATCGACAGGCTGGAGGAAGGCGCGGGGGTGCTGCGCTGCCGCTCGAGCTCCGCGAACCCCGGGTGCGACGCGTCGAGCGTCCGCGCCTTCTCGACCAGCGACGAGACTTCGTCGAGGCGGCCGGCGGTCACCGCCCGTCGGGCGCTCGCCAGGAGCTCCTTGACGAACGGCTCGGCTTCGAAACGGGCCTGGGCCGTCGCCACCATCTCGCGGAGCTTGGGATCGCCGGTGACCGCGGCGGCTTGCGCCTGGGCGGCTCCTAGGAGCTCCTCGAAGCGGCGCGCTTCGAGCAGGCGCGCGAAGGTCGAGACGAGCCCCGGCGCCGTGCTGGTGCGCGACTCCATCAGCGCCTCGCCGCCCTCGGCGAGCAGGGCCTGGAACGCCTCGGGCGGACGATTCTGGGCGAGCATCTGCTGCAGTGTCCGAGCCGGATCGAACTGCGCGTCGAGCCGGAGCACGAAGTCGCAACCGAGCAGCGCCTCTTCGCGGTTGCCCCGCATCGCCGACTCGACCGACTGCCGGTAGGCGATGCGGATCTTGTTCTGCACCTCGGCGGCGAGTAGCGGATTCCCCGGATAGGTCATGAAGGCAAGCCGATCTCCAAACGACAAGACTATGTTAGCAAAGGGGCCGGAGAGCCCTCAACCGAGCTCGCCCCGACGCTCGGCCAGCGCTCGGACGAGCCGCGTCGGAAGTCCCGAGAACGAACCGGACGACATCGTCACGATCACGTCGCCCGCGCGACTCTCGGCGACGAGCAGCGCCTCGAGCGCGTCTATGCTCGCCGTGGCGACGGTGGGCGTGCCGGCGCGCGACAGATCGTCGGCCAGCGACTCGAGATCGAGGCGCTCCTCGGCCGCCAGCCGATCGCGGTGGTAGATCGGCGCCAGGAAGACGCGATCGGCGCCACGAAAGCTGGTGCGATAGCCGTCCAGGAAGAAGGCGCGCCCCGCCGTCAAGCTGCGCGGCTCGAAGGCGGCTAGAAGGCGTCGACTCGGAAAGCGCGCCGCGAGCGCGGCCAGCGTCTTGCCGACCGCTGTCGGATGGTGCGCGAAGTCGTCGACCACGACCACGTCGCCGGCGCTACCTACCACCTCTTGGCGACGCCGCACGCCGCGGAAGCGCGCCAGCGCGGCGGCGATCTCCCGGGGCTCGATGCCGTCGTGGCGGGCCGCCGCCCAGACCGCCAGCGCGTTGGTTGCGTTGTGAGCCCCCCAGACGCCGAGCCGCACCGGAAAGGTTCGGTCGCCCTTCTCGCCGACTTCGAATTGCATGCCGCTCTCGATCGCTATCGGCGCGGTCGCAAAGCGGACGTCGTTGTGGCGACCCTCGCCGTAGTAGACGACTGCGCAGCCGGCCTCTTCGGCGATCTGCCGGAGCTCGCTCGTGTCGCCGCACGCGACCAGGAACCCGCTCGCTGGAATCAGTTTCACCAGCTGCCGGAACGCGGCGCGGAAAGCCTCCGGGGTCGGATAGAGATCGGCGTGGTCGTGCTCGACCGAGGTGACGATCGCGGTCTCGGGCCGGTAGTGGAGAAACTTGGCGCCGCGATCGAAGTAGGCGGCGTTGTACTCGTCCCCTTCGACGACGAATCGCTCGCCCCCGCCGCGGCGAAAGCTGACCTCGAGATCGATCGGCACCCCGCCGACCAGGAAGCCGGGATCGCGTCCCGCCGCTGTGTACACGAAAGCCGCCATCGCCGTCGTCGTCGTCTTGCCGTGGGTGCCGGCGACCACCAGCGATCGGCGGTCGGCCAGGAAGAAGCGCGCCAACGCCTCGGGCATCGACAGCCGCGGCAGGCCGAGTCGCTCGCACTCGACCGCCTCGACGTTCGAACCAGGCACCGCGTTGCCGATCACCACGAGGTCGAGCTCGGCCGAGAGATGGCCGGCGTCGTAACTCGCGAACGGGCGGATCCCGACCGACGCCAGGAGCGTCGACATCGGCGGATAGAGCGGCGCGTCGGAGCCGGTGACACGATGCCCGTCGGCGGCGAGGAGAGCGGCGAGCGGCGCCATCCCGGTGCCGCCCACGGCGACGCAATGAATTCGGAGCAGCTCGGGAGTCAAGCTCGAGATCGGCGGAGTCGCGAGGCGAGACCGGGAGCATATAGCATTGGAGCGGAGGCAGAAGGCACCATGAGACAGCGTCGCATCGCTCCGCTCGTTCCGCTCCTCTCCATCACGCTTTTTCTCGCCGCGGCGATCGCGCTCGTCGCCCAGCCGCAGAGCGAGACTCCGGCTCCGCCGGCAACCGCCGAGCCCGCTGCCACCGTGGCGCCCACGCCGGCGACCGAGCCGGCTGCGGAGGCCGAGCCCGCCGCGGCGGATCCGACTGCCGAGGCTGCCGAGGCCGCCGCAGCTACCGAGGCTGCCGAGGCCGCCAAGCCGCAGCCACAGCTCGTCGTCGCCGCTTCGGTCTTCGACGCCGGCAAGATCCGGCGCGGCAAGAGCGTCGAAGCGACGTTCGTGCTCGAAAACCGCGGCGAGGCGCCGCTCAAGATCAAGGACGCCCAGCCGTCGTGCGGTTGCACTGTCGCCTCGTTCGACAAGGAGATCGCGCCCGGCAAGAGCGGCAAAGTGCGCGCCCTCGTCTCGACCGACAGCTTCGACGGCGCCATCGCCAAGCACGTCACCGTGCTCTCCAACGATCCGGACTCGCCGCGCACGATCCTCACCATCAAGGTCGACATTCTCGACTACCTGAAGAGCTCGCCTTCCGTCGC